>NZ_JAQNDK010000003.1:718000-1077000 GCF_028368935.1 Sorangium aterium | reverse complement strand
ACGTGCTCTACACGCCTTTCGACGTGATGATCGTCCCCGCCCGCTCCAGCGAGCTCCCCGGCGCCCGCACAACGCGCGCCGTGCCGGTCGCGCTGCACCGCTGGATGCTCTCGGACCGGCGGGTGCTCGACTCGGTGGCAGAGCTGCTGGAGCGCTGAGCGCCCGGCCCGCCGCTACTTCAAGGGGGGCGCGCCGGGATCGCTCACTGCCCCCCGCCCAGCCGCCCCGGCGGCGGCAGCTCCAGCACGGGCGGCGGCTCTCCGGCCGGCCCCTTCTGCCAGTCCGGGTCGATCCAGAGCCATTTGATGAGCTGCGTGTTCCGCGCGTTGGGGATGTACCCCCTCACCCACGGCTTCACCAGGGTCGGCTTCTCCTCGAAGTAGAGCGGTATCCTGCACATCCCGTCGAGCGCCCGCCGCTCGGCCGCCCGGAAGCGCCGGATGCTCTCCCCGAGATCGGCCGTCGCGGCCGCCTCGGCGACCGCCTTGTCGAACTCCGCGTCCGCCCAGCCGCTCCGGTTCTGGGGGCTCTGGGACAGGAACGTCCCGAGCCACGTCTGCGGATGGTTGTAGTCGGCCAGCCAGCCCAGCCGGATCACCTGGAAGTTGCCGTCACGGAGGTCCTTGAGCATCACGCGCCACTCCTCGCTCCGCAGCGCCGCGGAGACCCCGAGGTGGCGCTTCCACATGTCCTGGATGGCCACGGCGACCTGCGCGTGCCCCTCCCCCGTGTTGTAGAGGATCTCGAGCGGCGGAAACCCCTTCGCCCGCAGCTCGTCTCCCTCGCGGACGACCTCGTACCCCGCCTCGGCGAGCAGCGCGCGGGCGCGCGCCGGGTCGTGGCCGACCTCGGGGCTCGAGAACGGATCCGCGCCGCGCGCCCTGTCCTCCGCCGCCTGCTCGGCATAGCCAGATCCGGTGATGTCGGGCACGTAGTGGGTCGCCGGCTTCCCGAGCCGCGTGATCTTCTCGACGAGCTCCCGCTTGTCGATCGCGAGGTTCAGCGCCCACCGGACGCGCGGATCGTCGACCGGCGGCTTCCTCGTGTTGAGCTCGTAATACACCGTGGAGAGGAACTCGGTGCGCCGGAGATCCTTCTTCCCGGACAGCCAGCCGAGGTGGTCATAAGGGAGCTCGCAGTTGTCTCCCAGGTAGTCGATGTCCCCCGCCTTGTAGAGCTGCAGGGTGGCGTTGTACTGGGCGATCTCCATCCAGACGATCCGGTGGATCCGGAGCGCGTCATGGCCCCAGTACAAAGGGTTCCGGTCCATCGTGATCTCGTACCGGAACTTCCACTCGTCGAGCCGATAAGGCCCGTTGACCACGATGTTCTCGGGGCGAAACCAGAGCTCCGGCTCGCCGCGCGCCTCGAACGGCTCGACGACGTCGCGGCGCACCGGGAACAGGGTGACGAAGCTCGTGAGATCGGTGAAGTACGGGGTCGGCTTCTCGAGCTCGACGTCGAGGGTCAGGTCGTCGCGGGCCCGCACGCCCACGGCGGCGTCGTCCTCCACGAGCGACGACGAGGCGACGAAGCCGGTCGCCCCGCCGGAGCCGGAAGGAGGCGCGTCGCGCCGAGGCGCGGCGGGGTCGTACGTGGGGAGATCCGCGTGGGGCGCGACCAGCGCGTAGGCGGCGGCGTCCACGGGGGCGAGCAGGCAGCCCGGGAGGAAGCCGCGGCCCGCTGGCCCCTCGATCTCGAACCAGCGGTCGGCCGCGCCGTTGCAAGCGACCGGCGGACCGGCCGCGAGGAGGGCGACCTCGGCGCCCCGCCACCCGCCGCCAGGGGTGGCGTCGCGCGGCGCGGGCGGCGGGGCCGCGCCGGCCGCGTCGAACGAGAGCCGCTCGCCAACGCCGGTCGCCTCGTCGGGCTCGGCGTACGTCACCGAGGTCACCCCGGGAGGCGGCGCCGCGAGGGGCGCCACCGCCGACGTCACCCGGGCGGGCGACTGGCCGAGCACGACGACGAACGCGCCCCGCGGCAACGACAGCGCGGGCGGCGCGTCGGGCCGAGGCGCGCGGCGCAGCGTCGCGTCCTCGCGCAGCGCCTTCAGCTTGCCCAGGTTGAACAGCTCGCCGTTCTTCAGGACGTGCAGGTTCGTCGCGGCGAGCGAGGCCGTGGAGGGGCGCAGCACCCGCTTCCACGCGTACTCGAAGTCGTGCGCCGTCACCGGTTTGCCGTCGGACCAGCGCGCCTCCGGCCGCAGGTGGAACCGGAAGAACCGGTTGTCGTCGCTGCGCTCCCAGCGCGTCGCGACCCCCTGCGCCGCGTGGAGATCGCCAGGCGCGTAGCTGGTCAGCCCCTCGAACATCTGGTGGAGCAGCGTCATGCTCACCGTGTCGGCGGCCTTGCCGGGATCGAGGTACTCCGGCTCGTCGGCGTTGTTGACGTAGAAGGTCGTGACGTCCTTGCCGACGCGCGCCGTCGTCCCGACGTAGCCCTCGGCCTCGCCCGCGCAGGCCGCGAGCGGGCACGAGAGGGCTGCGAGCAGCAGCGCGCCGCAGCGGCGCGAGGGCACAAGGGATAGATCCGCGGCCCTAATCGGCGAACCCCTTCGGGTTCTGCTCCTGCCAGCGCCAGCTGTCGCGGCACATGGTCTCGAGATCTCGCTCCGCGCGCCAGCCGAGGAGCTTCACCGCGCGCGCCGGATCCGCGTACACCGAGGCAACGTCCCCGGGGCGGCGCGCCACGATCTCGTGGGCGACGCGCCTCCCGCTGACCTTCTCGAACGCGGCGACCATCTCCAGCACGGAGTGTCCCCGCCCGGTGCCGAGGTTGACGGTGAAGCTATCGCCGACGGTGAAGATGCGGTTCAGGGCGGCGAGGTGCCCGAGCGCGAGGTCGACCACGTGGATGTAGTCGCGCACGCCGGTGCCGTCCGGCGTCGGCCAGTCGCCCCCGAACACCCGGAGCTTGTCGCGCCGCCCCACGAGGACCTGGGTGATGAACGGCGTGAGGTTGTTCGGGATCCCGTTCGGATCCTCCCCGATGAGCCCGCTCTCGTGGGCGCCCACGGGGTTGAAGTAGCGCAGCGACCCGAGCGACCAGCCCCCGGTGGCCGCCACGTCGCGGAGGATCTGCTCCACCATGAACTTGGACTGCCCGTAGGGGTTGGTCGGCCCGAGCCGGCTCCCCTCGTCGAGCGGCACGCGCTCGGGATCGCCGTAGACGGTGGCGGACGAGCTGAACACCAGCTTTCGCGCGCCCCGCGCGTCGAGCGCCTTGAGCAGGCACACGGTCCCCGCGACGTTGTTCTCGTAGTACGAGAGCGGCTTCTCGACCGACTCGCCGACGGCCTTCAGCCCCGCGAAGTGGATCGTCGCGTCGATCGGGTGCTCGGTGAGCAGCCGATCCAGGAGCGCCGCGTCGCGGATGTCGCCCTGGATGAATGTCACCGGCTTCCCGGCGATCCGCTCCACCCGCTCCACCGCCGCCTTGCGGCTGTTGCAGAGGTTGTCGAGGATCACCACCCGGTAGCCCGCGTGGAGGAGCTCCACGCAGGTGTGCGAGCCGATGTAGCCCGCGCCTCCGGTGACCAGGATCGTCTTGCTCATGTCGTTCTCCCGAGAGGGTCTGTACCGCGCTCGCGTCGATGAGGCCACGGCACAGGCCGCCGCGTCAACGGGGACCTCAGGGCGCGGCCGGCCCGGCGCCGCAGTCACGTCAGGGCACGTCCGCCACGTCAGTCCACGTCAGGGCGCGCCGAGCCGCCCCGGCGTCGGGAACTCGAGCTCCGGAGACGCGGTCTCGTTCGACGGGTTGTCGCGCCAGCTCGGGTCGTTCCACAGCCACTTGACGAGCTGAAGGCCGCGCGAGTTGCCCTTGAACCCCTTGACCCACGGCTTCACCAGCGTCGACTTCGTGTAGAAGTAGAGCGGCAGCTTGGGCATGCCGTCGAGGGCCCGCTTCTCCGCCTTGCGGAACGCGCGGATGCTCTCCTTCGGATCGGCCGTCGCCGCGGCGGCGCGCATCAGATCGTCGAACTCCTGGTCGGCCCATCCGGTCCGGTTCTGCGGGCTGTACGAGAGCAGCGTGCCGAGCCACGTCGCCGGGTGGTTGTACTCGCCGATCCAGCCGAACCGCACGACCTGGTAGTGACCGTCGCGCACGTTCTTGAGCATCACCTTCCACTCCTCGTTCCGCAGCGTGACCGAGATGCCGAGGTGACGCTTCCACATGTCCTGGACCGCGACAGCGATCTGCTTGTGGCCCTCGCTCGTGTTGTAGAGGAGCTCGAGCGCCGGGAAGCTCTTCGCCCGGTACCCGTCGCCCTCCCGGACGACCTCGTACCCCGCCTCGGCGAGCATCGCGCGGGCGCGCTCGGGGTTGAACGAGACGTCCGGCGACGAGAACGGATCGACCCCGAGCTTCCTGTCCTCGGCGACCGCCTCGTCATAGCCCGATCCTGTGTAGTCCGGGACGTAGTGCGTGGCCGGCATCTGCCCCGCCCGCGTGACCTTCTCGACGATCTGCCGCTTGTCGACCGCGAGGTTGAGCGCCCAGCGGACGCGGGCGTCGTCGACCGGCGGCTTCTTCGTGTTGAACTCGAACCAGTAGATGGAGAGGTACGGGTACCGCTGGAAATCCCGCTTGGTCGACAGCCAGTCCATGTGCTCGGCGGGCAGCGAGGTGTTGTCGCCCAGGTAGTCGAGATCCCCCGCCTTGTAGATGTTCATCGTGGCGTTGTAGAGCTCGACCTCCAGCCACACGACGCGGTGGATCTTCAGCTTGTCGTGGTTCCAGTACATCGGATTCCGCTTCATCGTGATCTCGTAACGGAACTTCCACTCATCGAGCGTGTAAGGGCCGTTGACCACGATGTTCTCGGGGCGGAACCAGAGCTCGGGCTCGCCGCGCTTCTCGAACGCCTCGATCACGTCCTTGCGCACGGGGAAGAGCGTCACGTAGCTGGTGAGATCGGTGAAGTAGGGCGTGGGCTGTTCCAGCTGCACGTCGAGCGTCAGGTCGTCCGTTGCCCGGACGCCGACAGCGCCGTCGTCCTCGACGAGCAGCGCGTCGGGCACGAAGCCCACGGGGGGGTCGCCTTGCGCGGCGCTGCCGGAGGGCGGCGCCGCGGGTTCGTACGTGGGGAGGCTCGTGTGCGGCGTGACGACGGCGTACGCCTCCGACCGCGGCGCGCCGCCCGCGCTCTCCTTGCCCGGGTTGCCGTTGCCCGCGGGGGGGACGAGCGCGCAGCCCGGGAGGAAGCCGCGCGCGCCGCCCCGCTCGATCTCGAACCACCGGTCGGCGGCGCCGTTGCACTTGCACGGCGGGCCCACGCGGACGATGTCGACGACGGCGCCCTGCCAGCCGCCGCCGGGCGCCGAGCCGAGCGGCGCCGCGCCGCCAGCGGCCGCGTCGCCCCCTGCCGCGCCGCCTCCTGCTGAGCCGCCTCCCGCTGCGCCGAACGAGAGCCGATCGCCTGCGCCGCCCTTCGCGTCGCCCTTCGCGAACGTCACGGCGGCGGAGCCCTCCGGCAGCGCCGCGAGGGGCGCGATCGCTGTGTCCACCTGGATCGGCGAGCGCGCCAGCACCACGACGAACGCCCCCTTCGGCAGATCGAGCGCGGACGGCGCGTCGGGCCGGGGGGCCGCGCGGAGGGGCGCGGCCTCCCGCAGCGCCTTGAGCTTGCCGAGGCTGAACAGCTCGCCGTTCTTCAGGACGTAGAGGTTCGTCGCGGCGAGCGAGGCCGTGGAGGGGCGCAGCACCCGCTTCCACGCGTACTCGAAGTCGTGCGCCGTCACCGGCTTGCCGTCCGACCAGCGCGCCTCCGGCCGCAGGTGGAACCGGAAGAGCCGGTTGTCGTCGCTCTGCTCCCAGTGGGTCGCGACCCCCTGCACCGGGCGGAGGTCGCCGGCGCCGTAGGTCGTCAGCCCCTCGAACATCTGCTGCACGAGCGTGGAGCTCGCCGAGTCGTTGGATTTCCCTGGATCCAGGTACTCGGGCTCGCTGCCGTTGTTGATGTAGAGCGTCTCTGTGTCCTTGCCGACGCGCGCGGTCGTCCCGGCATACCCGCCTTCGCCCTCGCTGCACGCCGAGAGCGCGAGGATCACGAGCCCGAGCGCCGCGGCGGCGCCGCGCGCCCCGCAACCGACGCTCCCGCCGCCCCCCGCGCCGCCGGCACCTCGTCGCTCCGAAGCCCGTTGCATATCGCGCAAGTAGCATGGCGCTCCGGGGGCAGGAAGACAGGGTTGCCCGGTCCGGGCGCCGCACCGGAGATACGCGCCCTCCCGCGAGGCACGGCAAGGCTCCGCGGAACGCGTCCCAGACGGCACGAGCGATCGACGACAGCAAGGAAAGTCGGCGACCGGTGTGCGATCACCGGCGCCAGAGCGCCTGCAAATCGAACGAGAGCTGGCGATGGTGCTTGATGGCCAGCAGATGGATCCGCTCACCGCTGAGCGCGTAGAGCAACAGGTACTCACCAGCGATGTACTCCCGCAGCGACGAGTCGGAGCCGAGGCGGCGCTTCAGCGCCAGGATCCGCGCCTCGACCTCCGCGGACTGTGGCGCACGCGCAAGGAAGTCGAATCCGAGCAGGGGCGAGACTTCCAGGCTCGGGATCACGTCCTCGAAGACGAGATCCAGAAGATCGCCGAAAGCGGAAGAGAGCCCCGCCTCCTCCAGAAACCGCCGGATCTCGTCCAGGTTCCGCTCGAAGTTCTCGGTGACCCGAACAGTGGCGCGGCGGCTCATCGGCGGTACTTGGCGCGGAGCTCCTCCACACTCATCGTGCGCCCGGCCTCGATATCGTCGAGGCCCCGATCCACCTCCTCCAGGAGCGTGAGGTGAATGTGCTCGCGTTCGAGGCGGTGATAGTGGTCCAGCCTGCGTGCGTCGACGAGGGCGATGTACCCCTCCCCGTTCCGCGTGAGGATCTTCTCGTGACCCGCGCGAACCTCGTCTGCGAGCTCCGTGAGCCGGGCCTCCGCCTGGCTCAGCGGAACGATGTCCTCGGGAGAAATCGCCATGCGGTGCCCCTGTCGCGTCGAGGTACAATGATCTGGTAACGGATCCTCGGGGACACCGCAACCTGGCGGGGTGCAGGGCGGCCGAGCTCCTCCGTCCGCGAGACGATCGCGGCCATGCCGCGGTCTTCGTGTAAGGTCGCGCGCGCGCCATGCTGCACGATCGCGTGTCCTCCTCGCCGCGCGCTCTCCCGCTCTGCTCCGCGGTGCTCCTCGCGCTGCTCGCCGCCGGCTGCGGGGGCGCGGCCTCCCCGGCCGCCACGCCGCCGCAGGCCGCTCAGTGCGATCCTGCGCACCTCGACGCGTGCGAGCGCGCCCTCGCCTCGGCCCTCGCGGAGGGCCGGCCCCCGCGCGAGCTTGCCCTCGGCTATGTCGCGGCCCGCGCCTTCCGCGACGCCGACGACCCGTGGGCGCTCTTGCTCCGCGACCTCGACCGGCGCGGCGGGACCGGCCCCCGCGCCGCGGTCATCGTCGAGGCGGGCGCGGAGCCCTCCGCCACGGCGCGAGCGCGTGCGGACGCGGCGAAATGGCTCCGTTCCGCGCCGCTGCCGCCCCCCGGAGCCCTCGGCGCCGACGCGCTGCTCCTCGCGCTCGGTGAGGCCCTCGGGTACGAGCACCTCGTCCACGCGCACGCCCGCCACGGCGCGGTCCAGCTCTTTCCGGCCGATCCGCTCGCGCCGTTCATGGCCGGCCTCGCGCCGATCGCGCGCGGCGACGCGTCGCTCTCGCGGGTCGCGGACGACATCGCGCTCGCCACGCTCGTCCGCCGCGCCTTCGGCGCCGCCGGCCGCTTCCGCTACGTCGAGGCCGCGGCCGCGGCCGACGCCCTCGCGGCCGCGGTGAAGGGGCGCGACCCGAACGACGAGCCGGTCCTGCGCGGCCGCTACGCGCTGCAGCTGCTCGCGACCGCCGGCGTCGCGCTCGAGGAGCCCGAGGACGACGCTCCCTTCGCGTCCTCGGCCCCCCGGCTCGACCCCCCGCCCGCGCCGGGCGACATGCCTTACGGCGACCTCCTCCGCGTGCGCACGGCCCGCGACGGCCGCGCGGCGTGGCGCGCCCGCGGCGCGGCCGTGCTGCGGGCCGTCCCCGCGGACCGGCGCGACGCGCTCGACGACCTGCTCGGCAAGGCGCCCGGCTGCGGCCGGGACCTCGCGCCCCCCATGGAAGGCCCGCGCGACCTCGTGTTCGCCGCGGCGCTCGCCGGCGCCCTCGCCCCGGGCGACCCTGGCGCTGCGCCCGCGAGCACCGCGGCGGCGCCGGGACGACGGCTCCCGCTCGACGCGTGGCTGCCGCGCTACGAGGCGCTCGTCCGCGCCGTCGACCAGACGAGCACCACGTGGGCCCTCGCGCCCAGCCTGCTCCACGAGCGCGGCCCCGCGCCCGCCGCAGGCCAGGCGGGCAGCGCCGTCCACCGGCGCGCCACCGAGCTGGGGCTCGCGCACCTCGCGGCGCTGCGCGCCCTCGCGGAGGCCGCGCCGCGCCGCTACCGCGCGCTCGCGCTGATCCCCCTCGCCTACAGCCCCGGGGTGCTCGCCGACGAGCCCCTCCGCGACGCCATCGTCGATCTCACGCAGGTCACCGTGCAGCGCCGCATGGCCGAGGCGCACGACCCGGAGGCCGTCCTCGGCGCGGCGCTCGCCGGCGTCTTCGCGGGCATGGCGTACCCGCCCGAGGTGCAGCCCCCGCACTTCCTCGCCCTGCAGGGCGCGCTCACCGCCAAGCTCCGCGGCGAGCTCACCGAGCAGGCCGGCTGGGGCGTCGCCGGCCTCTATGCCGCCGACGCGCTGTACCGGCTCGCCTCGGGTCAGGCGCCGGATCTCGCGTTCTCGTCCGCGCAGATCGAGCGCGCGCTCGCGTCCGCCCCGGCGCTGCCCTACCCCGGCCTCGCGGCGCTCGCCGCGAGCCTCTCCCGCTACGCCGCGCTCGGCGCCGCCGGCGGGCTGGATCCGCAGGCGACCGACGCAGCCAGGTTCCCCCCGGAGCGCCGGCAGGCGCGCGACGCGCTCCGGCGCGCCGTCGCTGGGCTCGCGGCGCGCGATGCCGACGCCGGCGCGGCCGACGCCGCGGAGGCGCCGCCGCCCCAGCTCGTCGAGGACGTCACCGCGCTGGCCGACGGCGTCCTCGCCGTGCTCCTCACCGAGCGCTCGCGCAAGCCGCCGCCGGCCGGGGCCGCCTGCGCCGCCGGGCGCGGGCCGAGCCCCGAGGCCCGCCGCGCCCTCGCGCGGCTCGGCGACGTCCGCCGGCGGATCCTGCTCGCGCCTCGGTACAGGCAGGGCGACGGCCCGTGGGCGCGCCGGGCGCGGCTCCTCGTGACGCTCCTCTCCGACGCGATCGATCTCCTCTCGGCGCCCGCACGCGCGCCGCGCGCCGCCGGCGCGGCGGAGCGCGTCGCTCCGCCGCGCTTCACCCTCCCGACCGCGGACGCCGAGGCCACCGTCGCCGCAGGCCTCTCCGGCTGGGTCGACCGCGACCTCGCCGACGCGCTCACCGGCGGCTACGCGCTCGCCCGCGCGCTCCTCGAGTCGTCCACCGCGGAGCGCTTCGCCGAGCGGAGCGGCGCCCCGCTCGGCCGGGTGCTCCGCGGGCTCTCCGCGGCGTTCCGCGACGATCCGGCGCGGCGCGGCGGCGCCGGACGAGGCCCCGCCGACGGCGCGCTGCTCGACGCGCTCGCGTCGCTCCCCGCCGCGCGGGACGGCGGCGACCTCAGGGGCCTGTTCGTCGGCTACGCCCGCGCGTTCTCGGCCCTCGGGCTGCGCGACCAGGCCGACCTCGCGCTGCTCGCCTCGCTCCTCGGCGCCGCCGTGCTGGGTGGGCCGCCGTCGCCGGACGCCATCGCGCTCGCGAACGACAGCGGCAGCCGGGTCGCCTGGGCGCTCTCGTACCTCGGCGAGATCGCGAAGGCCCGCGCCGGCATTGCCCCGGATCCGTCGACCTATGCAAGCGCCATGAGCAAGGCGTCGGACGACGCCTGCCAGGCGGCCGACACGGGCGACGTGCTCGCCCTCGTCGGCGCCGTGCGCGACTTCGCCGGCGGCCGGCGCGCCGAGGCGCGCGACGCCCTCGACAGCGTCCTCGCCGCCGCCGACGCCCGCGGCCTGCGCGTGCCGCGCATGACCTACCGCTACGAGGAGAAGACCGCGACCCGCGTCTTCTCGCTCAGCTTCGACGTCTCGTACGGCGCCGGGCTCCTCGAAGGGGCGAACAGCTTCCAGCTCGGCCTCGGCCTCCGCACCCGCGGCGAGCCCGAGGGCTCCCTCACCGCGGCGCTCGCGCCCGAGGGCTCGCCCCGGAGCGACGAGGACGCGGCGCGCGCCTACGTCAGCGCCGCCGCGCTCGCGGCCGCCTACCACTTCCTCGAGGGCGACGCCGAGCGCGGCACCGCCGCGGCGCGCCGGGCGATCGCCGCGCTCTCGTTCGGCCTCCGGTTCGGGCGGCGGGGGCTGCGCCCGGATCAGCCGCTCGCCTGGGGCCGGGACGCCCGCGCGCTGCTCGCGATCGACGCCCAGCTCGCGGCCGAGGCCGGTCACCCCTTCCTCGCGGGCGACCTCTGGACGCTCGTCCGCGGCCTCCTGCCGCCGGACGCGGACGACGCCGCGGTCGCGGCGCTCCTCGCTCCGCTCCCGACCGGCCTCGCCGCGGTCCCTGGGCTCGACCCGCTCGTCGCGAGGACCGCGCGCTCGCTCGCCGCGGTCGCCAGACCGCTCGCGTGCACCGAGGCCAGGGTCGAGCTCGGCGGCTACGAGGAGCCCGCCTGCGACGCCTACCCCCTCGCGCTCTCGCTGCGCATCGCCGACGTCCTCGGCAAGCTGCCGCACCTCCGGCGCGCGGGCAGCGCGGCCGCGTGCCCTGCCCTGCGCAGCCTCGACGGCTTCCTCACGGCGGCGGAGCGGGGGACGTACGACCCCGACGCGTTCTCGGCGGCCGTGGAGGCGCTGCGGCAGAGCGGCCGGCTCTACGACGCCGGCGTCATGCTGGCGCGGCAGCGCCGCGAGGGGCACTGCGGCCCCGTCGTGCTCGCCGCAGCGCGCGCGCTCGGCCGCGCTCCCTCGCTCGGCCCCGCGCTGCGCGCGGATCTGCTCAGCGTCGCGGTGCGCTGCGCGGCCGCGGCGCTCGACGCGAGCGTCGTCGACGATCTCATGGCGCTCGACGCCGAGACGCGCGCCCTCCCCGACCTCGGCCGCAACCTGAAGGTCGTGCTCTTCGCGACGGAGCTCGCCGTGCGCGAGCAGCGCTGGGACGTCCTCTCGCGGCTCTCGAAGCAGCCCGACTTCGTCGGCCGCTTCCGGGGTGAGAGCGAGAGCGCCGCGACGACGGCGCGCCTCATCGAGGCCGCCGCGGCCGTGCTCTCCGGCGAGCCTGCGCCGCGCGACGCCCCCGGAGACGGCGCGCGCGCCGCGCCGTGCGGCGAGGCTCTCGCCGGCGATCGCGCCGCGCTGTGCGCCGAGATCCAGCGCCTGCGCCCGGGCGCGCTGCCCGAGCCGCAGCGCCGGCAGGCCGCGCTGGAGGCGCTCACCAACCTGCTCGCCGCCGCGCGCGGACAGGCTCGCTAGCCTGCCCGCTGCCCGGCGCCGGGGTCATTCCGGCGGAGGTGGGGGCTCTTGAACCGCCAAGACGCCAAGACGCCATAAGACGCCATGATTCTTGTGTTTTTCTTGGCGTCTGATGGCGCCTTGGCGGTTCCATCATGGCCGCAGGGCCGGGAGCTCCTTCACCCCCGGCGCCGCGCGCCTACTTCACGCTGGCAGGCTTCGTCTCGGCCGGCTTCGTGTCCGCAGGCTTCGCAGCGGCCGGCTTCGTGTCCCCGGGCTTCGCAGCGGCGGGCGCGGCGGCGGCAGGCGCGGCGGCGGGCTGCGCAGCGGCCGGCGGCGCAGCGGCGGGCGCCGGTGCGGCAGGCGCAGCGGCGGGCTTCGCCTCCGCGGGCTTGGCGGCGGCCTTCGGGTCCACCGGCTTCGCGTCGGAGGCCTTCGCGGCGCCCTTCGGCGCGGTCGCGGGCACGCCGGCCGGCTTGAGGCCCTTGGTGGCGGCCGCGGCGCAGGCGAGCTCGACGCCGGTGTCCTTGCCGTCGAGCCGCATGATCTTGATCTCGACGCGGCGATTCTTCTCCTTCGCCTCCTCGGTCTCGCCCGGATCGGTCGCGCAGTGCGCCCCGTAGCCGGCGGCCCGCACGCGGTTCTTCTCGACCCCGAGCGCGGTGAGCGCCTTCACCACCGCCTCGGCGCGCTTCTTCGTGAGCGTCACGGCGGCGGCGTCGTTGGCGAGCTTCTCGGAGTAGGCCGCGACCTCGACGAACTGGATCTGCGGATGGTCCTTGAGGACCTGCGCGATGTTCGCGAGGAGTCCCTGCGAGGCGGGCTCGATATCGGGCTTGCCGGCGACAAAGGCGATCTTCTCGTTGAGCTTCACCTCGTTGCCGAGCACGGCGACCGGCGGGACGTCAGGACAACCGTCGTCGTCCTTGTAGCCGTTCTTGACCTCGGCCTCGGTCGGGCACTTGTCGGCGTCGGCAACGAAGCCGTCTCCGTCCGGGTCGGTCGACTTGCAGCCGTCCTTGGCGTCGGGCGGCAGGCCGTCTTCCTTCTCGGCGACGCACTTGTCGGTGCCATCGTCGAGCACCCCATCCGCGTCCGCGTCAGGGGGCGGCGCAGGCGGCGCAGGCGGCGGCGGCGCGGGCGGCGGTGCCGGCGCCTTCGCGGTCTGCTGCTGGGGCTCGACCGCGCAGCCGGCGTTCGCCGCGAGCAGCGACACTGCGAATGCCATTCCAAGCCATCTCGTCGTTCGCATCTCCTGGGCTCCTCTCCTTGGCGTCGTTGATGGCGCCGAGCGCCAGCGTGTTTAGACGACTACGCCGGAAACTGCGAGATGGATTCGTACGGCGGCGCGCCCCGCTCCCCCTCGAGAGCGCGTCGGCCCCCCGCTCCGGAGGCGACGGCGCGCCGCCGCGATCGGCGCGATCTCGGCGCGTCGTTTGCTCCTCGGCGCGAGCGGCTAGAGCTTCCCCGACGGCAAATCCATCTCGTCGAGCCCGCCGCCCGCCTTCGATTTCGGCGCTGCTTTCCTCGACTTGAGCATCTGTTCCTTGAGCATCTGCTCCGCGGGCACCGACGAGGTGGGCTTCTGTGCGGGCGGCGGCGCCACCTTCGGGCGCGGCTTCGGCGCGGGGCGCGAGTTGCTCTCGTCCTTCTTGTCGAGCTTCTCGTGGACGGGCCCCGGCGCCGGGGCCTTCTCCGTCGGCGCGCGGAGCGCCTCGAGCGCGCGCTCGCGCGCCGCGGCGATCTCCGGCGCGTCGCGGCCCGCCGGGTCGAGCCGATCCGCCTCGTCGAGCTGGTCCAGGCACCGGCGGAAGGCCGCCTCGTCGCACGCGCGCAGCGCCTCGGCCCGGAGCGACCTCGCGCGCTCCAGCGCGTCGAGCGGCGAAGGCGGTGCGACCGGCGGCGGAGGCCCGTCGGGCGGCGCGCTCGGCTGCGGCTCGGGCAGCGGCGCGATCATCGGCGCTTCGCTCGTCGACCGGAGGAGCCGGGCGATGAGGATCGCGAGGATGGCCAGCGCCGCGACCGCGGCGAGCTCGGCCATCCAGCGCTCCCGCATCCATCGCCGCATCCGCGACACGCGCTGCCGCACCCGGGCGGCGGGCACCTGCTCCTCGGCGGCGATGCTCTCGAGCTTCTCGCCTTCGCCTTCGCGGGCCATCCACGACAGCGTCTGCCGGGCGTCGCGGCTCGCGGAGGCCTGCTCTTCCGCCCAGCGCGCCAGCTCCCGCGCCTCGATGGGCGGCGGGCTGACCGGCAGATCGGGCAGCTCCGTCGCGGCCTCCCGCGCCGAGCGCCGGTGATGGTCGGCCACCTTGTGGCGCGCGATCCCGAGGAGCCAGCGCCGGAGCTCCGTCGGGTCGACCGGGCGCCCCGGCGAAGCGAGCGCGTCGCAGAGGACGGTTTGCACCACGTCGTCGACCTCGCCGCTCGGGACCCGCCGCCGCACGAAATCCTCGAGGGCTCGGCGGAGCCCCGGCTCTGCCAGGGGGTTCGTCGCGGGGGTGCGGTCCTCGGTGGTCATCGGCGTGCTCATCGACCCTGCATCGCGCCGCGGCCGCGGAGTGTGACGCGCCCGATCGAGAATACTGCAGGCCCCGGCCGGGCGTCACACTCTCCGGCGCGGCGCCGACGGTCGGGCATGCTCCTCAGGCCCCCTCTCGTCCTTGCCGCGGCGTTGCTCGCCGCTTCCCTCACCCACACGGCCCCCTCCCTGACGGCCGGCTCAGGCGGTGCCCCTCGTGCGGCGCCGTCCCAGCGAACGCCGCCCGCCACGGCCGCGCGGCGCGCTCCGAGGGCCGCTGCCTCGCCGCCGGTCACCGAGATCCGGATCGACAAGAGCGAACACACGCTCGATCTCGTCGCGGGCGGCAAGATCGTCCGGTCCTACCGGGTCGCCCTCGGGCCTGGCGGGCCGGGGCCGAAGCGCTACGAGGGCGACAAGCGCACCCCCGTCGGCACGTACCGCGTCGCGGGCCGCATCGACGGCCTGTTCCATCGGTTCCTGATCGTCAGCTACCCGAACGACGAAGACCGCGCGCGCTTCACCGAGCTCAAGCGGCGCGGCGAGGTCCCGCCGGGCCGCGGCGTCGGGCACAGCATCGGCATCCACGGCGTCGGCAGCGCGCAGCTCGCGGGCGTGCACAAGGAGAGCGACTGGACGCTCGGCTGCATCGCCCTCGACGACGACGAGATTGACGAGATCGCGCGACGAACGCCGGACGGCGCCAAGATCGTGATCACCGACTGAACGGGCGGTGCTAGGGTAGCCGGTCAAATCGACGGGCTGTCCGTCGAGGATGAGAGCGCGACGGCCAAGCCGGCGCCGCCCTCGCGCCTGCCCTGGAGATCGTGCATGTCTCGCCGTTACTGGCTGATGAAGAGCGAGCCTCAGAAATATTCGTTCGCGCAGCTCGTGCGCGACGGCCAGACGATCTGGGACGGCGTCCGGAACTTCGAGGCCCGCAACAACATGCGGGGCATGAAGCAGGGGGATCTCGTGCTCTTCTATCACTCGAGCGAGGGCAAGGCGGTCGCGGGCGTGGCGCGCGTCAAGCGCGAAGCGTACCCGGATCCGACGGCCGACGCCGACGAGGACTGGAGCGTGGTGGACATCGAGCCGGTCGCGCCGCTCAAGGTGCAGGTCAGCCTCGACACGATCCGCGGCGACGAGTCGCTGGCCGAGATCTCGCTCTTGAAGCGGTCGCGGCTCAGCGTGGTGCCCGTCTCGAAGGAGCACTTCGATCGGGTGCTGAAGCTGGGCAAGACCAAGATCGCTTGACGCGCGGACCCGGGGAAACGAGTAATCCCGGCGTGAACCTCCGCCCCGGAGCCCGACCCCTCGCCGTCTTCTTCCTAGGCAGCATCCTCGCCAGCGCCGCGTGCGGCGGCCCGCCCACGCCGTCCCCGATCGAGGGCGAGCCGATCTGCCCCGATTTCGAGGTCGGCGCCTCGCGCGCCCACATGCGCGGGAGCCTTCGCTTCCCCGTCACGCTGACGGTGCGCGAGGGCAAGGAGCCGATCACCCGGACGACGCTCACCGGGCGCCGGTCCAAGGACGATCCGCCGAGCCGCATCCTCCTCTCCGACCAGGACGCCGAGTACGAGATCGAGTGGGCCCAGTGCGAGAACGAGCGCGCGCCTCGGACCCACGTGGTGGGGCGCGAGGCGAAGCACACCGCGGAGTACGCGTGCGGCCACGCGACCGTGTACAAGACCGACAAGCTCGTCACCCGGAAGGGCGACGCCGCGTCGCGCACGGTCCACTTCGCGGCGCCCCCTAAGGTGGAGTGCTGGGAGAGCGAGCTCCCCCCTGCGCCCCCTCCGCCCGCGCCCCCCGCGGTGCCCGAGCAGACGCCGCCGGACGCGGGCACCGACGCCGACGCGGGCGCCGCGCCGGTGGACGCCGGCGCCACGCCGGCCGACGCGGGCGCCAAGGCGACGGACGCCGGCGCGCCCCGCGACGGGGGCGCAGGCGGCGTCGCGAAGCCTCGCCGCGCGGGGGCCGCGGATGCCGGCACGACCCCGCCCGGCCCCTAGGGGCTCATCGCGCTCCCGAGGCGAGACAAGCCTCGATCCATCGCCGGCCGGGTTGCGCACGTAGCAGCATTCCGATGGCCGCCGGGAGCAGGTGAGAGCATCCCCGCATAGGCGTTAACCAAGCGCGTTCGGTCACGCTCAGGGCACGAAGCCCGGCCCCCCCATTCACCCCATCATCGGCCACCAACGTAGACGTTTACGTAGTCGTGGTCGTGGTCGTGGTCGTGGTCGTGGTCGTGGTCGTGGTCGTCGACGGTAGGCCGTGAACGACCACGACCACGACCACGTTCACGTAAACGACCACGTTCACGTAAACGACCACGTTCACGTAAACGACCACGTAAACGTTCGGATGTAGGAGAGCGCGGCGCGAAGCTTGGTGAACGCCTATGGGAGCATCCCCGAGGGGTGCGCCCATGAGCACGTAGGACCTGCCCTGCTCGGCCGCCCGGAGGTTCCGCCACGAGCTCCCGGAAGTGCCGCTTTTTCTCCCCCGAGATGCGGGCGATCTCGGCCGCCGAGACCTCGGGACCGATCCGTCAGCGCACGAGATCGTCGTTGCGCATCCCGAACACCGCATCATGGTCAGCGTGGCCGTCGGAGCCCCCCGCGGCCCCGACCGCCTCGCGCCAGGCCATGAAAAGGAGCTCGCTGGAGTCGAACAGCTCCCCGTCCAGATCCCAGAGAACGGCCTTCGGATGCGATGGTGACATGAACGAGCGCAGGCAACCGTCGGTCGCGCCGCCCCCCATTTCTTGCTATCGCTGCCCCGCGCGCCTCCGCCGCCGCCTGGACCTCGGCCGCGCGCCGTCGCTGCCCGCACGCGACCGCTGTCCTCCGGGGATCCCGTTCCCTAAGAACGTGGTCCACCGGCGTTTCCAACGCCCCTTCCAACCTCCCTTTCCGCCCCGGATTCACACACCGTCTCATGTCCGCTCCGCACATGCCACCGCCTCCGGCGCCCCGCCCGTCTCCTTCACCTGAGAGCTCCCGTGAAGCTTCCGGCGAGAGCTCTCCCCGGCTCCCGCCACCCTCGTCGCGCGGAGGCGGGCTCGCGTCGCGCCTCGCCGAGCTCCAGGTGAAGCGGCCGGCGCTGCCGCTGCTCGTGACCGGGATCCTCACCGTCATCGCCCTCTTCCTGGCGACGCGGCTCCATGTGCTGACGGGGTTCGAGTCGCTGCTGCCGGCGTCGCGGCCCAGCGTGCAGGAGCTCGACCGGGTCGCGGCGAAGACGGCCGGCGTGTCCACGCTCTTCGTCGTGCTCCAGGGCGGCGAGGGCACCCCCACGGCCGCGCTCCAGCGGGCCGCGGACGCGCTCGTCCCGGAGATCGAGAAGATCGGCCCCCCGTGGGTCGGCAGCGTCGAGGACGGGGTGCACGAGGCCTACCGCTTCCTCTCGCCGCGCGCCGGGCTCTACGTCGAGCGCGACAGGCTCACCAAGCTCCGGGACGACATCGAGGCGCGCTATACCTACGAGGTCAGCAAGGCGACGGGCGCGCTGCTCGACGACGAGCCGCCCCCCGAGATCAACGCCAGCTCGATCGAGCAGAGCCTCGGCCTCCAGGGGGTCGACACGGGGCGCTACCCCGACGGCTACTACCAGTCGAAGGACGGCAAGACCGTCGTCGTCGCCATCCGCTCGAAGGTGATGGCCAGCGATTTCGCCGCCGGCTCCGAGGCGATCCGGCGCGTGAGCGAGGTCGTCGAGCGCGTGCGCCCCGCCTCGTTCGACGCGGGGATCACCCACGGCCTCGCCGGCGATCTGCAGACCGGGATCGCCGAGTACGCGGCGATCAACGAGGACCTGACCGACGTCGGCGTCTCGGGCGCGGTCCTCATCGCCGCCGTCGTGTTCCTCTACTACCTGCGCCTGCGCACGCTCGTCGCCATGCTGATCACGATCGGCATCGGCGTCGCCTGGACGTTCGGCGCCACCCAGCTCGCGCTCGGCCACCTCAACATGGCGACCGGGTTCCTCTTCTCGATCGTCGCCGGCAACGGCATCAACTTCGGGATCATCTACATGGCGCGCTACCTCGAGGCGCGCCGCGGCGGCGCGAGCCTGCTCGAGGGCGTGCGCGTCGCCCACCGCGAGACCTGGCTGCCCACGCTCACGGCCGGCTGCGCGGCCGCGGCCGCCTACGGCTCGCTGCTCGTCACCGAGTTCCGCGGGTTCCACGACTTCGGCCTCATCGGCAGCGCCGGCATGGTGCTCTGCTGGGTCGCCACGTTCGTCGCGCTGCCGAGCATCCTCGCGGTGATGGACCGGATCGTCCCCCTCGAGCAGGAGTCGCCGGGCCTCCTCGGCAGGCTGCGGCGGCGCGCCCAGGGCG
This sequence comes from Sorangium aterium, assembly GCF_028368935.1. Classification (NCBI taxonomy): domain Bacteria; kingdom Pseudomonadati; phylum Myxococcota; order Polyangiales; family Polyangiaceae; genus Sorangium; species Sorangium atrum. The sequence goes on along the minus strand of NZ_JAQNDK010000003.1, from coordinate 1,058,634 downwards.
GCGTCGCGTTCGGCGCGCCGTTCGCGCGGCTCGCGGCGCGGAGCCCGGTCACGCTCACGCTCGCGGGCCTCGCCCTGGCCGCAGCCGGCCTCGTCGCCACGGTGAGCTACGTGCGCGCCGATCCGATGGAGTACAACCTCCAGAACCTCCGCAACGACGAGGGGGCCCGCGCGGCGCAGATCCGCCTGAGCTCGCTCGCGGAGGAGATCACCGGCTACGTCGGCACCGACGGCATGGCGATCCTCGTGGAGCGGCCCGAGCAGGTCGAGCCGCTCCGCGCTGCGCTCTACGCGAGGCGCGACGCGGCGCCCGAGGGCGCGAAGCCGTTCAAGGAGATCTACGCGCTCCAGGATCTGGTCCCGCGGGATCAGGAGGCGAAGATCCCGCTGCTCCAGGAGATCAAGGATCGCGTCCTCAGGGCGCGGAAGCGCGGCCTCGTGGGCGACGAGGACTGGCGCCGCATCCAGGCGGTCATCCCGCCGGACGATCTCGCGCCGTTCGGGATCGGCGATCTGCCGGCGGGCGTGGCGCGCGCCTTCACCGAGACCGACGGGACGCGCGGGCGCATCGTGTACATCAGCCCGATCACGCCCGAGAGCGTGCACGACGCGCACTACCTCTTCCGGTGGGCGGACGCGTACCGCGAGACGCGGCTCCCCGACGGCAGCGTCGTGCGCGGCTCGGGGCGCGCGGTCATCTACGCGGACATGTGGGCGGCGGTCATCGACGACGTGCCGCCGGCGGTGCTGTTCTCGCTGGCCGCGACGGTCCTCGTCGTGCTCGTCGCCTTCCGCGGCGGCCGCCCGGCGTTCGCGGTGCTCGGCGCGCTGCTCGTCGGCGTCTCGTGGATGGCGGGGTTGCTCGTGCTGATGAACGTGAAGCTCAACTTCTTGAACTTCATCGCCTTGCCGCTGACGTTCGGCATCGGCGTCGACTACGCCGTGAACATCGTGCAGCGGTACGCGCGGGAGGGCGCCGGCGGCGCGCTGACCGCGGTGCGCGAGACGGGCGGCGCGGTGATCCTCTGCAGCCTCACGACGACGCTGGGCTACCTCGCCCTGGTCCGCTCGCAGAACTACGCGGTGAGGAGCCTTGGCGTCTCCGCGGTCATCGGCGAGCTCGCGTGCCTCTTCGCGGCCGTGCTGATCTTGCCCGCGGCGCTCGTCTGGCGCGACCGGCGGCGCCCGAAGGGCCAGGAGGCCTTCCTCGCGGTCGGCCGCCCCACGACATGAGCGCGCCCGGCGTGTAGCGCGCTCGGGCAGCCGCCGTGCCGCGATGTTCGCGGCGCGGCGGCAGGATCACGCAGCGCGGCGGCGCTTCGCGAAGTACGCCTTGATCGCCGCGACCTCCTTCGCGGTGAGCGCGGCGATGGCCGGGACGACCTGCGCTGGATCGTGACCTGCCGCGACCCCGAACTCCCGTGGAAACTCGAGGAAGGTCTTGTCCGGCTCGGTCGTGACGCGCCGGAGCCGGTAGGTCCCGGTGTAGCGTTCGATGCCGAAGATCTGCCCGTGGATCCGGTAGGTGACGGCGTGCTCGGTCTCGGAGCGCGCGACCACCTCCTCCAGCGAGCTCTCCCCCGAGACGAGCGTGAACGCGAACCGCGACGGCACCTTCTCCGCGGAGCCGCCCTCCACGTAGCCGTACTCCCTGACGTTGTCCCCGAAGACGACGGGGATGAGCTTCGTGATATCGCGGACCTCTTGCCAGACCTCCTCGATGGGGGCATCCAGCACCGCCGAGTCGTAGACGTGATAACGCGCGTCGATCATGGCTCCCTCCTCCCGATGCCGCGGGCGCGACACCGCCATGCGCGGCGGAGCGATGCTATCAGGTGAGGTCGCTGTCGCTCGAGCGCGCCCTCGTCACGGCGGCGTGCGCTCGGGAAGTGCGAAGCGCGCCGGCGTGGACGGATGGCCCGGTGGTCGCGCGGCAGCAGACCTGGGCCCTGGCCGCCTCCAGCGGAGTCGATCCGTCGCGGACCTGTCGCTCGCGCCCGCTCCAGCGCACGCGATCCGTTGCAGCCCCTCGGGCGCGGGCCCCTCGCGCTCGCTCGATCCGTGATGGTTACCCGTCATCCGTCGTCCAGCAGCAGGTGCGGCGAGGCGCTCACCGAGAGCGATGGGCGTAGCAGGTAGCCGTCGTCGCGCGTGAGCAGCATGCCCTTGAGGCCCATGCCGCGGAGCACGGCCACTGCGTTCCGGAGCCGGTTGAGCGCGGCGTCAGGCAACATGCGCTCGCCTGGCCAGGCGGCTTCGACGAGGACCATCGGCGAGGCCGGCTTGTCCGGCGCGTCGCGGTGCGCTTCGAGCAGCCGCGCGAGCAGCCTGCGCAGGGGACGACGCCGCTGGAGCTTGACCGGGGCGGATGGATGCACGCGAAACCACGTCGCGTCGGGCCCGACCTCCAGATCCGCGGGTGGCGTCGGCTCGGGCGGGGGCTCCGATGCAGCATGGCCGTGATCCTCGACGCCACCCGGCAGCAGGGCCAGCACCCGCTCCCCCAGGGGCTCGATGAGGCTCGCACCGATGCGCGTCGCGGGGTTCTTCCTGGCGTCTTCCAGCCGCTGGAGATACGCGCACACGGTCTGACTCGCCGGCTGACCGGCATTTCGAGCGCGGGCGATCGCGAGGAGGTCCGCGCAGAGATCCACGAACGCATGGGCGCCCGGCTGCGCCGTGGCGACCACGCGCCGGGCCAGGCGCACGCACGCCTCGGCCTGCGCGAACAGCCCGAGCATGGCGTGGAGCACGCCGCGTTGCCCCAGACCACAAGCGCGCCCCCACCCCTCCTCGCCGAGCTCGGCGAGGATCGGAAGGCCTTCGTCGAGGAGCGCGCGAGCCTCGTCGAAGCGCCCCATCGCGCTCTCGACGCCGCCCAGCAGCACGAGCGCGTCGGCGAGCTGGTGGCGTGAGCCTGTTTCGCGGTGCGACTGCACGGCGAGCGCCAGATGCTCGCTCGCAGCCTCGAATCGGCCGAGCGAAAGCTCCAGCCCCCCGATCGAGCCCAGCACCACGTGCTCGAACAAGCGGTCTCCGATGCGCCGCGCGAGCTCGAGGGCCCGCCAGGAGAAGCGGAGCCCGGCTTCGACGTCACCCAGCAAGAAGATGTGCTGGCCGCAGAGATGGAGCAGCGTCTGTGCCCGAATGCGCAGGTTTCGGATCCCGAGCGCCGCCGTCTCCGGATCCTCGGGGTCCGTCCGGGCGATCCCCACCGGGCTGCAAATGGCGATCCTCCGCGCCTCGTCGTCCCCCGCGCGCAGGGCGAGGTCGTAGAGCTCTTCGTACCTCTCCTTGATGAGGTCGAAGCGCGACAGGTCGTAGTCGAGGAGCGCCATGGTGACGAGCGCTCTGCGCTCGAGCGCGCCGCAGCCCGCGGCCCGCGCCGTGGCGATGGCCCGATCGAGGTCGAGCCGCGCGTCCGCGAGGTGACCGCGCTGCCGATGCGCGTCGCCCTGCGCGCGCAGATGGCGAACGGTGCGCTCGGCGTCGCCGTCCTCTTCCACCGCCGGAGCCACGGCGCGCAGCAAGGAAAGCCGCGTCAGCGACGGGCCGCGCACCTCGAACAGCGCGTCGAGCGCGAGGGCGGCACGTACGCGCAGCGATGGCTCGACCTCGTTCCGGTGGACGACGGCGAGCAGGTTCTCGGTCTCGCGCGCGAGCCATTCGAGCGCGTCATTCCCCCCGTCGAGGTCGACGCGCGCAGCCTGGCGCTCGGCCTCAAGGACGTGATGGCGCGCGTGCGACGCCGCGGCCCGGGTGAAGGCCGCGGCCGAGAGCTTGCGGGACGCGTACGCGCGGATGATCTCGTAGAGCCCGAGGCGCGAGGTCCGCGAGGAGGGATCGACGTAGCTGACGAGGAGCGACTTCTGGTGCAAGGCCTGGATGAGGTCGAGGTGGGGCGGCGCGTCCGGCGCACCCGAGAGGTCGATGACGGCCTCCGCGGCGTCCACGGTGAAGCCGCCGCGGAACACCGCGCACTGCGCGAGCGCCGAGCGCTCGGCCGCGGTCAACGCGTTCCAGGACCAGTCGATGGCGCTCTCCAGCGTGGAGTGGCGCGCCGGAGCTCCGCGGCGTGTGGACCGCAGCAGCGCGAAGCGGTCCTGGATGCGCGCCAGCATATCGGCGACCGACAGGATGCCCGCGCGCCCCGCCGAGAGCTCCACGGCCAGCGGGATACAGTCCAGCTGACCGACGAGCTGCGCGACCAGATCGCGCTCGGTCTCCGCCACGCGAGGCGCTGCGCGGCGGGCTCGATCGAGGAACAGCTCCACGGCTTCCTCGGGCGCGAGAGGAGGCAGCTCCAGCAGCACCTCCTCCTCCAGACCGAGCACCTCCCGTGAGGTCGTGAGGAATGTGGTCTGCGGCGCGGCCCGGAGCCACTTCGACAGGGGCGCGTGCGCGTGCGCGACGACCTGCTCCAGGTTGTCGAGCAGGAGGAACGAGCGACTCCGCGCGGCGATCGCGCGGCCCAGCTGCGCCGTTGCGTCCTCGGCGGTGGCGCCGTCCGTGAGCGGCACGTCGAGGGCGCGCGCCACGTCGACGAAGATGTCGTCGAGGCTGGTCACGGCGGTGAGGTCGCAGAACGTCACCGCCTCGCCGGCCTGCTGCTTCAAGGCCCCGAAGTGGCGCATGAGCCGCGTCTTTCCGAGGCCCGGTCCGCCGAGGATGGTGACGAGCTTGGCCCCGTCGTCGAGGTAGCCCTGGAGCTCTTCCAGCGCCTGCGCGCGGCCGAAGAAACGCGACGCATCGACGAGCGGCGCGGGGGGCGCCGGCGCGCGCCGCAGCACGCGCGAGGACTCGGGCGATGGCACCTGGGCGAGATCGGGGTCCCCGCCGCCCGCGCCGCTCGCTCGCGGCCTACGCGAGTCCGTGCCGACCATTCGACGTCATCCCTTGCCACAGCCACGACAGCCGCGTCGATCGGCGCGGCGACCACGGATGGGCGTGCATCACCGTGCAGGTTACCACGCGCCATCCCAGGGGCAGGCCCCATCCGGCACGGCCGCCGGCCGTGACGAGATGTCACGGTGCAATGGTGTGAGAGCGGACCAGGTTCGAGGCGCCGAGGGCGGGCAGGGGCTGAACATTAAACGGGGTTTAATTGACCTTTAAGGGGGACGCTCGCTCGCTGGCGCTAGGGTCCCGGGGCTCCCCGGCTGGCGATGGACCGGGGCCGGAAAGGTACGCGATCATGAGACGTTTCCCGTCGAGCGCATGGAGCCGTGCGGCGCTCCTGGCAGCCGTGGTGCCGCTGCCTGCCTGTGGGCAGGCCGAGACGACAGAGGCGAACGAGAACGTCGCCGAGGTGAAGGCGCCGCTCGTCACCTCCTCCAGCGCGACGCCTCGCACGCCGGACACGCTCTTCTTCAGCGGCAACGACGTCCTCGGCAACCTCAATGGCACCTTCAACTTCTGGGGGATGACCGTCGCCCACCAGGGCGAGAATCCGGGGAGCGCGGTCACCGGGTACTTCACGCAGGGCTCGGGCCTGGGGGCCGCGTACTTTCTCACCGCGCAGGCCTGCAGCGGCGCTTCCTGCCCGTCCGAGACCGACCGCTGGCAGATCAACCTGAACACCAGGGTCAAGCGCCTTTACGGCCTGGGGATGCAGGGGCTCGCCAACCAGGTGGGGGTCCGCTTCTTTCCTGCGACCGACGCTCCGGGCACCCAGGAAGAGTTCTGGGACAGCGAGTTCGCCGTGGGGCGCATGCGCACCGACGCCGAGCTCGACGCCGACTGCGCCATGCTCCCGAATTGCACGAGCGGGGCTCGCGCGGACTTCCAGTATCACCAGGACTACGGCCGGCTGCGCACGCCGGTGTTCGTGGTGCCCGAGAAGAACCTCATCATCGCGTACCTGCAGCCGAACCCCAAGATGGTGCGCATCAGGCGCTCGAAGGACGCGAACAACCCCACGCCGCAGGGCACGGATCCGCTGAACGGGATGAACGTCTACACGTCGTTCGTGCTCAAGCAGGCGCCCTTCCTGACGGACAAGGACGGCGGGCAGCACCCGCTGCTGGACGCCGCCCCCGCGCCGCTGCTCATCGTCCGCGGCAACGACATGGCGAGCGCGTACTCCTTGTATCGTCAGGCGTTGAAGAAGGTCCTGCTCGACGTCGAGAGCACGCACCCGCACGCCTTCGATTTCAAGTTCCCGTCGAAGGCGGCCTTCGGCCTCGATTGGGAGACCTACGGCGAGTTCGACACGCAGATCCCGCTCGCCGGTGGAGCGACCTCGGCCGCGCTCCGGGAGACCCGCCAGCGCCTCTCCGACGCGCACGTCGCGCCATCCGTCTTCATCCAGGGCTCCGGGTACTGGGCCAAGCCGAACATGTGTCACCCGAACGCCTGGACCAAGTTCTTCGGCGGCATCTGGACGCACCCGTCGACGGAGTCGCTCGTGCTCCGGGAAGGCACCTCGTACTCGGACTGGGAGCAGGAGCTAGAGGATAGCTATCGCATCGCTCCCGGTATCGGGATGCGCCACCACGGGGCGGCGCAGCTGGCCATGATGTACCTGAACGGTGAATTCGACGCCAATGCCTGCTCGTCGGAATTCATGGAGCACCTGAACGGTGACATCGACGTCAATGCCTGCCCGCCGGACGTGACATGGTCCGCCTCGCCGTGCCAGAGCCCCGTGATCGACGGGAGACCGCTCTCGAGATACAAGGGTTACGAGTGGGTCCTCAAGACGCTCGGCATGGACCCGTTCCTGCGCTTCCCGGAGCGGGCGGAACATAGCGTATTCGCGTTCATGCGGATGGCGCCCACGGACACCGTGGTCGGCGCCATCATCCCGTTCGATCAGCTCAACGCGGCCGCCATGACGAAATTCGTGCAGACGGCGCACCAGGTGCCCGGGTTGTCGAACGGGCACCTGGGCTACGGCAACTTCCGCGCGATCAAGGAAGACGAGATGTTCATCGGCGTGCACACGCGGATGCTGCCGAGCGGCTACGTTCCGACGAACCGTGAGTCCTATCAAAATCTTGCAGATCGCAACAAAGAGGACAAGTCCATCACCCAGTGCGGGGCCGGCAGCCCCCCCAACGCTCCGATCGACCGCTACCTTCCGGACGGCTCGTTCCGCCTCATGTACGATTACTACCGGAAGAACATCGACGACAGCGTCATCCTCGGCCGCAACGACTGGTTCAGCACCGCGACGGATCTCCAGAATGGCCCGGGCTCCGTGGAGACGCTCAGCACGACGGCAGGATCGCTGCTGAGCTACTGGCCTTTCAAGTTCGGGCTGGATCAGATGCTCACCCACGTGGCCTCCGGCTACTTCCACCCGAAGCTGGAGCAGGCGGGCGTCAAGTCGCCCTCGGTACGCGACAGCTCGCCGGATTGCGCCAACCTGGTCTGCCCCGGGGAGAAAGACGCGAATGGCACCCTGCTACCGGTGGACGGCAAGTGGTGCTCGGCGGACAGCCATGGGGTCCTCCAGCCCATGGAGGGAAACGAGGTGCCCTCGCGCTTCGATCAGTGCTGCCGCATCGGCGATGGAGAGGTCTCCTCCTTCGTCCGCGAGGCGCAGCTCCACGCCTTCATGCCCGGCGCTGTCGGCTCGCTCGGCTTCTGGCACCTCGGCTCCGGGGCGGACATCGTCACGTGGGCGTACCAGCTCCGCATGCGGCTGCAGCAGTACGCCTACGATCAGGCCGTCCGGACCTTCGATGATGGTCAGCCTCACCTGATGCGCCCCTTGTGGCTGGACGACGCCTCCGACACGGCGCACACGATCTACGCAGCGCCGTCTGCCGCAAACACGTCAGACCCCATCGACGAGTTCTTCTTCGGCAATGCCCTGCTTGTGCGCCCGCTGCTGCGGGCGACGGACACCCTCGCCCAGCAGCAGGCCGGGCTATCCATGAACGTGTACTTCCCGCCTGGTCGCTACATGGAGTTCATCAGCGGGCATGCGTCGACCGTGTACGACGCGGGCATGCGGGCCTTCGCCCTGTCCACCACCCAGCGGGTGGATTACCCCGTCTTCCTCAAGTTCGGCGAGATCCTCGTCATCGGGAACGCGATGGATCCGAGCGGGCGGGAGGCGCGCGACGCGTTCAACCCCAACAGCTTGAGCGTGGTGGTGGCCCTCGACGCGACGACGCCCAGCTCCACGGCCTATACCCTGCACGTGCGCAAGGCGAACGCGGCGGCCTGCAACGCCACCCCCGGCTGCTTCGACCCGCACGGGAGCAACTCGGCGGCCCTCACGGACGGCCTGGTATTGCAGGCCTTCTACGGCAGCGGCAGTCCGTACGTACAGGCCACCCTGAACGGGAGCACCGTGACGAAGCCGTTGGCGCAGAACTCCAAGGGCCTGTGGACGGTCCCGGTGGATGAGATCCTGGCCCAGTTCGGCCAGGAATACAGCGCCGCGGCGCCGTCGAGGTTCGGCAGCCGCCTGATGGCCAGCGGGCCGCGTCTGCCGTGGATCGCCGGCAACTTCACGACGCCGTCGGGGCATTTCAGCCAGTGGTGGGCCGGGGCGTGCGCGCAGGGCGCGTGTGACCTCACCCCGGGAACGAGCAACACGGTTTACGACCCGGCCAAGGGCGCCCTCCGCACCGTCCGCCAGCCCAATGGCGGCCCGAACCAGGTGGTGAACGTGGACACCTCCGCGTCGACGTCGGTCGACCCCGGCAACTACGTGGCGCGCTTCTACTTCAAGTACCGCGACGGCGTGCTGATGCCGAACGACCGCCACATCCTCGGGTGGGTCGACGTGTTCGACACGACGACGAACAAGGTGCTGGCGCGCCGCCGCTTCGCGCCGTCACAGTTCACCGAGGTCAACTCCAACGGCGGGTGGCAGAAGTTCGAGCTCGGCTTCACGGCGCCCCCCGGCAGCGTGATCCAGACACGGGTCTATAGCTGGATACCGGCCCTGGAGTACCCGCTCGACCACCAGGTCACCGAGGTGAGCCGGGTCCTGTCGCCGTAGCGGGTGGCTCCGCTTCAGCCCCCGGCGGCGGGCCCCTCGCGCTCACTCGATCCGTTGGAGACCCCCGGCGCCGGGCCCCTCCCAACGGTTGCGATCCGTTGAAGACCCCCGGCGGAGGCTCCACCTCGGCCCCGTCCGCTCGGCCGAGGCCGCTGTGCATCACACCGAGCGGCGGCGCTTCGCGAAGTGCTCCTTGATGGCGAGGACCTCGTTCGCGGTGAGGGCCGCGACCGACGGGACGACCTTCTCAGGCTCCTGGCCCGGCGCGACGCCGAACTCCCGGGGCCACTCGAGGAACGTCTTGCCCGGCTCGGTCGTGATGCGGCGGAGCCGGTACGTCGCGATGTACCCCTCGATGCCCAGGACCTGCCCGAGCAGCCGGTACGTGACGGAGTGCTCGGTCTCGGATCGCGCGACCACCTCCTCCACGGCCTTGTCTCCCGACGGGTGGAGCGTGAACTCGAAGCGCGACGGGATCTTCTCCGCCGAGCCGCCGTCCACGTAACGGTAGTCCTTGACGCCGTCACCGAAGACGATCGGCAGGAGCGCGACGACATCGCGGAGCTCTCTCCATGCCTCCTCGATGGGCGCGTCGAGCACCGCTGAATCGTAGACGTGATATCGGGCTGCGAGCATCGATGGTCCTCCCCGCGGTGTCGCGCGAGCGCGACGTCCTTCCGCGCAGCGGCCGATGCTACCAGATCGCCCCGCTCCGCCGCGACCGCGCGCCCGTCACGGCGGCGCGCGGAGATCCGCGCAGCAGCGGACGCCGGTCGAGTAGTCGAAATAGGTGAAGTCGTGCGACGCGACGCGCGCCATGCACCCCTCCCGGGTCGCGCGCGCGTAGAACCCGCCGACGAACGTCCCCTCCGGATCGTCGATCCACTCGTCGAGGTTGCCGACCATGTCGGCGACCGCGTCGTCCTCCCACGCGCTCGCGCACGTCGCGGTCTCGCCCGTCCGCCGCAGGAGCGGCGCCCCGGCGACGCGCACCAGGTTGAGCCGCGGATCGCTGTGCCCGAGCGTCACGTCGCGGTGGAGCACGCCGGCCGGGTGAGCCTCGCGGAACACGTTGCACCGCCCGTCCGCGTAGGTCGGTCCGTACGGGAACTGCTCGTCCCGCTCGCCGCGGCACGCCGTCCGCCACTCCTCGAGCGAGCAGAGCCGCTTGCCCGCGTTCCGGCACGCGAGCTCCGCCTGCGCGCCGGTCGTGTAGCCCTGCGGGAGCACGCCCCTGCGCGACACCGCGCGCGGCTCGAACTCGCGCTGCTTCTGCCAGCCGGGCAGCAGCGGCAGATCCATGCGGCGCGCCTCGTCGTCCCCGAGCTGCAGCCGCATCTTCGACCACACCCGCTCGACGGACGCGGCCGCCTGGCGCGACGGAGGATAGAACGCGGAGATCTCGAGCCCGGTCTCCTTGTCGAGCAGCACCGCCTCGTAGCGATCGACGCAGAACCGGCGTGCGACCCGCACCATCTCCGGCGGACAGCGCGGCTCCGCCGGCGGCGCAATCGGCCTCGGCCTCGGAGGCGCCCCCACGAGCGGCGGCGCCACGTCCGGCGCCCCGGCCCCGGTGTCCGCCGCGCTGGCTCCCGTGTCCGCCGCGCTCGGCCCCGCGTCCGCCCCGCCGCGCTCTCGCTCCGAGCGGCAGCCCGCGAGCCCCGTCCACGCGAGCGCCGCTGCGCTGACGTAGGCGAGCGCCGCTACCGCGAGGCGGCGGCCGGCGCGGGGGCACGTGGGGCGCTCGGCGGATCGCGCCGGCATCAGGTCAGCGGATCGCGCCGGCATCGGGTCAGCGGATCGCGCTGGCATCAGGTCAGCGGATCGCGCCGGCATACGGGTCGATGGACGCGGGCTCGCGGCAGAAGAAGCGGCGGAGCACGAGGTAGTGATGGATCGGCAGGAGCCGCGTCTCCTCCTTCATCGACAGCCCCATCCGGCTGATCTCGGCGCCCGGGAACGGCGTCTTCGGATAGCAGCGGACGATCCCGGAGAGCGCCTCGTACTCGTCGAGCAGCCCGAGCACGTGCCCCACCTCGTGGGCCAGCACGGGCAGCGACCAGCCGGCCCGCATCGCGCTGAAGTACGGCGTCCTGCCGCACGTCGGCGAGAGCGGCACCGCGAGATCGACCCGGAGCGCCCGCGCGCGCGCCTCGTCCGCGAGAACGAAGTCGAAGTCGTAGCGCACCGGCAGCCCGAAGGCGCGCGCGTCGCGGTTCCAGTACCCCTCGGCCTCGTCCGACCAGCGCGCGAGCAGGGCGCGGATCGCGGCCGGCGTCGCCCTCGCCGTGAACACGCCGGACCCCGGGCAAGCGTCCGTCGATCCCGAGCGCGCGTACGGCGTACCGCGGCACGCGATGGCGCCCCCGAGCCGGGCGGCCAGCCCGCAGTCGGGCAGCTCGAGCCAGCCCGCGCCCTCCGGCGGGTCGACCGCGATGCGCACGCCGACCTCCCAGGCGCCGCCGCGCCGCCGCACGAGGTAGCTCATCGGACCGAAGAAGAGGCCGTAGTGCGGCATCACCCCGGCGATCCGCCGCTCCCCCTCCGGCACGTCGCCGCGCGCTCCGGAAAAGACGCGGCGCGGCGCCGGCTGGCACAGGTACGCGTCCTTCGCGAGCGCGTCGGCCAGGATGTCCCGGAACGTCGCTTCCCGCCCTTCGAGGATCGCGCCGCTCAGCGCCTCGAGCTCGGCGGCGATCGCCTCGACAGGGAGCTCGCGCCCGGAGGCCGCATCACCCGCCGCGCTGCCCGGCGTGCCGGCCCCCCCACGTGGAGCCCCTCCACTCGGGCCCCCCCCGCAGCCGGCCGCCCCCAGCGAGAGCGCCGCGAGCACCGGGAGCGCCCCGCGACGCGGGTGGACGAGGACCCGCCACGGCGCCGGCGCGCCGCGCTGGACGCTTTGTCTTGCGCCTCCCGTCCGAAGCGAGTTACGTCGTGCATGGAACGCTGCACGCTGGCCGCGCGCCCCAGCCACCGAGGCTACGCCGCCGGACGCCGTGCACGCAGGGGGGGCTCGCGTGGGCGTGGAGGTCAACCCCGCTCACTTACGGGGAGTTGAATGAAGAATCAACGCGTCCGGAGTGAAACCGTGGAACCGGTCGGGCGTAGTGACGCGTAGCCGATGGGCTCAGCGCGGTCGAGAGGCCGGCGAGACCCGACGGGCTCCAGCGTGCGGGCGCGCCATTCTGGCGAGTCGCGCGGTGGGCCCGGTGATCGCGACGAAGACGAGCGTGGAGGATCAGATGACGATCGACATGGGCAAGACGTTGGCGTTGACGGCGGTGTCGGGCATGGTGGCGGGCCTCGCGGGCTGCGCCTCGTCGCCTCCGCCCGCGCCTGAGACGGGCGGCGCCGCCCCCGCGGCCGAGCCGGCGGCGACCGAGGCGCCTGCGGCCGCCGCCAAGGAGTGCTGTGCCGGCAAGAACGAGTGCAAGGGCAAGGGCGGCTGCAAGGGCGCCGGCCACGAGTGCTCGGGCAAGAACGAGTGCAAGGGCAAGGGCGGCTGCAAGCCGGCCGACTGCTCGTCGTAGGTTCGGCGCGCCCGGCCCGGCGGAATCCGGCGGATCCACGCGGATCCGCCGGACCCGTCGGGCCGATCTGCACGGATCCGCCAGGGCCCTTGGGCCGAGCTGTGCGGATCCGCTGGGCCGTGAGGCGCCGCGGCGCATCCCTCCACCCCTGATCCAGGCTCGCGGTGAACCATGGTGAACCTCGAACGGATGCGGCTGGGACTCCCCGACCTCGGCGTCGGCGTCGGGCTGCGCATCCCGCACTACCGCCACATCTTCGAGCACCAGCCCCGGGTCGACTGGTTCGAGATCATCAGCGAGAACTTCATGGTGGACGGCGGCATGCCGATCGCCAACCTCGAGCGCTTCCTCTCGAGCTACCGCCTCGTCCAGCACGGCGTCTCGCTGTCGATCGGCAGCACGGATCCGCTCGATTTCGACTACCTGCGCCGGCTGAAGGCGCTGCTGGCCAGGGTGGGCTCGCCCTGGGTGAGCGATCACCTGTGCTGGACGGGCGCGCACGGGATCAACCTGCACGATCTGCTCCCGTTGCCGTACACCGACGAGGCCGTGCGGCACGTCGCGGCGCGGGCGCGGGTGGTGCAGGACTTCCTCGAGGTCCGGCTCGCGCTCGAGAACGTGTCGAGCTACCTGACCTTCACGGCGAGCCGGATGAGCGAGTGGGAGTTCCTCTCGGCGGTCGCGGAGGAGGCCGACTGCGGCATCCTGCTCGACGTCAACAACGTCTACGTCTCCTCGTACAACCACGGCTTCGATCCGGAGGCCTACATCGACGGCGTGCCGCACCACCGGATCGTGCAGTTCCACCTCGCCGGCCACACGCACCAGGGCGCGTACATCCTCGACACCCACAGCGATCACGTGGTCGACGCCGTGTGGGCGCTCTACCGGCGCGCGGTCGCCCGCGCCGGCGACGTCTCGACGCTGATCGAGTGGGACGACGACATCCCCTCGTTCGAGGTCCTCGCCGCCGAGGCGGAGAAGGCGCGGGCGATCCGCGAGGAGGTGGCGCGTGCGCGCGCCGCCTGACCCCGCGCCCCCGGCCGGCCTCGCCGCCCTGATGCGGCAGCTCACCCGCATGTTCACGGCCGGCGCGCCGCTCGCGGACGACGCCGTGCTCGCCGGCCTGTGCCGCGAGCACGTCGCCGGGAGCGAGCGGCTCGCGCCCGCCGAGCAGGCCGACATCTACCGGCGGCAGTTCTGGCTGCGGCACAGGGACGCGCTCCGCGAGGACTACCCCGCGCTGGCGCACGTCCTCGGCGACGACGGCTTCGACGCGTTCGCGCGGGCCTACCTCGCGGCGCACCCGCCCGCGAGCTTCACGCTGCGCGACCTCGGGCGAGACGTCGCCGGTTTCGCGGGCGCCCACGACGGGTTCCCCCCTGCCCTGCGGGATCTCGCGCGCGACGTGGCGCGGTACGAGCACACCCTCGTCGATCTGTTCGACGGCGCCTCGCCCCCTCCGCTCGATCCGGCGAAGGTGACGGACATGCCGGCGGACGGCTGGTCCACCGCCAGGATCGTCCTGCACCCGCTGCTCGCGCTGGTGCGGCTCGGCCACCCGGCGCACGTCCTCCGGAGCGAGCTCAAGCAAGGCCTGTCGCCCGCGCTGCCCGCGCCCCGCCCGGTCCACCTCGCCGTGTTCCGCGGCGCCGACCTCACGATCCGCTTCGAGGAGCTCGATCCTCAGGCGTTCGCGCTCCTCGAGGCGCTCGGGCGGGGCGTGCCGCTCGTCCCGGCGTGTGAGGAGGTGGCGAGCAGAGCTCGGGAGCCGGCCGGCACCGAGGAAGAGGGCGCCGGAGAGGGGGCGGGCGCGGCGCTGGCCGAGCGCGTGGGCGCGTGGTTCCAGCGCTGGACGAGCTGGGGGCTCATCGTCGACGTCGTGCCGGGCGCGCGCGCTGAAGGCGGCTAAGATGGCGCGGTGACCACCATCGTCCAGCGCACGCTCGAGATCCGCACGAACGGCCGGGGTTTCGTCGATATCACGCGCGAGGTCGCGCGCGTCGTCGCCGGCGCGGGCGTCGACGTCGGGCTCTGCGCCGTGTTCCTGCAGCACACGTCGGCGAGCCTCATCATCCAGGAAAACGCGGATCCGGCCGTCCTCCGCGACCTGGAGCGCTGGATGTCGCGCCTGGCCCCGGAGGGCCGCGACTACGAGCACGACGACGAGGGCCCCGACGACATGCCGGGCCACCTGAGGAGCGCCGTCACCCGCTCGAGCGAGGTGATCCCGATCTCCGGCGGCCGCCTCGCGCTCGGGACCTGGCAAGCCCTGTATGTCTGGGAGCACCGTAGTTCTCCCCACGGGCGCCGCGTGGTAGTGACCGTGACCGGCACCACAGCCGGGGGTTGAGTGGTATACTTTGCGGCGTTCGCATACGGACGAGTGCTGGATGAGCGCTGCATGAGCACCGGATGAGCTCGGCGCCCCTCGGGGGCTGCTTGCCCGCCGCGTAAGGCAGGGCCTGCTCGGTCGTCGGCGCGCCACGCGATCCCCTCACCTTTCAGCGGAATCAGCGGGAAGAGAGCGATGAGCCTTCAGACGACGTTCATGGGAATCTTCGACACTGCCCGGATCTGCTTTCCGACCGTGGTGGACGCGATGATCGGGCGTGTGACCCTCGAGCGCTGCGATGAGCGGCTGGACTGGTGGGCGCGCAAGGTGCTCGAGGACGCGGACGTGGATCTGGTGGTGCGCGGGCGCGAGAACGCCTCGGGCGCGCGGCCGTTCGTTGTGATGTCGAACCACCAGAGCCTCTTCGACATCCCGGTGGTGTTCCGCGCGATCCCCGGGCGGCTCCGGATGATCGCCAAGAAAGAGCTGTTCAACGTGCCGATCTTCGGCCAGGCGATGAAGGCGGCCGGGTTCATCCGGATCAACCGGAGCAATCACGTCCAGGCCAGCGCGAGCCTGCAGGTCGGCGCGTCGATGCTGCAGGACGGGACCCGGGTCTGGATCGCGCCGGAGGGGACGCGGAGCAAGACCGGCGCGCTCCTCCCGTTCAAGAGCGGCGGGTTCCGGATGGCGATCGAGACCAACACGCCCATCCTCCCGGTGGCGATCGACGGCACGCGGCACGTGCTCCGGGCGAAGAATTTCGTGGTCCAGGAGCACCACCGGGTGGTTGTCACGATCATGCCGCCGATCGATCCGGCACCCTATGGCGCCGGGGGCCGCAACCGGTTGATGCGGGACGTGAGGGCGGCGATCGCAGGGGCGCTCGGCCACGATCCCGGGCTGATCCACCGCGGCGCGGGCGTCGCGACGTCGCCGGCGTAGGGCGCCGGCCGGTCAGCGCGGAGTCACTCCGCCCGCCGCTCCGACACCTGCTCGCCCCGATGGGCCGCGCTCTCCGGGGCGTCCGCGCGGGAGCGGTGCTCCTCCGGCGGAGACGGCCGGAGCGCCCAGGGGCTGCGCTGCGGCGCCGCTGCGCCTTCTTCCCCGCCGGCCGGAAGGTGCTCCGCCGTGAGCCAGCCCCAGAAGGCCTCGGCCCAGCGCGCGCCGCCCACCTCGTTCGGGTGGATCTTGTCCTTCTGGCGCGGGAGGGGGCCCGGCACGAGCGCGTCGGAGTCGAAGAAGCGGCACGGGGCCGAGTTCGTCCGGATCACGTCGATGATGCCGGTGTCCTTGCGCCAGAGCGGCGGCGAGACCCACACGCACGGGCGGCCGCCGATCGCCTTGACGATGCGGCGGATCGCGCCGGCGTGGGCCGGCGGGTTGACGTTCTCCACCTCGTTGGCGCCGAGGCTGATGATCACGAGGTCCGGCTGGTAGTTCGCGACAAGGAGCTCCATCCTCGAGGCCCACGTCACCGTGTACGAGCTCGTCTCCGCCTTCACCGCGTAGCGCACGTGGTGCTCCTGCATCCGCGGGCGGAGCGCCTGCGCGAAGCCCGCCACCGCGAACGAGTCGCCGACGTGGAGGACCGCCGTGTTGGGCGGGACCTCGAACTCGGGCGGCAGTGCGGCCGTTGGCGCGGCAGCGGCCTCGACCGGCGCGGAGGCCGCGGGCGGACGGGCGGCGGCCGGCGCGGAGGCCTCGGACGGCGGCGCGGGCGCCGCCGCGGCCCCGGGGGACGGCGCGGGCGCCGGTGCGGCCCCACACGCGATGCCCGCCGCGGCAACCCCGGCGAGCGCCCAACTACTGACCCGGATCTCCCTGCCCATGCTCGCTCCCGACGCCGCTTCCGCGCGGCCAGAGAGGGGCACGGCGCGCCCCGATGGGCACGCGCGCGCGGCTGCGCGGAAGATCGCGGCGCACTCTACGGCCGGCCGCGTCCGCACGGCAATCATTGAGCGAACGGCCCGCACGGCTTATTACATGCGCATGAGCTTCCGTCTGTTTGGAGTCTCGGTCGACGTCCAGCTCGGGTTCTGGCTCTCCGCCGCCCTGCTCGGGTACGGAATCCTGGCCAGGCAGCAGTACCAGACGTTCCTCGTCTGGATCCTGGTCGTCTTCCTGTCGGTCCTGATGCACGAGTTCGGGCACGCGCTCGCCATCAAGCGGCACCGGATCGAGCCGGAGATCACGCTGCATTTCATGGGCGGGACCACGACCTGGCGCTCGCTCCTGCCCGTCGGGCGGCTCCAGCACGTGCTGATCAGCCTGGCAGGCCCCTTCGCCGGCTTCCTCGTCGCCGGGCTCCTGCACCTGGTGCTCAGCTACACCCCGGCGCTCTACGCCCTCCCGGCCATGCTGCTGAGCGGGATGGAAATGCTCATCACGGTCAACGTGTGGTGGGGCCTCCTCAACCTGATCCCCGTGCTCCCGTTCGACGGCGGCCACGTCCTCGAGCACGCGCTCGGCCCGAAGCGGGCCCGGCTGACGGCGGCCATCTCGGGCGTCGCCGCCGTGCTCCTCGCCATCCTCTTCCTGAGGGCGGGGTTCTTCTTCTTCTCCTTCATCCTCGTCATGTCCGCGTTCCAGAGCCTTCAGCGGTTCCGCGCCGAGCCGGCGGCGCCGTCGCCCTCCGTGAACCGCCGGCGCGCGGAGTTCCAGGAGGAGCCGATGCCGCCCGAGACGACCGTGCTGCTCGAGCGGGCGCGCCGGGCCTTGGAGGACGAGCGGACGGGCGAGGCGATGGCGCTCGCCGCCGAGGTGCTCGCGCAGTCGCCGGCGCCGCCGAAGCGCGCGCTCCGGGAGGCGCACGAGCTCATCGGCTGGTCGCACCTGCTCCTCGGCGACGCGAAGCGCGCGGGGGAAGCGGTCGCGCAGGCGCGCAAGCACGGCGAGCCGGACCCGGCGCTGGTCGGCGCGGTGCACCTCGCGCTCGGGGACCTGAAGCAGGCGCGGAAGGCGCTCGAGGCGGCCCGGGAGGCCGGCGACGACCGGAAGGAGGTCGCGGGCCCGCTGATCCGGGTGCTCGTGGAGCAGGGCGAGGTGGCGCGGGCCGCGGCCGTGGCGCTGGACATCGTGGAGCAGCTCTCGGAGGAAGACGCGCGGCGGATGGCGGAGATCGCGTTCGAGCGCGGCGCGTTCGACTGGTCGGCGCGGCTCTACGAGGCGATCTTCCGCCGCGTGGGCCTCGGCGAGGACGCGTACGGCGCGGCACGCGCGAGCGCTAAGGACGGGAACCTCGAGGGGGCGATCGAGCTGCTCCGGCGCGCGGTGGAGGCCGGGTTCTCGGATCGGGCGCGGGCGTGGTCGGACTCGGCGCTCGAGGCGCTCCGGGGCTCGGCGCTCGAGGCGGTGCTGCCGCGCCCGTGACCGGCTAGGCTCCGCCGCGTGCGCATCCAGGTGCCTTTCCTTCGCGTGGGGCCGATCGAGGTCCCTCCCCCCGCCTACCAGTCCGAGGGAGCCGTCGGGCTCGATCTCTGCGCGGCCATCGACGCGCCGGTGACGCTCGCGCCCGGGGAGCGGAAGCTCGTGCCCACGGGCTACGCGGTCGCCCTCCCCGACGGCCACGAGGGGCAGGTGCGGCCGCGCTCGGGGCTCGCGCTGCACCACGGCGTCACCGTGCTGAACAGCCCCGGGACGATCGATCCGGACTACCGCGGGGAGATCAAGGTCGTCCTGATCAACCTGGGCGCGGCGCCGTTCACGGTGCACCGCGGCGATCGGATCGCCCAGCTCGTGATCTGCCCGGTCGCCCTCGCCGACGTGGTCCTGGTCCCCGCGCTCGCGCCGACGGCGCGCGGCGCGGGCGGCTACGGTTCGACGGGCGTGCGGCGCGAGGAGCCCTAGCTCCGCCGCTCGCGAGGGGCGCTAGGGGCGACAGAGCTCACGGCGACCTGAGCTCGTCGATCAGGAAGCTCCACACAGCGGCGACGCGGGGGACGTCGCGCAGGGCGCGGTGGCCGACGAGCCAGAGATCGTCCGTGGGCCACTCCGCCGCGCTCGCCTCGAGCGCGCTCGCGAACCGGAGCGGCACGAGGGCGTGCACCTGCAGGTACGGCTCGGGGACCAGCAGGGCGCCGAGCCCGATCTCCGCCGCGGTGAGCTGCGAGACGAAGAAGCTCGTGCGCAGGGCGATCTCCGCCCCGGGGGCGTGGCGCGCGAGCCAGCGCGCCGCCGGGAAGCTGGTGAGGTCGCGATCCCAGGCGATCCACGGCACGGCGTCCCACGCCGCCACGGGCCCGGCGTCCTTCACGAGCTGCTCCGAGGCGGCGGCGATCCAGCGGGCCGACGCGAGCTTCGTCACGACGAGATCGGCGCCCTCCGGCCGGATCGAGCGGAGGGCGAGGTCCGCCTCGTGCCGGGTGAGATCGAGCACCCGGACGGACGCGTCGAGCTCGATGCGGATCCTGGGGTGGAGGGCGCGGAGGCGCGGGAGCCTCCGGGTCACGAACGAGTCGGCGAAGCCCGGCGCGACGCTGAGGCGGACGACGCCCTCGGCGTCGGCCTCGGCGCCCGAGGCGTCGCGCGCGAGGCGCCGGTGCGCGGCCTCCATCGCCTCGGCGGCGGGCAGGACGAGCTCGGCGACGCGCGTGGGGACAAGGCCGTCGCGGGTGCGGTCGAAGAGGCGCGCTCCGAGCGACGCCTCGAGCGCCGTCAAGCGGCGGCTGACGGTGGACGTGTCGAGACCGAGGCGCGCGCCCGCCTGGCCCAAGCTCCCGTGCCGGTGGACGGCGAGGAAGACGCGGACGTCGTCCCACCGCGTGTCGCCCAGGTCCTGCGGCTTCGCGGGCATGGGCTGCGCTAGCGGTCCGACGAGAACAGCCGGAACACCGCGACCCCGATGCCCAGGACCACGAGGCCCACCGCGACGTGGAAGAGCCCGATCGGGCCCACGCCGATGCGCTGGCCGTCGAAGAGCAGCGACGCGGCCGCGAGGTCGAGGAGGGTGATGACGACGCCCGCGCCGGCGAGCCGCACCGGCAACGCGAACATCGCCATGAGCTCCGCGGTGCTCGGGCTGGGCCGGGCGGGCGCGCGCTCCATCATCGGGGGCGGCATCCTCGACGGCGAGTAGGACGGCCTCGCGAAGGGCGAGGGCGCGGGAGGAGACCAGTCGAGCGCGAGCGGCACCACCGGCTCGGTGGGGAGGCTGTGCGGCGGCAAGCGGCCGCCGCCGCGCTCCGGCAGGTGGAGCTCCCGGGCCGCCTCCGTGAACGCCGCCGGCGCCGCGAGGCCGGTGCTCTGGAGGAGATCCTGCGACCGCGTCGACCCCGGCGACGAGGGCGACGCGGGCAGCACCGAGGAGCGGGCGCGGGCGGCGGGCGGCGCGTGGCTCCGGCTGGGCACCGCGATCGGCGGAGCGCTCCGCGGCAGCCCGAGCGCCTGCTCGACGTCGTCCCAGAACGCCCCGATGTCCCGGAAGCGCTCGCGCGGGTCCACCGCCAGCGCCCGCCGGAAGGCGGCCTCCAGCGCGTCGGGCACGAAGATGCCCTCGCTCCTCGGCGTGGGGCGGCGCTTCTCGTCGAGCACCGTGCCCATCATCGCCACGTGATCCCCGCCGATGATCTCGCGGCCGGCGAGCGCCTCGACGACCGTCACGGCGAGCCCCCAGACGTCGGTCCAGGGGCCCGTCTTGCCGAAGCGCTTCGGCGCCCACTGCTCGGGCGCCCCGTAGGCCGGCGTGAACGCCGTCGAGAGGCCGCCCGACGTGGTGGCGGTCTGGCCGGCCATGACCGTCGCGGCGTCGCGGGCGCGGGCGATCCCGAAGTCGAGGATCTTGACGACCTCCGCGCCGTGGATCTGGGCGAGGAAGATGTTCGCCGGCTTGAGATCGCGGTGCACGACGCACGTGGGGCCGCTCGGCCCGGGGAAGTGGTGCGCCGCCTCGAGCGCCCGCGCGACGGGCGCGAGCAGCCGGATCACCTCCGCCGGCGAGAGCTGCGGCGCTCCGATCGCCGCGCGGGAGGCGATGTGGCTCGCGAGCGTGCGGCCCTCGAGCCACTCCAGCGCGATGAACGGCACGAAGGCGCCGGTCGCGGCCGAGATCACGTCGTGGTGCAGCGGCCTGACGACGGCAGGGATCGCGGCCGACAGGCGGAACAGCAGTTCCGCTTCCTCACGAAATTTTTCAAGAAACTGCACGCGCAGCTGCTCGGGCAGCGTCGCCGGAACCTTGAGGCACTTCAGCGCGACCGGCGCTCGAAAAGCCTCGTGGTACGCCCGATAGACGACGCCGAACCCACCTTCGGCGACGACCCGCTCTACCTTGAACGCCCCCTGGGTCGTGCCGACGATCCCGAACACATCATCGGCCATCCGCCGAGGGTACACGAGCTCGACGAGGCTTCGAAAGGGCGCGGATGAACGGATGATGCACGGACCGTGCTCGCACCCCGGCCCACCCGGGCCGGCCCCGAGGAGCGCCCCCCCGCCCCGGGGGGCCCACCCCCTCGAGGCCACGGACCATCCGCCCAGACCACACTCGGTGGTCCGTTTTACGCCGCATCGCGCTAGGCTGGCCGCCATGCCGCCCCGCCGTCGTGAGGTCGATCGACCTCTTCGCAAAGAAGTTCGCCTGCTTGGACGCCTGCTCGGGGAAGTGTTGATCGAGCAGGAGGGAGAAGAGCTCTTCGCCATCGAGGAGCGCATTCGCACGCTCGCCATCCGTCGGCGCCGCGGCCCCAGCGACGGCCGCGCGCACGCGGCCGCGGAGCTCAGCAAGCTGCTCGCAGAGCTGCCCCACGATCGCCTCGAGCCCGTCATCCGCGCGTTCACCGTCTACTTCCGGCTCGTGAACCTCGCGGAGCAGCACCACCGCATCCGCCGCGCGCGCGCGTACGCGACGGATCCCGGCGCGCGGCCGCAGCGCGGCTCGATCGAGGCCGCGATGCACACGCTCAAGAAGGCCGGCGTGCCCGCGGAGCGCGTGCGCGCCGCGCTCAGGACGCTCGACGTGACGCTCACGCTCACCGCGCACCCGACCGAGGCCGCGCGGCGCACGGTGCTCGAGAAGCTCTACCGCATCGCGAAGAACCTCGAGGAGCGCGACCGCTGCCAGCTGACGCCCGACGAGTCTGCGCGCAAGCTCGCCGAGATCCGCGAGGAGATCACCGCGCTCTGGCAGACCGACGAGGTGCGCCGCGATCGCCCCACCGTCGGCGACGAGGTGAAGAACGTCGCCTGGTACATCGAGGAGATCCTCTGGGATCTGATCCCCGATCTGCCCACCGTGATCGGGCGCGCGTTCGAGGCCGCTTACGGCGAGCCGCTCGACGCGGAGATCGCGCCGCTCCGGATCCACTCGTGGGTCGGCGCCGACATGGACGGCAACCCGCTCGTCGTGCCCGCCGTGCTCGAGGACGCGCTGTTCGCCTACCGCATCCGCGGGCTGCGCCGGCTCATCCGGGCGGTGCGCGACCTCGGCGGCGCGCTGTCGCAGTCGGTCCGGCACGTCACGCCGCCGCCCTGGCTGCTCGCGTCGATCGAGGAGGACGCCGCCGCGATGCCCGAGGTGGCCGCGCACTTCGGCCCGCGCACCGAGGGCGAGCCGTGGCGCCGCAAGCTGCACTTCATCGAGGCGCGACTCACCGCCACGCTCGAGCACGCGGAGCACGGCCGCGCCGAGGCGCGCGCGCGCTCCGGGCAGGGCCCCGCGCGCGAGGGGCGCGCGTTCGTGCGGCCCGAGGAGCCGACGGTCGGGGCCCCCTACCGCGAGCCCGCGGAGCTCGAGCGCGACCTCACGGTCGTCGCCGACAGCCTGCGCGCAGCGCGCTGCGCGAGCTCGGGCGAGCGGCGCGCGCGGGCGCTGCTCACGCAGGTGCACGCGCTCGGGTTCGCGCTCGCGGAGCTCGAGATGCGCGCGCCGGCCGAGGACGCGCGCGCCGCGGCGGCCAGCATCGCGGAGGGCCGCGTCGAGCCGGCGCAGATGACGCCCGAGGCGCGCCGCGTGTTCGAGGCGCTGCAGCGCATCGCCGCGGCGCAGCGCGACGGCGGCGAGTCGTCCTGCCGCACGCTCGTGCTGTCGATGACCCACAGCGAGGACGACGTCCTCGCCGCCCTCGCGTCCGCGAAGGCCGCCGGGCTGTGGGACGAGGCGCGCTCGTGCGCGCGGATCGACGTCGTCCCGCTGTTCGAGTCGCTCGCCGCGTTGAACGACAGCGCGAGGATCCTGCGGGCGCTGCTCGCGCACCCGGAGTACCGGCCGCACGTCCTCGCGCGCGGCGTGCAGGAGGTGATGATCGGCTACAGCGACTCGGGCAAGGAGGTCGGCCTGCTCGCGGCGAGCGCGGCGCTGCGGCGCGTGCAGGAGACGCTGCCGAAGATCGCCGCGGAGGCGGAGCTGCCGCTCCGCGTCTTCCACGGCCGCGGCGAGTCGGTGGCGCGCGGCGGCGGACCGGCCCACCAGGCGCTGCTCGCCCTGCCGGCCGGCAGCGTCGGCGGCCGCTACAAGGCGACCGAGCAGGGAGAGGCGCTCGACCACAAGTACGCCCGCCCCGAGCTCGCGATGCGCACGCTGGAGATCATGCTGAGCGGCGTCCTCCTGCACACGCTGGGCGCGCAGCCGCGGCCGCCCACGGCGTCCGAGCTGCGCTACGCCGCGGCGTTCGACGAGCTCGCCGAGACGGGCCGGCGCGCCTACCGCGGGCTCGTCTGGGAGGAGCCCAAGTTCGTGGAGTTCTTCACGGCCGTGACCCCGATCGACGAGATCGCGCGCCTGCCGCTCGGCTCGCGCCCGAGCAAGCGGCGCGCGGGCGGCCTGGAGTCGCTGCGCGCGATCCCGTGGGTCTTCGCGTGGACGCAGAACCGGGCCATCCTCCCGGGGTGGTACGGCGTCGGCAGCGGCCTGGAGGCGATGGGGCAGCGCCCCGAGGGCGCGGAGCTGCTGAAGGAGATGATGGCGTCGTGGCCGTTCTTCCGGGCGGTCATCGACAACGTCGAGATGGTGCTCGCGAAGGCCGACATGACGATCTTCGCGGGCTACGCGGAGCTCGCGCCGGCCGCCGCGCGCAAGGCGGTCGCGCCGAGGATCATCGCGGAATACAAGCGGACGCGGTCGTGGCTCAAGCGGCTCACGGGCAACCGGCGGCTGCTCGAGGGCAACCCGACGCTCCAGCGATCCATCTCGCTGCGCAATCCTTACGTCGACCCCCTTTCATTCCTGCAAGTCGAGCTCCTGCGGGCGAGCCGCGGCGGGGACTCGGGGCGCGATCGCTCGCTCCTGCTCACGCTGAACGGCATCGCCGCCGGCATGCGCAACACGGGGTGAACGGCGCACGCGCGGAGCGCCACGCGGCGCGGCGCGCTCGCTCGACGCCGCGCGGCGCTGTCGTCCAACGCCCGGCGTCGTCAAACAACGAGTTCGATCGCGTGACAATCGCTCAGCCAACCTCGTCGTCGCGTGGTAGAAGGCCGGCGCCATGACCAGCATCGTCGAGTTCGGACGTCCCGACACCCTCCCGGCATCGGACAAGCGCCTGCTGCTCGTCTTCGACGGCGGCAACGCCCCTGGCTACTCCTCGGTCGCCGTCGCGCTGACGGAAGAGGCGGCGCGGCGAGGTTACGAGGTGTGGGCCGCGACCGAGGGCTTCCGCTCCCTGACCGCGGACGCGCGCGCCCAGCCCCAGTTCGAGCGCCTCATCATGAGCCGCCGCCAGCGCTACGACCTGCTCGCGCAGGGCATCCCCGCGCGCTCGATGGGGCGGCGCGTGCTCGACGCGGGCAGCGATTTCCGCAGCGAGCGCTACTCCGGCTTCCTCGATCGCGAGAAGCGCAAGCAGGCCGCCGCGACCTTCAAGGCGCAGGGGTTCA
The DNA here is from genome assembly GCF_028368935.1 of Sorangium aterium. Classification (NCBI taxonomy): domain Bacteria; kingdom Pseudomonadati; phylum Myxococcota; order Polyangiales; family Polyangiaceae; genus Sorangium; species Sorangium atrum. The sequence goes on along the minus strand of NZ_JAQNDK010000003.1, from coordinate 1,033,998 downwards.
CGCACCTCATCTGCGTCGGCGGCAACGGCACGTTCGAGGGCATCAAGGCGTGGCTCGACGAGTTCGAGGTGCGCCCGCAGGCCGGCTTCGTGAACGTCTCCATCGACAACGATCTGGAGGGCGATCGCGCGATCGGCTTCCTGTCCGGCGTGGAGACGGGCGCGACCATCGCGCGCGGGCTCTACGAGGACGCCTACACGCACAAGCGCATCTACATCCTCGAGATGATGGGCAACCGCAGCGGGCGGCACGCGCTGCACTGCGCGGTGGCTGCCCGGGCGCACCTCATCGTGCTCCCCTTCTTCCGCTTCCCCCAGGACGTGCTGAGCGAGCTCGCCGACGGCCTCAAGCGCGCCGACTACGCGCTCGTGATCGTCGCCGAGGGCTACGAGGCCGAGCGCCGCCGCAAGGAGCACCCCGGCGTGTCGGCGAGCGACTACCTGAAGATGCAGCTCGAGGGCGCGGGCCTCCGCGACTCGCCGGACAAACGCGTGATCGCGGAGCCGTTCAGCCGGTACATCCGCGGCATCCGCCCCGCCTTCCTCGACGTCTCGGCCGCCTTCCTCAAGGGGTCGCTGCTGCTCGCGGCCTTCGACGAGGGGCGCACCGAGGTGATGCCGTACGTGCTCGCCGCGAACGACGTCGGCGTGCTCGACTTCGCCTCCATACGTCGCGAGGACGGGGTGGAGCGGGCGTTCCTGCCGCTGCTCGACCGGCTCGACCTGAACCGCTTCAAGACCTGGATCCTCGACCACTTCATCAGCCTCGGGGCGGCCCGACCGAGCCGCGCTCCGTCGCACGTCGGATGAGCTCCGCGCCCGCGCGGGCCGGGTGAGCCCCGCGCGGGCCGGGTGGACCACGCGCCGGACCGACGCGACGCCCTCGCAGCTTCACGCGACCGCTCGGGTCAGCGCGCCGGCGAGGTGCTCGCGCGCCCAGTCCTCGAACCGCCGCCACCCGACCTCCGGGTAGGCGGCGTGGAGCGCCCCGAGGTCCACGCCGTGGCCGACGCGCGTGAGCCAGCGGAGCATGGCCGTGAGGTCCTCGCTGCGCGCGCGCACCTCGGCGAGCGGCACCTCGGCGTAGCGGATCTCGCGGCCGGCCACGCGGGACAGCACCGAGACGGCCTCGGCGCCGGTGAGCTCGTCGGACGCGAGCTCGATGCGGCGCCCGAGGAAATCGCCCCGGCGCTCGAGCACGAGCGCCGCGAACCGACCCACATCGTCCGCCGCGATCTGCTGCAGCGGGCAGCCCGCCGGGAGCGGGGCCGCGTACACGCCGCGCCGGAGGCCGAGGAGCGCCGCGGGCGCGAGCAGGCTCTCCATCAGGCAGACCGGGGCGAGGATCGTGCAGGGCACGCCGAGCGCCGTGATGTACCGCTCGACGGTCGCCTTGCCCTCGAAGTGGGGGACGCCCGTGCCCCGGTCGGCGCTCGCGACCGACGTGTAGACGAGGTGCGCGCCGCCCGCCGCCCTCGCGGCCTCGGCGGCGGCGAGGCCGAGCCGCAGCTCCGCCTCGGCGGCCGCGAGCCCGCCCTCGAGCGGCGAGCCCATGGCGAAGACCGCGTCGACGCCGGCCGCCGCGCGCGCGATCGAGCGGGGCTCGTCTGCGCTGCCCTGAACGATCTCGACGCCGAGCTCGATGAGCCGCGCCGCTGTCGGATCGCCAGGCCTGGCGGAGAACGCGCGGACGCGGTGCCCGCGGGCGAGCAGCGCCCGCGCGACCGCCCCTCCCGGCGCCCCCGTCGCCCCCATCACGAGCGCCCGCATGGTCGCGCTATGGAGATCCGCGGCGCGCTTCGTAAGTCCCGGGGCGCGCCGCGAGCGCCGCCGTCTGGAGCGCGAGCGAGGCGCCGGCTCGCCTGCGTGGCGTCACGCCGCGCGGCGCCGCGCTCGCCTGCGCGGTCAGGGCTGGCCGCTGATGACGTTCGCGACGGTGTAGGCGACCGCGGCGAGGGCGGCCGAGGCGGGGATCGTGAAGATCCAGGCCCAGACGATGCGCCCGGCGACGCCCCAGCGGACCGCGGAGATGCGCCCGCTCGTGGCGCCGACCCCGACGATCGCGCCCGTGATCGTGTGGGTCGTGCTCACGGGGATGCCGAGCGCGGTGGCGCTGAACAGCGTCGCCGCGCCGGCCGTCTCGGCCGCGAAGCCGCCCACCGGCTTCAGCTTCGTGATCTTCATCCCCATGGTCTTCACGATGCGCCAGCCGCCGGAGAGCGTGCCGAGGCCCATGGCCGCGTGGCAGACGAGCACGACCCAGAGCATCGGCTTCGGGTCCTTGCCGCCCTCCTGGAGGCCCGCGGAGATGAGGAGCGCCGTGATGATGCCCATCGTCTTCTGGGCGTCGTTGCCGCCGTGCCCGAGCGAGTAAGCGGCGGCGGAGAGCAGCTGTAGCCGCCGGAACCGGGAGCTCACTTTGCCGGCGGTCCAGCCCCGCGCGAGCCGCCGGATGGCGTGCATGAGCGAGAACCCGATGACAGCGCCGAGCAAGGGCGAGACGAGGATGAACGCCGCGGTTTTGCCGAAGACCGTCGCGTCGAGCACCGACAGCCGCCCCGCGCTCTTCACCGCCGCCCCGGCGAACGCGCCCATGAGCGCGTGCGACGACGACGACGGCAGCCCCCACCACCACGTGAGCAGGTTCCAGATGATCGCGCCGAGCAGGCCGCCGAGGATGACGTTCGGCGTGATGAACCCCGGCTCGACGCCCTTCGCGATGTTCCGCGCCACCGTGGGCTCGAACAGCGCGAACGCGATGAAGTTGAAGGCGGCTGCCCAGAGCACCGCGGTGCGCGGCGACAGGACGCGCGTCGAGACGACCGTGGCGATCGAGTTCGCGGCGTCGTGAAAGCCGTTGATGTAATCAAACACCAGCGCGATGATGAGGATGGCGAGGATGTAGGTCGTCATGCGTGCTCGAGCACGATGCCCTCGATGATGTTCGCGACGTCCTCGCAGCGGTCGGTCGCGTGCTCCAAGAGGTCATAGATGTCGCGCCACTTCATCACGAAGAGCGGGTCGTTCCCCTTCTTGAAGAGCGCCGCCAACCCGTTGCGGTAGTGCCTATCCGCTGCGTTCTCGATCTTGTTGATCTCGACGCAGAGCTCGAGGAGGGTCGGCTGTTTCTTCAGATCCCTGAGGGACTGGATGGCGGAGCTCATGACGGTGCACGCGTCGACGACATCCTGCGCGAGCAGCCGCGCGTCCGGCAGGGCGCTCGTGATCTCGAAGAGCACGAGCCTCACGCTCGCCGCCTCGATGCAGTCGAGCACGTCGTCGAGGCGGGTGATGAGCGCGTGGATCTCCTCGCGATCGAGCGGCGTGATCCACGTCTGGTGGAGGGCGGCCAGACACTCGTGGGTGATCTTGTCGGCCTCGTCCTCGAGGTCGGAGATCCGCTGCACCAGGGCCGGGGCTTCGTCGAGCCTGTCGAGCATCTCCAGGAGGAGCTCGCTCGCTGCGACGCTCTGCCGTGCGTGGTTGGCCAGCGCGTCGAAGAAGACGGCGTCACGGGTTAATCCCATGGGGCCGGGCGTTTACCCGTCTCCCCGCATCACGTCAACGAGTCGTCATGGAACGGACAAAAGCAGGTAACCTAAGGATCTTCGCCCACGTCGCGCGCGGCGTGGGTCCGGCGCGCGGGTGACATGGGTATAAGAAGCAAGCTCATCGCGTTCGCGGTGGGGATCGCGATCCTCGCGGCGTTGGTGTTCGACGGCTATGTCCTGAAGACGCTCGGAGCAGAGCTCTCGGCGCACACGGAGGCCAACCTGACGACGCGGACGGCGCTCGTCACCGAGGTCGCCGCGAGATCAGGCGATCTCGCGGCCGAGGCGCCCGCCCTCGCGGCGGCGCTGTCGAAGGTCGCCGGAGCGCGCGTCACGTTGATCGATCCGCGAGGCGCGGTGCGGGGCGACTCGTCGGTCGCGCCGGAGGGGCTCGGCCAGCTCGAGACGCACGCGACGCGCGACGAGGTCGCCGAGGCGCGGCACCTGGGCACGGGGCGCAGCGAGCGCGTGAGCAAGACGACGCAGATGCGGATGCTCTACGCCGCGCAGCGGCTCGATCGCCCGGACGGGCCGTGGGTGGTGCGGGTCGCGTTCGAGCCGGTCGCGATCGATCGCAGCCTGTCCGCCGCCCGCACGCGCGTGGTGGAGGGCACGATCCTGGCCCTGGCGCTCGCCGTCGCCGCGGCGCTCGCGGGGGCGCGCGCCCTCTCCGGGCGGCTCGTCTACCTGACGGGCGTCGCGCGGGAGATGCGGGCCGACCTGGGCCGGCGCGCGCGCATGCAGGGGCGCGACGAGATCGCCACGCTCGGCGGCGCGCTCGACGACCTCGCCGAGAGCCTGGAGCTGTCGCGGCGCGAGCTCGGGGGCGAGGGCGAGCGCTTCGGCGCGGTGCTCGAGTCGATGCGCGAGGGCGTGCTCGTCACGGACGAGAAGGGCGACATCACGCTGGTCAACCCGGCGCTCTCGCAGCTGCTCGGCATCCGCAGGGACCCGGTCGGCCGCCCGCCGCTCGAGGTGCTGCGCTCGTCGAGCCTGCACGAGCTCCTTGAGGAGGTCGCGCTCGCGCGCGCGGCGGCGACGCGCGAGATCGAGATCGCGCCCGCGGCGCCAGGCGCGGCCGGGCCCCCTGGGCGCAGGATCCTGCTCGTGAACGCCGCGCCGCTCGCGCTGCCGGCGCAGAGCCGCGGGGCGGCGGGGGTCGTCGCCGTCTTCTTCGACGTGACGGAGCTGCGGCGCATCGAGGGCCTGCAGCGCAACTTCATCGCCAACGCGTCGCACGAGCTCCGCACGCCGGTCGCGTCGATCCGCGCGAGCAGCGAGACGCTGCTCGGCGGCGCGCTCGACGACCCGGAGGCCGCGCGCGATTTCGTCGAGGTGATCGAGCGGAACGCGACCCGGCTGCACCGGCTGGTGGACGATCTGCTCGACCTGTCGCGCATCGAGGGCGGCGAGCGGCCGCTCTCGCCGGGCACCCTCGACCTCTCGGTGCAGGCGGAGGCGGCGGTGGCGCTCCTGCGCGGGCGCGCCATGGAGAGGGACACCGACGTGAAGATCGACGTGGCGCCCGGCACGCTCGTCGCGGCGGATCCGCGCGCGCTCGACCAGATCTTGACCAACCTCGTCGACAACGCGATCCACCACACGCCGAACGGCTCGCACGTGGTGGTGCGCGCGCGGGCCGCGAACGGGCGCGTCGTCCTGGAGGTCGAGGACGACGGTCCGGGCATCCCCCCGGTGCACCAGGCCCGCGTCTTCGATCGGTTCTACCGGGTGGATCCGGGCCGCTCTCGCGCGTCGGGCGGCACCGGGCTCGGCCTGTCCATCGCGAAGCACCTCGTCGAGGCGATGAGCGGCGACATCACGGTGACCACCGGCGCGGCCGGCGGGGCGCTCTTCCGGATGACGCTGCCGAGCGCGTCAGCTGGCGCCGCCCAGAAGAAGTAGGCCGGCGGCGGCGCTGGAGCCGGCCTCGTCGAGGCGGGGCGGGAGCTACGGCGCGCAGGCGGTGCGGCAGGAGTCGAACGAGCTCTGGCACGCCGCCGGATCGGCGAGCGCGGGCAGGCCGCCGTCCGCGGGGAACTTCGGCGTGAGGCAGGTCTGGAGGATCGACTGGCACTTCGCGGCGCACGCCGCGAGCTTGGCCGAGAGCGCCCCCGCGTCGGCCGTGGTGGCGGTGCCGCCGTCCGTCGGCGCGCCCGCGTCCTTCGGCGCGCCCGCGTCAGGCTTCGGGGCCGCCGGGGCGGCAGGGGTCGGGGCGGCCGTCGTGGTCGCTGGAGGCGCGGCCGGGGTCGGCGTCGCGGCCGGCGCGGTCCCGGTCGCTGCGGGCGGCGGCGCCGTCGCGGTCGGCGCCGTGACGGCGCCTGGCGCCGGGGTGACCTCCTCCGGCTCGTCGCTGGACTTGCACGCCGCGATCAGCAGCGCTGGCGAGGCGATCATCACGGCGAAGGCGGCGAGGAGCTTGTGAGCGCGCATGGGTGCTTCATGCTGCGCCTCCGCCGGGAACGCAACCCTTGCGCGCTCGGCCCGCGAGGCGTGGCTCGCGAGGCGCCGTCTCGCGAGGCGCCGTGGCGAGGCGTGGCCCGCGAGGCGAGGCCTCGCGCGGGCAGGCAGCGAGGTCTCCGGCGGGAGGCTCGCTCTCGGCAGGAGGGCTATTCCGTCCTGAAGATCACGTGGAAGCCATAGCGGGTCTCCACGACGTCGCTGAGCTGCTGGATGTCGAGCTCGAACGCCGCGTCGGCGAACGGCGGCAGGACGTCGGCGCGCTCCACGGTGCCGAGCGAGCCGCCGCGCGACGCTGCGCCGGCCTCGTCGCTGTACTGCGCCACCACCTCGCCGAAGTCGGCGCCCCCACGGATCCTGTCGCGCGCCTCCATCGCGCGCAGGCACGCCTCCTCGCGTGTGCGCGTCGTGCCCTCGGCGCGATCGGCGCCGGCATAGCGGACGAGGATGTGCTTCACGCCGATCCGCGGCGGCTCGCCGGGGCGGGCCTGCCGCGGCGCGCTGGCGGCTGCGAGGCACGCTGCGGCGCTCGAGGCGCTCTCCTCGGCACGGGCGGCGCTGTCCGGAGCGGCGTGCGTCGCCGCCTGAGGGGCGCCGCACGCGGCGGCGAGCGCCGCGCCGAGGAAGGTGAGGAAGCCGAGAGGAGCGGATCGCTCGAGCTGGCGCATCGCGCCGCGAAGCATAGCCAGGCGTTCACGAGATCGGAACCTTGGATGGGGCGATGGCGGCGGCGGCGACGTGGCGTGGCGGCCCGGTGACGCGCACGGCGTCAGGCGCGGATGCACCCCCCGAGCAACCTGCGAAAGGCGGCGTGCCGCCGGGTCGGCTGGCGTCCCCGGCGCACGTCGGCTGCGTCCATGATGCACGGGGTTTGCATCGCGCGTCGCATCGCTGGTAAGAAGGCAGCATGCAGCGCCTCCTCCTCTCGGCGGCCCTGGGTGCCGCGCTCATCGCCGGTTGCAGCACCGCTTTCCGAGACAAACGCACGCCTTCCGGCGAGTTCTGCAGCGACATGCACGTCGTGCCGGCGGGCCAGCTGCCCGATCGCGAATACCATCGCCTTCAGCCGATCGCGAGCGATCCGACGGCCCGCACGGAGGCGGAGCGCCTCGAGTCGCTCCGCAAGGCCGCGTGCGGCGTCGGCGGCGACGCGGTCATCGAGGCGGTCAACGAGGAGATCCGCACCGAGGACGGCCGCTATGCCAGCGTCGCGAGCGGGACGGCGGTGATCTGGGTCCGCCGCACCGAGGGAGAGGCGAAGCCGTTGACGTTGCACCCGGCGACGCCGCCCGCCGACTCGGCCGCGCCTGCCGAGCCGGAGGCGCCGCCGGCAGAGCAGCCTGCTGCTCCTCCTGCTGCATCCGACGAGCCGTACGATGACGCGCCCGCGCCTGCGACCTCGGCCAAGCCCGGCAAGCCGGGGGCGAAGCCCCTGTCGTCCACCCCGCCGTCATCGGCCAAGCCTGCCTCCTCTGCCGCGCTGCCGACGCCCGCCCCGCCGTCGTCGGCCAAGCCCGCCACGTCATCGGCGCCCGTGAAGCCCGCGCCGAAGAAGTAAGCGCACCAGAAGACGTCAGCGCCGCGCGCGGCCTCCTACCTGACGTCCAGCTCCCCTCTCCTCCCCGAGGCGCTCGGGATCGAGCTACGCCTGCTCTTCTCGCATGCGCGCTCGACCGCCATCGAGCCCCCTTCCATCAATCTCCGTAGGCCCGAGGATCGACGCCTCCTAGCGACTCCCCCCGCCTCCAGGAGCAGGCGGCTGGCTCGACGAGGACGGCGCGGGCGCGGGTGCCGGCGCAGGGGTACCGGATCGCGGCAGCACGCCCGTATTGCTCGGAAGACCGCCCGCGTTGCCGCGGTTCGGCAGCGGCGCCGCACCGCCGGGCGCCCCGCCTGCAGGCGGAAGAGCGGATCCGCCGCTCGGCAGCACGTTCGACTTGAGGACCCCCTGCCCTGGCAGCGTGCCCTGGTTCGGCAGCGTGCCCTGGGTCTTCTGCGGCAGCACCCCGCCGGACGGCAGGAGCTGCTCGCCCCCCTCGGGCGCGCCGGTGAGCGGCTTCGCCCCCGCGGCGCCGTAGCGCAGGATGCGGAAGACGACGCGCCGGTTCTTCGACGTCATGAACTGGCAATCGGGCGACAGCTGATCGTCGTGCCCCTGGCAGCCGGTGTCGTCGTAGATCGGCTGCGTGTGCCCGTAGCCGACCGCCTGGAGCCGCGAGGGATCGACGCCCTTCGCGATCAGGTACGCCATGACGCTCGCCACGCGGCGCTGGGACAGGGCCATGTTGTACAGGTCGGTCGCGCGCACGTCGGTGTGGCCCTCGATCCGCACCTCGCGGATGTCGGGGTTGTCGATCAGCACCTGCGCGACCGCTTCGAGGGTCGAGTTCGAGTCCTCGAGGATGATGTCCTTGTCGGTCGCGAAGTGGACCTGCTCGGTGATCACGATCTCGTCGCCCCGGATGAAGGCGAGCGGACAGCCGTCCTTCCCGTGCGGACCGGCGGGCTTGTCGGGGCACTTGTCGTCGCGATCGAAGATGCCGTCGCCGTCGGTGTCCAGGTCCGGACAGCCGAAATTCTCGGGGCTCCCGGGCACGTCGGGGCAGCGGTCCGCGGCGCCGATGAGGCCGTCGCGATCCGGATCGTCGTTGTCGCGCTGCTGCAGGCGGTTGATCTCCTCCTGCTCCTGGGACGTCTTCGGCTGCCACGTGATGACGTTGAAGAAGCGGATGGAGGGCGCGCCGAAGCCGCACGCCGCGCCGAAGCTCCCGCCGAAGGTGATCGTGATGCCGTGCTTGGTCTGCCAGCGCAGCCCGAGGAGCGCCTCCGCGGGGATCTGCCCCGGGTCGTCGGGGTAGCTCGTGAGCGAGGGGTAGCCGTACACCTCGCCGATGACCGACAGGCCCCAGCTCTGAACGACGTACTGCTCGGCCGCCACGCCGAACTGCGCCATGTCGCCGACGCGCACGCCCGCGAACTGGTTGTCGGGCCGCAGCCAGATGCCAGCGTTCGCGGCGAGGAGCAGCCCGAAGTTGAACCGGTAGTCGCCGATGAGCGTCGCGCCGCCGCTCAGCGCGCCGTCGCTGGTGAACGCGTTCTGGTCGCCCGTGGGGAAGTTGAGGTTGCCCGCGATGGCCATCCCGAACCCCTCCTTGACCTGCTCCTTCCGGTTCAGGTACGGGAGCGAGATCTTCGTGGACAGGCGGAGATCGCCGACCGAGGAGCTCTTGACCGACCCCTCGGTGCCGAAGCGGCGGAGGTTGCCGCCCTCCTGGAAGAGGACGAGCGGCATGGTCATCGTGACGTCGAACACGTCGAAGAAGCCGATGCCCGCGAGCAAGGCGAGCTCGAGCCGCCCCGAGATGGCGTCGACGGCCTGCCTCGTGTCGTCGCCCGCGACGAGCAGCACGAGCGGGTCGGCCGCGATGTCGCTGTAGAGGCCGACGGTCGGCGAGAGGTTCCCGATGACCTCGGACTTCTGGACCATCACGAGATCGCGCGGGGCCGCAGCCGGGCGGAAGACCTGGGCATCGAAGCGCCCCTCCTCGGCGAGCGCGGGGCCCCCGGCGAGGAGCGCCGACAGCGCGAGGAGCGGGGCGAGCAGCGGACGCGTTCTCACGAGGCACCTCCGCTGCGCCGGCGGCGCTTTCGCTCGAGCAGCGCCAGCGCTGCGAGGGCGACGAGCCCGGCGGCCCGCGGATCGGCGCCCTTCTGGCCGACGACCGATACGCTGCAGATCTCGGCGAGGGTGCCGCCGCACGCGACGTTGTCGGGCATCGGGCCGAGCGCGCACTCCTTGGCGTCCGCCTCGTCGGTCCAGCGGCAGTGCTCGTTGCCGAGGCAGTCCAGGTTCGACTTGCAGGAGACGTCGCAGGTGTTCGTCGCGAGGTCGCAGGTGTTGCCGCACGGACACTGCGTGTCGGCGTAGCACTCGACGCACTTTTCGCCGTCGCAGTGCGGCGTGTCCTCGGCGCAGGTCGCCATGCACCCCGGGTCGCACTCGTGGGTCTCGCGGTTGCAGGTCGTGCCGGCGCACTGCTCGTCCGACGTGCAGCGCACGCAGACCGCGACCTCGGAGAACTGTCCGAAGCAGAACGGCGTGTCGCCGCCGCAGCTCTCGCAGCGCGGCCCGCAGCGCCGATCCTTGACGCACTCCTTGCACTCGCCGCTCAGGCAGTACTGGCCGTCGGCGCAATCCATGTCGTTGCGGCACGCGGCGCACGCCGTCCCGACGGGCCCGGGGAGGCAGAACGGCACCGGGGGCGACTGCGGGTCGTTCGGGTCCTCGGGGTGCATGCAGTCGACGCAGCCCTCACCGCAGCAGTTCGGCTGCGCGTTGCTCGGAATCTCGTCGACGCAGTGGCCCGTCGGGGTGTGGCACTTCTTGCCGTCGGGGCACTCGTCGTCGACGAGGCACTCGACGCACATCGCGACGCCGCCCGGCTCGACCGCGGCGCAGTTCATCTGGGCGCCGCTGATGCCGTTCGGACAGCAGTTGCAGGAGTTGCCGGCGCACCGATCGGCCGTGTCGCACGGGACGCAGGAGTGCTCGACGCAGATCTCGCCCCGCGGGCAGTCCGGGTCGATGTTGCACTCGTACTCCTCCTTGCATTCGTGCGACTCGGGGTCGCAGACGAAGCCGTCGCGGCAGTCCTCGCTGGTGCGGCACTCGGCGCACGCGCGGCTGCCGTTGAGATCGATGCAGAACGGCGTGTCGTTCAGGCAGCGCGAGCACGACTCGCCGCAGTGGAGCGCCGTGTCGCACGGGGCGCAGAGGGCGGCCTCGTTGCAGTAGTAGCTCCCAGGACAGCCGTTGTTGTTGGGCAGGCCGACGAACCTGCGCTCGCACTGCTGGCACTGGTCCAGATCCGGGAACGACGGCGAGCCGGCCAGCGTCTGGAAGAACTGCGCCGGCCGGAAGACGGTGAAGCCGTTCTCGTTCAGCTTCACGGGATCCACTTCAGCAGCGCGGTGGAAGTCATCGAACTCCCCGACGAGATAGGACATCTCGAGCGCCGCGTGCTCGGCGATCTCCGCGTAGTTGATCTCGAGCGGGTACAGGCCTGGCTTGTCGAAGGTGACGGTGTTCGTGAGGCGCCAGACCGGCAGGCCGAGCTCCGCCGGCTGGAGAAGGACCACCTTCTCGCTCGTGACGGCATCGTAAAACGCGAGGCTCACGGCATCGTCGGCGTACAGGCCGAAATGGACCGGCTTGCGGACGAGCTCCTCCGTGACGGCCAGAAACCCGCGAATACGGGAGCCATAGACGATTTTCGTACGGTCAGGGCGATCGTCCCACGGGAAGCTGCAGCCGCCGATCCCGCAATCCGGCGACATCGGCCTGAAGTCGCCGAAACTCCGCGGGGCGTCCTCGTCGCCGGGGTCCTCGTCGGCGGCGTTGTTGTTGCTCAGATCAAGGAGCGTTCGAATGGTGTACTCGAGGCGATCTTCCTTGTGATCGTCGATGAGTTTATTGGTTCCTCCTATGAAGTCGTTCATAAAGAGGTTTGCCGGCGTCTCTTGCGGCCCGCTCGGGATGACCGACGCGGCGCAGAGCCCGGTGCCCTCGACCTCCGGCAGCTCCTCAAGAGCGGGCGCCGAAACGACGACCGGCTGCGGCGTCGGCTTCTCCACCTGCGCATGCACGGGCAACGGCAACAGCGCACACAGGGCGGCCGTGGCCAGCTCGACGCATCGAATGCGCATGACTCGCTCGCGGGTCCGCTGCGCTGCCCGCGGGTCCTCAGCACCCGAAGTCGAAAGCACGCTTCACAGGCTAGCCGCTGCGCGCAGCGTTCTGCAAGAAGAAGGCGGCAAAACGCCCGCTCCTGATGTAGGGGACGGTCCTCTACCACCCGATGCTCCGACGTCCCCTGCGTGTGGGACGGCCGGCGAACCGCGCGGGCGATCGACCGCGCCGCGGTGGGCGGCATGAGCCACTGTGACAAGAACGCCACGAAATCGACCTCTCGCGCGGCGTCGGGGGGCCGCCCGTGCTGGATGACGCACCCATGGCGTTCTGATCGTCGTGGCGCGGTGCGGCGAGCAGTCCGGCGGTAACGGCCGTGGCGCGCCCGTACGCCAGGGCCAACAGCCCGCTCGCGATCAAGGGCGGCGCGGCGTAAAGGATAGCGTCCATGATCATGACCTCGGGCCTCGCCATCGTCACAGGCGCCTCGTCCGGCATCGGCGCGGAGATCGCACGGCAGCTCTCGGCGCGCGGGCAGCCGGTGCTCGCCATCGGCCGGCGGGCGCACCGGCTGGAGGAGCTCTCCGCGCAGGCGGGCGCCGCCGGGCACGCGCCCATTCACCCGCTCGAGCTCGACGTCACCACCGAGGGCGCAGCCCTCCGCGTGCGGGATCGGGCGCGCGAGCTGGGCGGCGCGGCCTGGCTGGTCAACAACGCGGGAACGACGCGGCTCGGACCCTTTCTGGAGGGCGACCCGGCGGCGCTGGCGATGCTGGTGCGACTCAACTGCGAGAGCGTCGTCGCGCTCTGCGCGGCGATCGTCCCCGACCTGGTGGCCCGCGGCGGAGGGCGCGTGCTCAACGTCGCGTCGCTCGCCGCGTTCCAACCGACCCCGGGACATGCGGTGTATGGAGCGACCAAGGCGTTCGTACTTTCGCTCTCGGAGAGCCTGGCCGTGGAGCTCGAGGGAACCGGCGTCACGGTGACAGCGCTGTGCCCAGGGCCGGTGACCACGGAGATCTTCGACGTAGGCGCGCCCGGCGTGCCGCGCAGAAAGCTGCCGTTCGAGCTCACGGCCGAGGGCTGCGCGGCCTACGCCATCGCGGCGGCCGAGCGCGGCAACGTGGTCGCCATCCCGACCGCATTGAGCAAGGCCACGGCCCAGCTCTCGCGCATCCTCCCTCGCGCGGCGCTACGCCGGCTCTCGGCACGAATAGGGCTCTCGGTCCTCGGCTATGGCGCTCGGGCGCGAGGCGTCCGAGGCTAGGACGAGAGCCCGGCTCGTCCCGGCGATGATCGAAACCAGGCTCCTGCGCGCTCCGTCAGTGTGATATCCTCCGCGCTAGCGTCGGGAACCTCGCCTTGCGGCTTCCGGGCGCGCACAAGCCCATGCAACGACAAGTACGACCTTCCGCGCTCGCTTCCCTCCTCGGTCTGGGCCTGTGCGCCAGCGGGTGCGCGCAGTTCCTCGGTCTCGACGAGTTCTCCGACCAGGCGCCGGGCGGCACGGGTGCCGGCGGTCTGGGGGGTGCTCACCCCATGGGCGCCGGCGGCGCGGGAGGCGCTGAGGAGGAGGCGCCCACGTGCACGCCGGACGCTTCGGAGGTGTGCTACGCCGGCCCACTGGGCACCAGGAACAGGGGCGCGTGCCGGGAGGGAACGCGTACCTGCGGCGCCGACGGGACCTGGGCCGCCTGTGAGGGCGAGGTCGTCCCCGCGGTGGAGCGCTGCGATGCCGCGGACGACGAGAACTGCGATGGATTCGAATGCATCGTCTGGGCAACCGGGTTCGAGCAACATGGCAGCGCCTGGCCTTTGGCCGTTGAGAGTGACGCTGAGGGAAACGTGTTCGTCAGCGCAGGCCTTTCAGGGACGATCACGATCGCAGAGGAATCCTTCTCCTCTGCGAGTGAGGTGAGCGATGTGCTGATCCTCAAGCTGAGCCCGGCCGGCGTCCCTCTCTGGGCGAAGAAGTTCGGCGATTTCGGCGTGGACGGTGTCACGGACCTTGCCATCGACTCCAAGGGAAACCCAGTTCTGATCGGCGAGAGCCCTCAGGGGGGAGTTGACTTCGGCGGTGGACCGCTTCCGGAGGGTCCGTTCATCGTCCGACTTGACGCATCGGGCGAGCATGTTTGGAGCAAAGGCTTGGGAGGCCGCGGCACACTCACCGGAATCGCCATTGACTCGAGCGACGACATCATCGTCACGGGGAGATTCAGCCTGCCCATCGATCTTGGTGAGGGACCGATCACGCCCGACGGCGAGGACATCCTCGTGGCGAAGCTCGACGGTGCCAACGGGCGCGTGAGCGGACCGGGCTACTGGGTGCGCACGTTCAATGGCTCGTCATGGTATGAAGCTGCCACTGCTGTTGCGGTCGATAGCTCGAAGAACATCTTCTTCCTCGGCTGGTCGGAGGAGACGATCAATTTCGGCACTGACAATGTGCCGCTCCGAGTCAATGGCACCCAATTTGTCGTCAAGCTGACATCGGCCGGGAAGCCCGTGTGGGCCAGAGCGTTCAACGGGCCTGGCTCAGGCCCCGCACATCCGATGGGCATCACGGTGGATCTGTCAAGCCGTCCTGTGATAGTGGGCTCGTTTTCTCAGAAGATGCAGATTGGCGAGCACACAGTAACCGGAGGAGCCGGAACCGACAGCAACGTCTTCGTGCTGCAGCTAGAGGCGACCGGGATGCCCCGATGGTTGCGCGGGTTCGGAGAGGCTGCCAGCGAACAGCACGCATTTGGAGTCACTCGGGATCCTTATGGTAATCTCGTTGTTGTCGGCACTGCCGAGGGCGAGATCGACTTCGGCAACGGCCCATTGAAAGCACAGGGACGTCAGAACGCCTTCGTCGCCAAGTTCACGCCCGATGCAGAGCTCCTATGGAATCACCTCACGGAGAACACGGGCGAAGACATGCTGCGCGTGGTCGCCACCTCACCGGACGGCGAGACGCTCATCGCGGGCACGACCACCGCTCCGCACGCCGACTTCGGCACGGGACCGCTACCCGGCACCAGCGACGGGGACCGGACGCGCCTCGTCATCGCGAAGCTGGGCCGGTGATGTTGCTCCGGGAACGGGCAGCGCTCGGTACCTCGCGCCGCAGCAACCGTAACGCTTCGCGCAGCTCGCGCGGTTAGGTCGTCGCGAAACGCCCCACTGTGGCGCGTACGCCGCTGTGCTTGCCGCCCTGCAAGCCAAGTCATCGCCTCTCCACGGGAACATCTCGCCCCGCCGGAGCCCGCAGGGTGTGGCACCCACGTTGCTTCGCTCATCGAGCACCCCGACACGGGGCCGGAGGTCATTCGATGAGCAAGATTCTGCGTGGGATCGCGGCAGGCTACGGCGCGAAGAAGCTCGGCGGCGGGTGCTTCAGCACCATCCTCATCTTCGTCCTGCTCTGGTGGGTGCTCGGCCACTTCGGCGTCTTCCGCTGAGCGCCGCCCGCGCGCCACTCAGCGCGCCCGCCCCTTCTTCCGCTGCGCCTTGCGGGCGAAGAACGCCCTCCGCGCGTCCGAGGACTTCGCGCTCTGCCGCTTCTTCACCTTCGGCGGGAGCTTCGCGAGCGGGACGTCGCTCACGACATCGCTCGCGCCGCGCGGCCCACCGAGGAGGCCGCGCGACGTGAGCGACGCGCGCTGGTACGTGATGAGCTCGCCCGCCTTCTCGAACGAGTCCTCGCGCACGCAGACGAGGCCCGCCCGCACGAGCCCGCCGAGGAGGTGCTCGAAGTCGCGCCGCTCGAGCGAGCCGTCGGCAAACGCCTCGCGGTAGAGCCGGCCTGTCGGCTGCTCGCTCTCGCGAAGCGCCGCCATGATCTTCGCGATCGCCTGCGCCTCGTCGCGGCTCGGCGCCCGGAACTCCCGCGCGGCGCAGGCGGCAGGCGCGCAGACGTCGCAGAGGCCGCAGGGCTCGCCCGTGTCCTCCTGGTCGCCGAAATGGCGGACCAGGTGGAGCATGCGGCAGCCGTGGCCCTCGGTGAACCGCGCCATCTGCACGAGCTCGGCGAGCTTGTGGCGCCGCTGCGCCTCGTAAGGCCCGCGCCAACCCGGCTCGCCCAGGGCGACGCCCCCGTCCGGATCCACGCGCGCGCCGCCGTGGATCCAGAGCTTCTCGAGCGCCTTGTCCGCCACGTCGGGATCCACTCCGAGATCACCCAGGATCGCCTCCTTCGGGCGGGGCTCGTCCGACAGGACCTCTTCGATCCGCTGGAGCATCGCCGGATCTGGGTAGTCGCGCTCGTGGAAGAACTCGTGCATTCGCCGGTCGACATACGAGTGCATCAGCACGGCCCGCGAGGGGAGCCCGTCGCGGCCAGCGCGGCCGATCTCCTGGTAATAGCCCTCGACGCTCCCGGGCAGCCCGGCGTGGACGACCGTGCGGACATCGGGCTTGTCGATGCCCATGCCGAAGGCGATCGTGGCGACGATGATCTCGGTGCTGCCGTCCAGAAAGGCCGCCTGGATCCGGTCCCGCACCGGGGCGGCGAGGCCCGCATGGTACGCCTCGGCCGGGAGATCCTCCGAGAGGCCGGCGGCGAGCGCCTCGGCCTCCTTCCGCGTCGGCGCATAGACGATGGCCGGCGTCCGGCCCTCCTGGCGGAGCAGCGCGCGCACCCGGTTCAGGCGCTCTCCCGGGCTGACCTCGAGGATCTCGATACCCAGGTTGCTCCGCCTGAAGCCATGGATGAACCGCGCCGCGGACGCGAGGCCGAGCTGCTCGACGATGTCGTCCTGCACGACCGGCGTGGCGGTGGCGGTCAGCGCGATGACCGGCGCCGGACGGAGCGCCGGGAGCCGCTGCCCGAGCATCCGGTAATCAGGGCGGAAGTCGTGGCCCCATTTCGAGATGCAATGGGCCTCGTCGACGGCGACCAGCACGGGCTTCCGGCGTGCGAGCATCTCGGGAAACCCGGGCACGCGGAGCCGCTCGGGGGCGATGAAGAGGAAGTCGAGCGCGCCTTCGAGGTAATCGATGCAGGCCTTCCGGGACTCGGCCCGGCTCCGGCCGGAGTGGATCCGCTCGGCGGCGAAGCCGCACGCCCGGAGCTTCGAGGCCTGATCCTCCATGAGCGCGATGAGCGGGCTCACGACGAGCGTCGTGCCGCCGCGGGCGATGCCGGGGAGCTGGTAACAGAGCGATTTGCCGGCGCCCGTGGGCATGACGAGCAGCACGTCGCTCCCCGCGGCCGCCGTCCGGCAGACGGCCTCCTGGTAGGGGCGGAAGGCGCTGAAGCCGAAGCATTGGTGGAGCAGCTCGACGAGATCCTCCGGCCGGCGCGCTGGCGACGAGGTGACCGCCGGCGAGGACGCGGCGCCCACCCCACGCGCCGGGGAGGACCCGACGGCCGCCGCGCGCGCGGGCGACGGCGCTACCGCGGCGGGGCGCGCCGGCGGCGACGTCGCTGCCACCGGTCGCGCAGGCGACGGCGCTACCGCGGCGGGGCGCGCCGGCGGCGACGTCGCTGCCACAGGTCGCGCGGGCATCGATGCTACCGCCGCATGTCGCGCCGGCGGCGACGTCGCTGCCGCAGGTCGCGCGAGCGACGGCGCTACCGCCACACGGCGCGCCGTCGCCCCGGCCGCCGCAGGTCGCGCTGGCGACGGCGCCGCCGCCGCGCGCGACCGCGCCTGCGCCCGAGCCGGCGCCGATGCTGCAGCCGCCGCGACCGCCTGCAGCGCGCCAGGCGATGCATCGCCCGGCCCGACCCCTGCGCTGCTGCCCGGAGCACGGCGAGGCGTCGCCTCGCGGCCTCG
This sequence comes from Sorangium aterium, assembly GCF_028368935.1. Taxonomy (NCBI): domain Bacteria; kingdom Pseudomonadati; phylum Myxococcota; order Polyangiales; family Polyangiaceae; genus Sorangium; species Sorangium atrum. The sequence continues at coordinate 1,016,531 of NZ_JAQNDK010000003.1, read as the reverse complement.
ACCGGTCCCCGGCGCAGCGGCCGCGGCGCCGCCCCTCTTCTCGCGCGACCGCGCCTCGCCGCGCTCCTGGAACGGCGATGCCCCGACCTCCGGGGAAAGCGCACCGTCCCCTGCTGCGCGCCGCGCCCCGCTCACCTCCGCGACCACGTGGCGCACGTACGACTCGATGTCCGCCATGAACGACGGCAGATCGCCCTTGCCCCGGGCCATGCGGGCGAGCTTCGCCTCCCAGGCGCCCGTCATCGCGGGGCTCTTCACGTCCGCGTGGACGACCTCGATCAGCCCGACGCCCTTGTCGGTCGCGTGCAGCAGCTTGCCCTTGCGCACGATGTACTCGCGCCGGAGGAGCGTCTCGATGATCGCGGCCCGCGTGGCCGGCGTGCCGAGGCCCGAGTCCTTCATCGCCTCGGAGAGCTCCTTCTCTTCGAGGCTGCTGCCCGCGGTCTCCATGGCGGTGAGCAGCGTGGCCTCGGTGAAGCGCGGCGGCGGGCGCGTCTTCTTGGCCTGCGCCTCCGCGTCCAGCACGAGCTGCACCTGCCCTTTCGCGAGCCCAGGCGGGAGCCGCTGATCCGCGGTCTCGCGCTCGCCCTCGCCCGCTCCCCCGTCGCGCGCGTCGGGCCCATCACCGTCCGGTTCCGCCTTCTTGCCAGGCCTCGCAGGCGGCTTGCCGAAGCCGATGTCGAGCACCTTCCACCCGACCTTCTCCACGACGCTGCCCGCGCTGTGGTAGCGGTCCACGATCGGCTCGCCGCCGCGCGCGCCCGCGCCGCCGCGCGTGGTGATCGCGGTGATGACGGTGGTGATCGAGGTGACGTGATCCTCGTGCCACGCCGAGAGGAGGCGCCGGCAGATGAGATCGAAGATCTTCTGCTCGTCGGTCGAGAGCTCCGCGCGCGAGGAACGAGCCCCCGTGGGGATGATGGCGTGGTGATCCCCGACCTTGCCGTCGTCGACGAAGCGCTTGCCGAGCGGCCGAGCCCCCGTCCCCGGGGCGAGCATCCCCCGATACGAGCCCTCGATCGCCTGCACCACCGCGCCGAGCGTGGCCGCGACGTCCGTCGAGAGGTGCCGGCTGTCGGTGCGCGGATAGCTGATGAGCTTCCTGCGCTCGTACAGCGCCTGGGCCACCTCCAGCGTCTTCTGCGCAGAGAAGCCGTAAAGGCGGTTGGCGTGCCGCTGGAGCTCGGTCAGGTCGTAGAGCAGCGGCGGCGGGAGGCGGCGAGACTCCGATCGGACCGCCTCGATGCGCGCCTCGCCGCGCCGGGCCCGCTCGATGATGCGCCGCGCCTCCTCGCCGTCCGGCGGCAGGCGCCTCCGCGACGGCGCCGTCTCGGGCCGCTCGCCGGCGCTCGGCGGCCCGCCGGCGGCCGGCGGCTCGCCGGGGAGCGGTTTGTCGTTGAAATACGTGCCCTTGTAGGACTCGTCGGCCGCGCCCGAGCCGTCCTCCCGGAGCGGGCAGAAGGTCGCGACGACCTCGAGGTACGGCTCGGGGACGAACCGCCGGATCGCGAGCTCGCGCTCGACGACCATGGACAGCGTCGGCGTCTGCACACGGCCGACCGAGAGATCCTGGTCGAAGACCAGGCTGTAGGCGCGCGAGAGGTTCATGCCGACGAGCCAGTCGGCCCGGCTACGCCCGCGCGCCGCGTCGGCGAGGCCGTCGTAGCCGCGCGCGTCCCGCAGCCGCCGGAGCCCGTCCCGGATGGCGTCGGGCGTGAGGGACGAGATCCAGAGCCGCTCGACCGGCTTCTTGCACCCGGCCGCCTCGTAGAGGTACCGGAAGATGAGCTCGCCCTCGCGGCCGGCGTCCGTGGCGCAGACGACGCGGTCGACGTCGCGCCGGCCCAGGACCTTCCGGACGATCTCGAACTGGGCTCGCGTCCCGGGGAGGACGACGAGCGGGAACTGGCCGGGAAGCATCGGGAGGAGGTCGAGGCGCCAGCGCTTCCAGGCGGGGTCGATCTGGTGCGGCTCGGCGATGGCGACGAGGTGCCCGATCGCCCACGTGACGACGTAGCCGCCGCCCTCGAGGAAGCCCTCGGCGCGCTTCGAGGCCCCGAGCACCGCGGCGATGTCGCGGGCAACGGCGGGCTTCTCTGCGACCACGGCGATCATGCGGCGACCATGCGAAACATGCGAGGACTGCGAGCGGCGGGCGTCGTCCGCGCCTCGCGCAGGTGCGTTGATAGCGCGAGCCGCGGGCGGGCGGTATGGGGAAGCGAGCGGGCAGCGAGGCCCGCGCCCGCCCGGCGCCTTGACACGCTGGCGCCCAGCGGGTTCACGTAGTGTCTGGACGCTCGCCGCCGCGCGAGGGCGCGCGACGGCTCAGGAAGAGGGGCATCGAGATGCGAGACCTGAAGGGGATCGTCGAGGTGGAGCTGCTCGTCGAGGAGGGCGGCGCGCTCACGCCGACGCGGGAGTTTGTCCATCGAGAGACGACCTATGTCGAGGGGCGGTCGGGCCAGCGCTATGCGCTGCGCGTGCGGAACCTGACGGGCGCGCGCGTCGAGGTGGTGCCCACGGTCGACGGCCTCGACGTGCAGAGCGGCAAGGACGCGTCATTCGACGCCCGCGGCCTGGTGATCAGGGCGCACGAGTCGTTCGATTTCACCGGGTTTCGCATCAGCCACACCGAGGTCGCGACGTTCCGGTTCGGGAGCATCGAGCAGTCGTACGCCGCGCAGATCGGCAAGCCCCGCAACGTGGGTGTCATCGGCCTGGCGGTGTTCGAGGAATTCGCGCCCCCGCCGCCGCCACCCCCGCCGCCCTTCGCGCCGCCCCCGCCGGCGTTCGGCGGGCCGCAGGGCGGTGGACTGCCGCCGCCGGCTCCGGGGTTTGGACCGCCCGCGCCCGCGCCTGCTGCTCCGCCGCCAGCCCCCGCGCCGGGCGCCGCGCCGGCCCCCGCGGCGCCGAAGGGACTCGGCACGACGTTCGGCGAGCGGCGCGAGTCGCGCATCACGTCGACGCAGTTCACCCGGGCGACACCCAAGCCCGCCGCCGTGCTGGTGATCCGCTACGAGCAGCGCGACGGGCTGAGGGCGCTCGGCATCGACGTGGACGGGCTGCACCAGCGCGAGACCGCCAGCCCCTTCCCCGCCGAGACCGGCTTCGCCAAGCCGCCGCCCGGCTGGAAGGGCTGAGCGCCGGCGAAGCTCGCGGCAGACGGCTGCCGGTCAACACGCGGTTGACACGGGAGCCGTCCTTGCTGTCAAGCACGTCAACCCGGGGTTGACGTCGCGGCGCCACGACGCGCCGCGATGAGGATGTCCACGCCACGAGCGCTGCGCAGCCCCCAGCCACACACGTGAGCCGTCGGCAGGCGGGTCCGGGCAAATGGCATTGTCGTTGCTGGTCTCGCGGCGCGCGGAGGAGGCGCGGCGCCGGCCTGGTTCGGCGGCCGCCACCTCACGCGCGACCCGGACTGCGCGACGGGCTGGGCTCGAGTCGCCTCGTGCGTGCATCCAGCGCAACGACGGTGAGCCGCGCCATGCGCCGTTGTCGCCCGCGGGAGCGCGGCGCCTTCAGCGCCCACGCGAGTTCTCTCGATTCGAAAGGAATCATCTCATGAAGGCCGCCGTCCTCTCGTTCGTCCTCCTCGGTTGCACGGGTTGCACGTTCCTGGCCGGTTGCTCCCGCGCAGCGAGCTCGCCTGGCCCAGGCGATGAAGCGGCCGGACAGGGCGGCGCCGGAGGTAACACTCCGGGCGCGGGCGGCCACGGCGGCGCGACTGCAGGCGCCCAGACCGGAGCCGGCGGCGCGCCGGGAGGCGGCTCCGCCACCACCGGCTCCGCGGGCGGCACCGGCGGCTCCGCCACCACCGGCTCCGCGGGCGGCACCAGCGGCTCCGCCACCACCGGCTCGGCGGGCGGCGCCGGCGGCTCGGGACCCGTCGATGGCGTGGGTACGATCCTCAAGGTGACGAACCTCGACGCCGACGGCCCGGGATCGTTGCGCGAGGCGATCGAGACGCGGGGGCCGCGCACGATCGTGTTCGAGGTCGGCGGGATCATCGACCTGAACAAGACGCGCCTCGACATCACCGAGCCGTTCGTCACGATCGCCGGCCAGACAGCGCCCTCGCCGGGCGTCACGCTGATCCGCGGCGGGATGAAGATCCGCACGCACGACGTGCGGATCCAGCACCTCCGCTTCCGGATGGGCGACGCCGGGGCTGCGCCTGCGTCGGGGTTCGAGCCCGACGTCACGACGGACGGCGCCTCGGCGTACAACATCGTGATCGACCATTGCTCCGTGGCGTGGGGCGTCGACGAGAACCTGTCCGTCTCGGGCCCCCGCTTCGACGGTCCCGACGGCACTTCGCGCCGCGTCACCCTCAGCAACAACATCATCGCCGAAGGGCTCCTCGAATCCATCCACGAGAAGGGCTCTCATTCCATGGGCACCCTCGTGCACGACCACTGCACCGACGTCACCGTCGTCGGCAACCTCTACGCCAACAACAACGAACGAAACCCCTGGTACAAGGGGTTCGCGACCGGGGCGATCGTGAACAACGTCGTCTACAACCCCGGCAAATGGGCGATGCGCCTCGGCCCCGTCCTCAAGGAGTGGGAGAGCTCGGGCGTCACGCCGGAGCCGCCGAGCGTCAGCATCGTCGGCAACTACATGCGGCACGGCGCCAACACCTTGCCGGGCCTCCCCATGATCGGCACCAACTCGCTGGGATCCGCCTACCTCGAGGACAACATCGCCGTGGACGCCCTCGGCGCAGCGGCGCCCATCGCCTCCCCGGACATCATCGTCCTCACCGAGAAGCCCGCGTGGCCCGACGGCCTCGTGGCGCTCCCCGCAGCGTCGGTCCTCGACGCGGTGCTCGCGCACGCGGGCGCGAGGCCCAGAGACCGCGACGAGGTCGATCTGCGCATCGTCGAAGACGTCCTGTCCGGCGACGGAATGTTCGTGAACAGCCAAGACGAGGTAGGGGGCTACCCGGCGGCAGCGCCGACCTCGCGACCGCTCGACGCGCCGACCGAGGACATCGAGGGCTGGCTCGATCGCCTCGCCGACGCGCTCGAATAGCAACCGTCGCCCGCGCCGTCGCCGAGCCCCGCAGCTCGTGGCCGCCGTTCGTGGATCGAGCGCAGGTCCGGGAGCGGGGCTCGCGATGACGTCGCCAGGATTCAGATTACAGGAGGCATCATGTTGAGAGCATCAGGGTGTTCGTCGGGGAACAATCGATCATGCAAGACACAACAGGCACGGGTGGATGGAACTACACGGGGCCAGACACGATGACGATCAAGCTGTACGGCGCCGCGTGGGGAGCAGGTGGCGAGCAGCGGCGCCGGCTCGGTCAAGGTCATCTTCGGCTGCAAGGACGACCCGATCTTCTGAGCTGGAGGGCGCAGCCTGCCGGGCGCTGCGCTCGGCGGGCTCTGGACGCCGATCGTGGGCTCGCCCCCGCCCAATGCGCGCCCTCCCCCGGAGCTCAGCGGCGCGGAGCACCCGCGCGTCAACCCAATCGTCAACCGGTGTCGACCGCCTGTTGACACGCCCACCCCAGCGCGCCTCCGCGCGATGCTCGATGTCCTGCCGCGCACCCTGGATCGCCGCTTGCATTCACCTCGACGAGCTCGACGCAGAAGCCAGCTGAGCGGCGCGAAGCGCGAGTTCCTGGTTGCCACCTCGACGGGTTGCGTCGAGGAGTCGACAGCGCCGTACAAGCGCTCCCGGGCCGCGGGTCGCCCATCATGATGCCGGAACGAGAGGTAACGAGATGAGATCTGGAATGAAGTCAGCTTTCACTTTGCTGTTCGTGCTCGGCACCGTCGGAGCCATGCAGCTCGGCTGTTCAGACGACGCCGCGACGCCGGACGACGGCCAGGGAGGCAGCAGCTCGAGCAGCAGCAGCGCCGCCGCGACCGGCGGGAGCACCAGCAGCACGGGCGTCGGCGGCGGCAGCAGCACCGCCGCGACCACGAGCAGCTCCAGCACCACGAGCGGCGCGACCACGAGCAGCTCCAGCACCACGAGCAGCTCCAGCACCACGAGCGGCGCGACCACGAGCTCCAGCACCACGGCCGCGAGCACCACGAGCAGCGGCGCGGGTGGAGAGGAGCCGCTCGGCGACGAGCTCCCGATGGAGATCCCGACGCCCACGAACGGCAACGGCGAGATCAGGACGCAGACGACGGTGCTCAAGAACGCCGCCCACGGCGGGCAGGACGTCTACGACTTCAACAACCAGAAGATCGGCGTGAACAACACGGAGGACTGCGACGACGGCGAGGGCCAGAAGACCGTGTTCGAGGTCGAGGACGGCGTCACCGTGAAGAACCTCATCATCGCCGGCGGCCTCCCCGGCGGCAACGGCATCGTCTGCAAGGGTGACTGCACGCTCGATCACGTCTACTGGGAGGATGTCTGCGAGGACGCCGCGACCAACAGCGCCGACGGGGCGACGATGCGCATCAACAGCTCCATCGCGCTGCACTCGGCCGACAAGATCTTCCAGCACAACGCCAAGGGCGGCTCCACGACCATCGTCACGAACTCGTACATCGCCGACTTCGGGAAGCTCTGGCGCTCGTGCGGCGACTGCACCGCGAACGGCGGCCCGCGGCACCTGATCCTCGACAACGTCAGGGTGGACCGCGTGAAGACGACGGTCGCGGGCGCGAACCAGAACTACGGCGACACGGTCACGATCACGAACCTCTACGTCAAGGGGGGCTACGACGCGGGCGACGACAAGCCGAAGATCTGCCAGGAGTACAAGGCCGTCACCGATCACATGGGTGAGTCCGAGAAGCTCCACGGCGGCGCGAGCCAGTGGGGCACCGCAACGTGCCGCGTGAGCAAGAGCGACGTGAAGAGCTGGTGATCGTGCGAGGGGCAGCGCGCGCCGGCGTCGCTGCCCCGGGCCCCCCGGCGCAACCCGCCGGCGCGGACCGCCGCGCCCGTGACGACCGCGCCGTCCACCGACGACCCCCGCCGCTGACGACCCCCGCGCAGCGCCGCTACGCGCCCGCGTCGAGCTTCCGGCGCAGGTTGTCGCGCGCGCTCGCCTCGAGGCGGGCGTGGAAGTACGGCGAGAGGAAGATCCGCTCCGCCGCGAGCAGCTTCTCGAAGAAGCGCCGCCGGCCTGCAGCGTAGAGCTCGGGCGGCACGGCGCTGTACTCCGCGGCGATCGCCCGGTCGTACGCGTCGAACGCCGCCGCGTCGCTGCCCAGGATGGCCATGTCGCAATCGAGGAAGAGGGCCTCCTCGTCGCCGACGTCCCCCGGCCCGAGGGCCCCGTGGCGCGCCGTGAGCAGGATGAGCCGCTCGATGAAGCCCTCGTCGAGCCCTTCGCCGGGCAGCCAGCGCGCCACCGCCTCGCGCGCGAGCTCCGCGCTGCGCGCCTCGTTGTCGTGGCGGCCGGGCACGTACACGGCGTCGTGGAAGAGCGCGGCCAGGAACACCTCCCGCGGCCTCTGCCAGCCCAGGTCGCGGGCGACCTCGCCCACCCGGCGGAGCACCTCGCTCACGTGCGCCAGGTCGTGGTACGCGCGCCCAGGCTCGCCGTAGGCCGCGCGCACCGCGCCCCACAGCGGCTCGGGCAAAACCAGGCCGTCCGGGGCCTCCGGCGGCGCGTCGCCGCCCGCGCGCGCCTCGCCCGCCGCGATCCCGCCGTCCGGCCTCACGCGAGCACCAGATCCTCGGGGCGGAACAGCTCCCCGTCGTACGTGGCGACGCGGCCCTTCTCCGTGGCCTTCGCGTGGTTCTTCGCGAGGTTGGCGCGCCCCTGGATCTCGCGATCGGTCAGGAAGCAGTCGACGTCGGCGACGCACAGCCCGGCCGAGATCGTCGGCGACCGCTCGACGCGGCGGTAGCGGCGGCGGGCGAGCCGCTCCTGGAGCGCGCGCAGGAAGTCCACCGCCCACGCGCGCGTCGCGTTGGGCAGCGTGATCATGTACTCGTCGCCTCCGAACCGGTACGCGTGCCCGTGCGCGAAGACGTGCGCCTCGATGCTCTCCATGAACGGCGGGAGCACGTGGAGATCGACAGCGGTCTCGGTGTGCTGGACGTTGAACGCCTTGAAGTCGTCGATGTCGATGAACGCCACGGCGATCGAGGCGCCGCGCAGCGCGCAGCGCGCCCGGTAGTGCGCCAGATCGGGGAGGAAGAGCCCGGGCGCCTCGAGGATGTGGAACTTCTCGTCGTACTCGCGCGGCCGGAGCGGCGGCGCCTCCGGCGTCACGGCCTCGGCGTGCCGGATCGACATGTAGTCGGTGAGCTGCGGCACCTTGAGCGCGCGCGTGGCCGCGAACCAGGGCGCGGCCATCAGCTGCTCCAGCCCGTGGACCTCGCGCCGGAGGTGCCGGATCGTCTCGGCGTTCACGGCCTTCTGCAGCGGCTCCTCGATCGCCGTGGCGCTGTCGCGCCGGAGGTCGATCAGGATGCGCTTGAGCAGCGGGCCCTGCGTGTCGTGGATCTGCGCGTGCGGCGGGCGCAGATCGAGCTGCCGCCCGAGGAGGCTCAGCTGTCCGATCAGCTCCGTCACCTCCGGCGGCTCGTAGCCGCGGAACTCCTGCCGGATCACGTCCGCCACGTCGCGGCGGAACGCGTCCGTGAAGCGGGTGACGCACTGGAACAGGACCTTGGCCTCGGACTGCGTGAACTCGAGCACCTCACGAGGATAACCCGGCGGTGTGCGTCCAGCGCCCCGGGCGCACCGCGCGCTGGAAATCCGCCGGAAATTCGGAGATGCTGCCACGTCTCCCTCCCGCGCGATCAATGCACGACCCCACCCGGACGATCACGACCCTCCGAAGCGACGCGGTCGAGCTCCCGGACCTGCGCATCCTCGTCACCCCGCAGAAGAGCCCGCCGATCGAGGCCACCCTCGGCGTCGCGCCGCTCGTGCTCGGCACGAGCGGCGAGTGCGACGTCATCATCCCCGACTCCCGCGTCTCGCGCCGCCACTGCCAGCTCCGGTTCTCGCCGCGCGGGGTCGTCCTCACCGACCTCGGCAGCAAGAACGGCACGTTCATCAACGACGTCCTCATCGTCGAGGGCTTCCTCACCCCGAGCGCCGTGGCCTCCCTGGGCGGCGTGCCCCTCACCATGCGCGTCGGCGGCGCCCCGGTCGTCGTCCCGCTCTCCACATCGGCCAGCTTCGGCGAGGCCCTCGGCAGCAGCGTCCCCATGCGCGCGCTCTTCGCCCGCCTCGAGCGCGCCGCGGCCACCTCGGAGACGATCCTGCTGCTCGGCGAGTCCGGCACCGGCAAGGAGGTCCTCGCCCGCGCCATCCACGAGGCGAGCCCGCGCAGCGGCGGCCCCTTCGTCGTGTTCGACTGCAGCGCCGTCGCCCCGAACCTCATCGAGGCCGAGCTCTTCGGCTACACGAAGGGCGCGTTCACGGGCGCCCAGAGCGCGCGCGCCGGCCTGCTCGAGGAGGCGAGCGGCGGCACGCTCTTCCTCGACGAGATCGGCGAGCTCCCGCTCGATCTCCAGCCGAAGCTCCTGCGCGCGCTCGAGGCCCGCCAGGTGCGCCGCATCGGCGCCGCCGCGTACACGTCCTTCGACGCCCGCGTCATCGCCGCCACGCACCGCGATCTCCAGGGCCGCGTGGCGTCGGGCTCGTTCCGCGAGGACCTCTACTACCGGCTCGCCGTCGTCGAGACCGTCGTGCCGCCGCTGCGCGAGCGCAAGGAGGACATCCCGCTGCTCGTCGAGCGCTTCCTCGCGGCGCAGGTGCCGCCGCGCTCGCTCGCCGACCTGCCGCCGAACGCGCTGGAGCTGCTCCGCGGGCACCACTGGCCGGGCAACGTGCGCGAGCTCCGCAACACCGTCGCGCGGCTCATGCTGTTCCCGCACCTCGCCGAGGAGGCGATCGTCAAGGTGGCGCCGCGGCCCGCCGACATGAGCGTCGGCCAGTTCGCGGCGCTGCCGCTCCGCGAGGCGCGCGACATGGTCGTCGAGCAGTTCGAGCGCACGTACATCGCGATGAAGCTCCGGGAGAGCGGCGGCAACGTGGCGCGGGCCGCCGCGTCGATGGGCGTCTCCCGGCAGCTCGTCCACCGGCTGATGGAGCGCTACGGGATCCGCAGCAAGGGCTGACGGGCCGCGCGGCGCTGCGCGGTGCTCGGGACGCGCGGCGCGACGCTCAGAACGCGCCGCGGAGCGAGAGCCCGGGGCCGCCCGGCGAGAAGGAGAAGCTCGCGACCGGCGCCGCGGGCGCGACGGGATCGAGCTGGAGATAGAGCACCGCGCCCAGGCCGGCCGCGAGGAACCCCACGCCCGCGGAGATCGCGCCGGCCTTCCACGTGAGATCGATCGCCTCGACGTCCTCCGCCGGGCATCCGGGCGCGCACCGCGTGCGGAGCTCGCTCCGGTCGAGGTGCCCCTTGACGCCGAGGACCGCGCCCACGCCGAGCCCCGCCGCGCCGACGCCGACGAGCACGAGCGGCCAGCGCTGCCGCACCGGCGGCGCGTCGGCGCTGGCCGCGGGGCGCGACGGCGCCGGCGCAGGGAAGCGCACCGCGATCGGCAGCGCCTTGTCGCCCGGCGGCACCGTGACCACGGTGACGACCCGCGTCCCCGCCGCGTCCTCGAAGGTCAGCGTATGGCGCCCGGGATCGAGCTCTATCGGGTCGTTCGGGAGCGCGTCGACGAGCGGCGCGCCGTCGAGGAGCACCCGGACCCGGCCCGGAGCGTGGCCGTCCGCGGACGTGGCCGACAGCGCGACGCTGGGCATGTCGCGCTCGACCTGCTCGCTCCAGCTCTGGCAGTCGCGGGCGAGCGTCGCCGGGCACGAGCTCACGCAGACGCGGAGCTCGGCGCGGGCGCGCAGCAGCGCCCTGTCGCGGAGGAGCTGCTGCGCCTGCTCGTACGAGGCCGCGCACGTCTCTCCCACGCCCTGAGCGCGGGCGCGTGAGCCCGCGAGGAGCGTGACGGCCGCGGCGAAGGCCGCGAGGAGGCGCCCGTTCATCGCGGCGCAGGCTACACGCATCCGTCGTTCACAGGCACTCTCGCTTGATCCGCCGGATGCCGTTGGCGTCGAGATAGTAGGGCGGCACGCAGCGCGACCGCGGCCGCGCGCTGCGCGCAGGGGACGCGGCGCGCACGCCCGCGGCGCGATCCGGCGCGGCGGCGCGCGCGGCCGGCTCCGGCGCCGCGGCGGCGCTCGCGGAGGCCCCCGGCGCGGTCGCGTCCGGCGCCGGCGCTGGCGAGGCCGCCGATGCCTCGGGCGCCGCCGACAACGCCGCTGGCGCCTCCGCAAGGACCTCCGGCGCCCCGACGCTCGCGGCGGGCGCCGCCACCGCCGGCGGCGAGGCGGCGGGCAGCGAGGACTCGCCGGCGCGCGCGTCCTGCGGCGCATCGGGCCCTGGACGCACGCTACAGCTCCTGCCGAGGGCGACCGCGAGCACCAGCGCGCTGGCCCCGAGCGCGAGCGTGGAGGCGCGGACGAGCTGCGCGCTCGCCAGCCGCGGCGGCGCCGCAGCGGCGACCGGCGTCGCGAGCGCCGACGCCGCGGGCCGCGCCATGTCCTCGACCGTCCTCGTCATGGTCGGAACCGTCACCGAGGTCCGCAGCGCGCGCCCGCGGCTGCCGGACGGCTGCGCGAGGCGCGCCTCGACGTCCCGCGACGGCGCGTCGTCCACGGCGGGTCTCGGCGTCGGCGGCGTCGGGGCCGCGCTCCGCTGCGACGTCTCGATCGCGGCGAGGCTCTTCGCCCGCGCCTCGAGGAGCGTGCCCGCCGTCGCCTCGACCCACGCCCCGACCGCGCGCGGGCTCGCCGGCGGCAGCGCCTCCTCCAGCGCAGCGGCCATCTCCAGCGCGGTCGCGTAACGCCGGGATGGATCCCTGTCGAGGCCGCGGAGCACCACCTCGTCGAGCGCCTTCGGCACGTCGCCGTACACGCTCGGCGGCTGGACGACGCCCTCGAGGATCCGCCCGAAGATCTCCGCGTCGCACTCCCCCGTGAACAGCCGCCGTCCGGTGAGCACCTCCCAGAGGACCACGGAAGCGGCGTAGATGTCGGCGCGGCGGGTCAACGGGGCCCCGCGCAGCTGCTCCGGCGCCATGTAGCTGAGCTTGCCCTTGAGCTGCCCAACGCGGCTCACCTGGCTCCGCACCGCCGCCCGCGCGATACCGAAATCGAGCACGCGCGCGATGCCGTCCTCGCCGACGAGGATGTTCTGCGGCGACACGTCGCGGTGGACGATCTGGAGCGCGGCGCCCTCCTCGTCGGTCGCCTCGTGCGCCGCGTGCAGGCCCGCGAGCGCGCCGGCGATGATGGCCGAGCCGATCGGCTGCGGCACCTGAGCCCCTCGCCGGCCGGCCTCGCGCAGCAGGCTCGAGAGCGATTCACCCGCGATGTACTCCATGACCACGAAGAGCTCGTCGTCGGCCTGCACGCTGTCGAGCGTGGTGACGACGTTCGGGTGGCGGATGCGCACGGCGAGCCGCGCCTCGTCGAGGAGCATCGACGAGAACTCGGGGTCCCTGGCGAACTGCGGGTGCAGGCGCTTGATCGCGACGGTGCGGGCAAAGCCATGCGCGCCCACGAGCCGCCCGAAATGGACGGAGGCCATCCCCCCGGAGGCGATCACGCCATGGAGCGTGTACCGATCGAGGGTCCGCCGCTCGCGCTCCTGAGCAGGTGCCATGGTGGCTCTGTTCTACAACATCTCGGCAGCGTTGCTGGACGGTAACCTGCGCGCCGCGCTTGCGTCAGGCGGCCAATGACGCCGGGCAGCGGAGGGCGCTCGACGCGGCAGATGGGTGTCTGACCGCCCCTGCCGAGGTGGGACCGGTGGAGATGCAACTGCGTGTGTCCACAGTGTCAACTCACGGTTGACATGGATCAGCCAGGCGGCGCGCGCGCCGGTAGGCGAGGCCGAGCGCGCCGCGCGGCGGGGCGCGGGGGCCTGCGGCTACAGGGGAACCTCGATCACGCTCTCGCAGGTGAAATCGACGCTCAGCTTCGCCACCACGTCCGCCTGGACCGTGGTGCAAGCGTCGACACACAGCACGATCTGCGTCGGACTCGCGGGGTCGTCGTAGCGCCAGGCGCCCTCGGTCGAGCAGCTCTGGTCGTACACGAGCTCCGTCGTCGCGCTCGATCCGCTCGCGTAGAGCACGCGGACCTTCTCCTTGTCGAAGGTGCTCCCGTCCGGCGGGAGCGGGATCGCCATGGTGCACGAGACCGAGGCGCCGCGGATCCGGTCGACCGCCGCCTTGAAAGCGGCCGTGGTCTGCGAGGGATCGCCGGTGTCGATGAGCACGGCGCGCTCCGTACCGCCGGCCGCGGCGATCTCGTGCAGGTCGTCGAGGGTGTCCGGCGCGCCCTCGATCCGCGGGTTCTCGACCCCGATGACGTAGGTCGGGATGCCCTCCGCCAGCGCCGCCTGGGCGTCGGCCACGACAGCGTCGATCGTGTCGGAGGCCTCGTCGCAGCCCTGCGGGTAGCCGTCCGTCACGAGCACGATCGCGTATTTCCCGGGGTTCTTCTGCCGCTGCGCCCCGATGAACGCGCTCGTGCCCCGCATCACCCACGCGGTCGGCGTACCGCCGCGCCAGTCATCCGAGCTCGCCGGCTCGATCGCGTCGATCGCCTCGGTGAAGGCCCCCGACGGGAGCGGCGTCAGCGGCACGTCCGGCGTCGCGTAGATCTCGGCCGAACACTTGTCGTCGTCGGCCGGGAAGAACGAGAGCGAGGCCGTCAGCCCTTCGGACCCGGGATCCGAGAAGAACTGCTTTGTCGCAGCGACGACAGGATCCCACTTGAGCGACTTGTCGTGCCAGTCCTTGTCGCCCTTGCCCATGCTGCCCGACACGTCGAACGCGAACGCCAGGTACACCGGCTGAAGGGATGCCGCCGCCGTCTGGGTGGCGCACGCTCCGCCTCCGCCCGTGGGGCTGGCGCCTCCCACACCGCTCGATCCGGGCCCGATCTCGCCGCCAATATCGAGCGAGCCCCCCTCGCCGGAGCCGGAGCCGACGCTTCCGCCGGAGCTCGCCCCTTCACCTTCTCCTTCTCCCCCGTCGCTCGGGCTGCTGCCGCACCCGAGCCCGACCGCAGCCACGGTCAGCACCGCCATGGCAACTCTAAGCAATCTCATGCCTCGACTCCTTGCACCACCGCGCGCCGGCACCGCGCCGCCGGCATCAAGCCACCTGGATTGCGTGTGGCCCCCAGGCGTCGGCTCTCCAAGCACACGAGATGCCAGGGCGCGGGGGCTCGGAGGCCGCTCACTGCACGGGCGCAACGTAGGAGATCAGCACGCCCATGTTCTTGATGAACGACTCCACCGAGATGCCCATCGGCGACTCCTCGGCCGGGTACGTCGCCGGCGCCTTGGCCGGGTCGTAGGGCGAGGTATCGTTGCGATCGCCCACGTGCGTGGTGGCGTAGGTGTCCTCCACGAACGGCTCGGCGGCGCCAGGACCTTTGTAAGGGTTCGTGATCATCGTGATCTTGGTCGACCAGTAGCCCTCCGCGTTGAGCTCGCCGACGAGCCTCTGCGCGTCCTCCGCCGTCACCGGCGCTGTCGTCATCGTGGCGCCGGCGTACAGGTCCTCGAGCTTCACCTCGCGCAGCGAGAAGTACCGCGGCAGCGCCGCCGGCCCCGTGATCTTGAGGGGCGAGCCCGCCGTCAGCGCCTCGGGCGACATCGCCGCGAGCTCCTCGTAGCGGGCGCGCATGGCGTCGACGTCGAGCTTACGCGCCTGCCCGTAGTGGCCGATGGGCTTCGCAGGGTCCTTGTCGAAGTAATACTCGCCGTTGACGACGTTCGAGCCGCGCCGGTGGACGTAGAGCGGAATGTCGGTCCCGATCTCGATGTACGTGGGATGCGTCCGGTCGGGGAAGATCTCCAGCAGCTCCGAGGGCAGCCTGACCTTGTCCAGCCAGTCCAGCGCCTCGGGCACGCGGGCGATGTACTTCTCGTCCCCGGTCATGTTGTAGAAATTGAGGAGCTGCTGGATGTTGTTGGCCGTCGTGTGTGTGGTCAGCGCCTCCGGCTCGTAGGTGCGCGCCCCGGCCGGCTTGCCGTCCTGCGTGAATTGAAGGCCCCACGCGGGCTGCGGCGCGGGCTGCTGCAACGCGACGAAGTTGTCCATGGCGCGCTCGATGTTCCCGAGCAGCTGCGACTCGCCCAGCGCGAGGTGGCACATGATCAGGAACTTGATGTTCTCTCCGGCCACGTCGTCGTTGAAGGTGATGTGGCTCGTGTAGTCGGGCTCGCCGCCCTTGCCCATCAGCGGGAAGCGCTGCGGCCAGCCGCCCCCCTCGTACTGGCTCTCGGTGACGAAGCCGATCGCCTTGTAGAGGGGCCCGCGGAACCGCTCGTCCTTCTTCTCGAGGTACATGCGCAGGAGGAGCTGCGAGGCCACGGCGGTGCCCGCGTCGTCGAACGTCGCGTTGCCGTAGTAATGCTGGAACTCCTCGAGCCGCCAGCCGTTCTTGCCGATGGTGTCGTACCAGTCCTTGAGCGACTCCTCGCCCGCGAAGTCATAGATGTAGTTCCAGCCGCCGGCCTCGTGCTGCGCCTCGATCAGGGCGAGCGCGACCTGCTCGGCGGCCTTGTAGTAGAGCTCGTCGCCGGTGGCGTGGTAGGCGTCCAGGTAGAGGTGTCCCATCGACGGCGTGCCGGGCGGCTGCACCCACAGCATGGTGCGCTTCGCCTCCATCTCGCCCCAGCTCCTCGAGAGATCCGGGAGGTAGCTCCACACGTAACCGCCCTTGTACGCGACCTCCTCGCTCATGAAGGTGGCCGCGCGCTTCATCGCGTCCAGATACGGGACCATCTCGGGCGGCACTTCCTGGCCGGGACCAGGCCCCGGCTCGCTGTCCCCCCCGCAGGCGGCCAGCGCGAAGGGCAAGAGGATCGACATCGCGAACGTTCTGCGTTTCATAGGCTCCTCAATCGCACAGGGCCGCTGCGTCGGTCGCAGGGCCCGTCGAAACGACATGATGATCTTGGTGATCTGGAGTGGCTGACCGGATCCCCGCGCTCAGGGCATGTACTCTTCACGCGCGGGGGTAAACACGTCGAGCACGACGGACGGCTCGAACGCCCAGGCCTGGTGCTCGACGCCCCCGCGGACCACGAAGCTGTCCCCGGCCCGCGCCTCGAACTCCTCGTCTCCGCACGAGAACTTGAGGTGTCCGGAGATGACATAGACAAGCTGATCGTGCGGGTGGCTGTGGCGCGCTCCGGTCCAGCCGACCTCCATGTGGTGCTCGACGAGCATCATGTTGGGGTTGTGGGCCAGCACCCGGCGCTTGAGCCCCGGCTCGGGCGTGAAGAACTCCACCGCATCGCCCGACACGCGGGCCAGGCTCGGGACATCGCTTCTCTTCAGATGAATCATGCTTCCTCCGGCGCCTCGCGGCGGCTCCGCTCAGCGCGCTTCTCCATCCCGGCCCGCGCGGACCGGACCACAGCCAGGAACTCCCGCGCGCGCTCCGTGAGGACCTCGTCGCAGCCGGCCTCGAGCGCCGCGGCGTCGACGAGCTCGCCGCCGACGCCGAGCGCCACCGCGCCGGCCTCGATGAACTCGCGCGCGGTCGCGAGGTTGACCCCGCCGGTCGGCAGCAGCTTCACGTGCGGGAGCGGTCCGCGCAGCGCGCGCAGGTACTTCGCGCCGCCCATCGCGGAGCACGGGAACACCTTCACCGCGTCGGCGCCGGCGCTCCACGCGGCGATCACCTCGGTCGGGGTGAGCGCCCCGGGGAAGACCGCCTTCCCGAGCTCGCGCGCCGCATGGATGACCTCGAGGTTGAGCCCCGGGCTCACGATGAACTGCGCGCCGGCCTCGATGCACCCGCGGGCTGCGTCCGCGGTGAGCACCGTGCCCGCGCCGACGAGGACGCGGCTCCCCATCCGCGAGGTGATCTCGTGCATGACGGCGAGGGCGTCCGGGACCGTCATCGTGATCTCGAGGACCTCGATCCCTCCGGCGCACAGCGCGCGACCGGCCCGCACGGCGAGCGCGCCGCTCGACGCGCGCACCACGGGGACGACGCCGATCTCCTCGATGCGGCGGACGACGTGCTCGCGGTCCATCGCATGATTCATCGCTCGATCCTCGCGCTGGCCCCGCTCATCGCCCGCCGCACCTCGGCGAGCGACGCCATCGACGTGTCGCCTGGGGTCGACATCGCGAGCGCTCCGTGCGCGACGCCGCACTGGAGCGCCCACTCCGGGCTCTGCTCCGAGAGGAGCCCGTAGATGATCCCCGAGGCGAACGAGTCGCCCCCTCCGACGCGGTCGAGGATCTCGATGTCCCGCTGGGCGACCTCGTGGAACTCACCCTTGCAGTACAGGATGCCGCCCCAGCCGTTGACGCTCGCGCTCCTGGCCGTCCTGAGGCTCGTGGCCACGACCGAGATGTTGGGGTACGTCGCGACGACCTCCGAGATCATCCGGCGGAACCCGGCCGTGTCGAGATCGCGATAGCCCTCATCGACGCCGGGCACCTCGAAGCCGAGCGCCGCGACGAAGTCCTCCTCGTTGCCGAAGAGGCAGTCGACGTACGGCATGAGGGCGCGGTTGACCTCGCGCGCCCTCGCCTGGCCGCCGAAGTTCTTCCAGAGCGAGGGCCGGTAGTTGAGATCGTAGGAGATCCGCACGTCGTGCTCGCGCGCGGCCTCCATGGCCTCGCGCGCCACGCCGGCCGTGGTCTCCGAGAGCGCGCAGAAGATGCCGCCCGTGTGGAACCAGCGGGCGCCGCGCTCCCCGAAGAGGGCCTTCCACGGGAGGTCGCCGGTCTTCAGCCTGGAGGCCGCGCTGTGGCCGCGATCCGAGCACCCCACGGCGGCGCGCGGCCCGAAGCCGCGCTCGGTGAAGTTGAGGCCATTGCGCGCCTCGCGGCCCACGCCGTCGTAATCGACCCAGCGCACGTGGGAGGTGTCGACCCCGCCCTGGAGCATCAGGTCCTCGATCAGCCGCCCGACCGGGTTGTCCGCGAGCGCCGTGACGATGGATGTCCGGAGCCCGAAGCAGCGCCGGAGCCCCCGCGCCACGTTGTACTCTCCCCCGCCCTCCCCGATGTCGAACGCCCGCGCGGTGTGAATCCGCCGCTCTCCCGGGTCGAGGCGCAGCATGACCTCCCCGAGGCTCACCTGGTCCCACGCACAGCTCTTTGCACTTCGGATCTTCATCTTCGCGCTCCTCAACGGCTCATCCGCCGTCCACGACCAGCACGTGGCCGTGGACGTACCTGCTCGCCTCCGAGCACAGGAACAGCGCCGCTCCGGCGATGTCGCTCGGCTCCCCCCAGCGCCCCGCCGGGATACGATCGAGGATCTGTCGGCTGCGCGCCTCGTCGGACCTGAGCGCCGCCGTGTTGTCCGTCGTGATGTAGCCCGGGGCGATCGCGTTCACGTTGACGCCCCTCCCGGCCCACTCGTTCGCGAGCGCCTTGGTCAGCTGCGCGATCCCGCCCTTGGACGCCGCGTAGGCCGGCACCAGGATCCCGCCCTGGAACGAGAGCAGCGACGCGATGTTGACGATCCTGCCCGACCCTTGCTCCAGCATCTGCTTCCCGGCGAGCTGCGAGAGGCGGAACGCGGACGTCAGGTTGACCTCGATCAGGAGATCCCAGTCCTCCTCGGAGTACTCGACGGCCGGCGATCTCCGGATGAGACCTGCGTTGTTCACGAGGATGTCAATGCGCCCGAGCTCGGCCTTCGTCCTCCGGACGAGCTCCGCGTGCGCGGCGCGATCCGCGAGATCCGCGGCCATGCCGGCGGCGCGCCGCCCGAGCTTTTGCACCGCCGCCATGGTGGCCTCGCCCGGCTCGTCCTTGCCGTGACAGGCGATGTCCGCGCCCGCCGCCGCGAGCGCCGTCGCGATCGCGGCGCCGATCCCGGTGGCCGAGCCCGTCACGAGCGCGACCTTGCCGTCCAAACGAAACGGATCATTCGTCATTGTCTTATCCCTGCTTCAGCCGCGCGGCCTCGAGCCGCGGCACGAGCGCGTGAATGATGGCGAGCGCGAGCACGTAGGCGGACGCCGCCATGATGAACAGCGTCGAGTAGCTCCCGGTGAGCTGGAGGACGCGGCCCGCGATCTGCGCGATGAGCATCCCGCCGATGGCCCCGGCCATGCCCCCGAACCCGACGGCCGACCCCACCGCTTGCGACGGGAACATGTCCGTTGTGAGCGTGAACAGGTTCGCCGAGAAGCCCTGGTGCGCGGCCGTGGCGAGGCCCAGGAGCAGCACGGCGACCCACAGCGAGTCGGTGCGCGTCGCGAGGAAGACGGGCGCCACGCCGAGCGCGCAGACGAGCATCGCTGTCTTGCGCGCCGCGTTCGCCGTCCAGCCGCGGCGCATCAGCATCGAGGAGAACCAGCCGCCGGCGATGCTGCCCACGTCGGAGAGCAGGTAGATCGTGACGAGCGGCGGGCCGATCTGGAGGAGGTTCAAACCATGCTTGCGGTTCAGGAAGTCGGGGACCCAGAACAGGTAAAGCCACCAGAACGGATCGGTCATGAACTTGCCGATCGCGAACGCCCACGTCTGGCGGTGCGGGATCAGGCTGAGCCAGCCGACCTTGCTGGGCGCCGGCGACGGCTCGCTCGTGATGTAGGCGCGCTCCTCCGGCGTGACGCGCGGGTTCTCCGCGAGGGGGCGATACAGGATCATCCAGGCGACGATCCACAGCGCGCCGATCGCGCCGGTCAGCGCGAACGCCGCGCGCCACCCCCAGGCCACCGCGATCCACGGGACGGCGAGGGGGCACACGATCGCGCCGATGTTCGTGCCGGAGTTGAACAGGCCGGTCGCGAGCGCGCGCTCCTTCTTCGGGAACCACTCCGCGATCGTCTTGAGGGCGCCCGGGAACATACCCGCCTCGCCGATGCCGAGGGCGAACCGCGCCGCGGAGAGCCCCCCGGCGCTGCCGACGAGCGCGTGCGCCGCCGCCGCGAGGCTCCAGAACCCGACGGCGAACGAGAACCCGCGCCGCGTCCCGATGCGATCCATGAGGCGGCCCATCGTCAGCATGCCGATGGCGTAAGCGGCCTGGAACGACGTGACGATGTTGCCGTAATCGATATCGTTGTAGCCGAGGTCCTTCTGCAGCGTCGTCTTGAGGACGCCGAGGACCTGTCGATCGACGTAGTTGATCGTCGCGGCCGTGAACAAGAGGGCGCAGATCACCCACCGATAACGCCCGATGCCGGCCGAGAGCGGCGCGGCGCCCGCGTCGCGCGGCACCTCCGCGGGCGCGTCGGCGATGGCCGTCGTGGACTCCGTGTTCATCACCATGAAGCTATCCTCCTGAGTTCGAGCCGCCTGACGCTGGCCCGCTCCCCTGCTCGCTACTTGAGGCTCGCCTCGAGCCCGGAGCCGCGCTGGGCGAACTCCGGCTGGACGTTGACCACCCCGAACACCCGATCTTCGCGCTCGCGGTGCGCGGCCATCAGCCAGACGAAGTTGATGGAGTGCCCCGGCGCGGCGACGTTCGGGTGATACCCCGCCGGCATCAGCACGGCGTCGCCGTCCCGCACCACCGTGACGACCTCGGGCGCCTCGGGAGCCGTGTAGACGAGCTGCACGCCGAACGCCGGCGGCGGCATATCGAAATAGACGTACATCTCCTCGAGCAGGTCCGTGTGCTCGTGCGGGGGCCAGCTGGTCCAGTGCCCCGGCGCGGAGCGCGTGAAGCCCGCGACGATGCGGCCGGCCTGCACGTTCTTGCCGAGCAGGATGCTGAGCTCGCGCGTCGTGGCGTCGCCGCCCGCCTTGAACTTGAGCGACGGGTTCTGCTCGACGTCCTTGTAGCGGACGACCTGGAGGGGATAGTCGCCCTCCACCTCGGCGCCGCACTCGACGAGATCGACCGCCGAGCTCGTGCGCACCTCGACGGCCGAGCCGCGAGGCACGTAGAGGGCGTCGTACTGCCCGAGCGCGATCACCTCCCCGCCGTTCACCTTCACGGCGCACTCGCCGGCCATGCAGAGGAGCCCTACCTCGCGTCCGGAGGTCTCGAACCGCGCCTCCGGCGTGGTCCCGTCGAGCAGGATCCGACCGTAATGGAGGCGCTTCATGGGGCTGTCCGCCGGCGTCACGGAGAGCTTTCGCCCCCTGTGCGACGCCGTCGCGCGGACCACGACCTGCCCAGCGTTCACTGGCTTCATGGATAGAACCCTTCCCTCGCTTAGTTAACGTGATTTACAAATCGACGCGGTGAACCCCCGGAGCCCCGCGGCTGCGTCAGAACGCCGGGCTGGCCTTGATGTTCCACTCGACGTTCAGGCCGATGAAATGCTCCCACGTGCGCTGGCTGAAGACGTCGTCCTGCGGATAGAGCGCCTTCGCGCCGTCGTCGCGCCGGGTCACGAGCCAGATGAACCGGAATTGAGGGCGCTTGAAATCACCCTTGCCCGCCGCGTTCAGGAACGGCACGAGCCCGAGGCGCACGAGGCTCGCGCTGTGGTGGCTCGCCGCGGGGTGCGCGCCCGCCGCCGCGGGGTCGGCCGGAGGAGGGACCCTCCCCCTCCGCTGCGCCTGATACGAGGCCTCGACGGCGACGCCTCCCCAGTCGCGCAGGTAGAGGTGCGGCCGCACGAGCAAGATGCCCTCGTCGAGGTCGGCGAAGTCGAACGGCTCGCTGGCGTTGCGGAAGGAGCGCACGTATCCCGCGGCCATGAGGCCGAGCGGCCCCGTCTCGTAGTTGCCGCTCAAGGTGAAGAGGAGCTCGTGCGCGCCGGTCGCGGTGCCGTCCGGCGCGGGCTGGGTGGGCGCGCCGAACTCGCCGTAGGCCGCGAGGTCGCCCGCATAGCGGAGGAACAGGTGCAGGTGCCCGTTGTTCACGCCGGTGAACGGGCTGATCTGCGCGCCGACGACGTACCCGGAGTCGCGCGGCAGGCGCTCGACCACGCCGGCCTCCGCCGTCTCGCGCGTGCCCGACGGCAGCTGGTGCAGCTCGCCGTACAGGACGCCCTTGACGCCGCCCTTCTCCCCGACCGGGACGGTGTGGCTCGCCTTGACGCTCGAGATGAGCCGCTGGCGATCGAGGAGGTTGACGTTCGCCGCGCCAGGCTGGTTGAGCGCCGGCGGGCGCTCCACCGTCTGGAGGTAATAGGGCGAGAGCGGCCGGTTGACGCCTGCGTGCGCCGCGAAGTACGTGCGCTTCGAGGGCAGGTCGTAGCGGACGCCTCCGCCCAGCGTGTTCAGCCAATCGAGCGGCCAGAAATCGAGCAGCTCGGCGTTGTCACCGCGGTAGAGGCGCGAGCCGACCCACACGGACAGGCCCTTGACGCCGAGGTCTCGCTCCTCGACGAAGGCGTTGCGCACCGACATGTTGATGTTCCACGGCCGCGCGTTGTTGTAGTGGAGGACGGGGGCGTCCACGACCAGGCGGACGGCGACGCGCGTGGTGGCGCCTGTGGACTCCCAGTGATCCTGCCGCTCCAGGTCCATCTGGATGTACGTGGACTCGTCGAGGCGCGAGCCTCTCCAGACGATATCGGCGTCCCGCCCCGGCCCCATCTCGGCGTCCGTGGCCGCGACGACGCGGCCGACGCCGCCGAAGAAGAAGCCGCTCTCCGGCACCGGCGCAGGACTGGGAGTCGGAGGGGGCGGCGGCTGCGCGTTCACGACCGCTGGAGGCGCCTCGGGCGCCGGAGTCGGAGTCGTCGTCGGCTGCCCGTTCACGACCGCTGGAGACACCCAGAGCGCCGCGCCGAGCAGGGCGGAGACTGTGCCGCGCCGCGGAGCGCAGCGGGCGTCGTGCGCAGGGTCGCAAGAGAGATGGAGGATGGGATTCAAGGTGTGCCGATCTCGTGGTGTGTTGGAGCGGCAGCAGCGCAAGCGGCGGGGTTGTCGTCAGGCGAAAAGGCCCCGACGAGCACGCTTCGCGTGGCTCGCTCATCGATTGGAATGCTCGCAGCGGTGACGCTCAGGCGCGCTCGCCCGCGTCCGTCAACGTTCACAACGCTCGTCAACGTTCCTCAACGTTCCTCAACGTTCCTCAACGTTCCTCAACGTTCCTCAACGTTCAAAGCAAGCGATGGGCCAGAGGCGACCGGCTCGGTCGCAGCGCCACGATCCAGGCGTCCTCGCCGCGGCCAGAATGCGAATCCCGATTCAGATGGGCAGCCGCCGTGGAGAGCCCGTAAACCTCGGGTTGACACGGTTGACGCGACCGACACCGGCGGTGGACGCGCAACTCCCGTGTCCCGTGTCCCGTGTCCCGCGCGGCGCTCGCGCGAGCTGGGTCCCCCCACCCTGCCGGAATGATGGAACCGCCAAGTCGCCATAAGACGCCAAGATTTTGTGGTTTTCTTGGCGTCCTTGGCGCGCTTGGCGGTTCAAAAGCTCCCGCGTTCGGCCAAAGTACCCCGCCACCCGGGCGCGGACGTCGTCTCCGGGCGGATCGCGCCGTCGCGAGCGGAGGCTGTCAACCCGACGTTGACCGCGTGGACATCGGCTGTTGCGCGCACGGCGCTGTTGCGCGCGCCGCGCGCAGGGCGGGGCCGCGCAGCGGGAGCGGCGAGGCGCGTCCGCCGCGGTCGTGGTCGTCGAGCCTCCGGATCATGCGTGCGGGCCGCGCGCTGGCTGGCGCGAGCAGCTGGGGGCGGCGCGGGAGGTCAACGTCTTGCGTTGCCATGGCCTTCGCGGTAAGGGGGCGGCAATGAGTGGTCCCGAACTCGGCCGCCTCATCGACGAGGTCGATCGCACGGTGGACGTCCAGTTCGCCGCAGCCGGCGATCTCGATGAGCTGAACCGCCTGTATGCCAGCTTGCTCGGGCGCCGCGGGTCGCTCAATGCGCTGATGAAGCAGCTGCCCGGCGCGGCGCCCGAGGAGCGCAAGGCGCTCGGCCAGCGCCTCAACGCCGTCAAGGGCCGCGTGGAGCGCGCCCGCGAGGAGGCGACGGCGAGGATCAAGCGCGCTGCGCGCGATCGCGAGCTCTCCGCGCCGCCCCTCGATATCACCCTGCCCGGCCGCTGGCGCGCGCCCGGGCGGTCGCACCCGATCATGAGGACCCTCGACGAGATCGTCGATATCTTCGTCGGGCTCGGGTTCGACGTGGCCGAAGGGCCGCAGATCGAGCTCGCGCGCTACAACTTCGATCTCCTCGGGTTCCCGGCGGATCACCCGGCCATGGACATGCACGACACGTTCTACATGGCCGGCGATCCCGGCCAGAACGTGCTCCTCCGCACGCACACGAGCCCGGTCCAGGTGCGCGAGATGCTCTCCCACCCTCCGCCGGTGATGATCGTCGCGCCCGGGGTCGTGTATCGCCGCGACGACGACGCGAGCCACAGCCCCATGTTCGTGCAGATCGAGGGGCTCGTGGTCGACCGCGACGTGTCCCTCGCCGATCTGAAGGGCCTGCTCGAGGTCTACAGCCGCCGGATGTTCGGCGAGGCCACGAGGACGCGCTTCCGGCCGAGCTATTTCCCCTTCACCGAGCCCAGCGCCGAGCTCGACGTGTCCTGCCTCGTCTGTTTCGGCGAGAACCGCGCCTGTCCGCAGTGCAAGGGGACCGGCTGGCTGGAGGTCCTCGGGTGCGGCATGGTCCACCCGACGGTGCTCCGGAACGTCGGGATCGACCCGGAGGAATACACGGGGCTGGCGTTCGGCATCGGCGTGGATCGCACGGCCAACATGAAGTTCGCCGTCGACGATATCCGCGCCTTCTACGAGAACGACGTCCGCTTCCTCGGAAGCCTCTAGGCCACTGCCCCTCGCCCGCAGCCCCGATTCCCCATGTTGATATCCTACAAGTGGCTTCAAGAGATCCTCGGCGCCGATCCCGGCATCGACGCGGTGACCTCGGCGCTCGGCCGCGGCGGGCTCGAGGTCGACCGCGTGACGCACGTCGGCGCCGCGCTGCGCTCCGTGGTCCTCGCGAGCGTCGTCGCGACGCGGCCGCACCCGGCGGGCAAGAAGGGCCTCACGGTGGTCCGCGTGGACGCGGGCGGAGGCGGAGAAGGCGTGGAGGTCGCGTGCGGCGCGCCGGTCATCCCGGCGGCTCCGGCGCTCGTCTGTTATGCGCCCGTCGGGGCGCAGGTGCTCGACCGCAACGGCGCGCTCGTGACGTTGACCGAGAAGGCGGTCGCCGGCTTCGCGTCGCCCGGTATGCTCTGCGCCGAGGACGAGCTCGGGCTCGGGTCGAGCCACGAGGGGCTCCTGACCGTGGAGGGCGGGCGTCCGGGGCAATCGCTGCTCGACTGGGAGCCTCGCCTCGAGGACTGGATCATCGAGCTCAGCGTCACCCCGAACCGGCCCGACGCGCTGGGGCACCTGGGCGTGGCGCGGGACGTGGCCGCGGTGCTCGGCCTACCGTTCCGGCCGCCCGCCGTCGCCGCGCCGCGGGCGAACGGCGCCGGAGCGCCCGCGGCCGTGCAGACACGCGCCGCCGTGGAGGTGCGCGACGGGGACCGCTGCCCCCGGTATGACGGGCAGGTGATCGAGGGCGTCGGCGTGGGCCCCTCGCCGCTCTGGGCGCGGGTGCGGCTCGGCCGCCTCGGCGTGCGGCCGATCGCCAATGTCGTCGACGCGACCAACCTGGTGATGCTCGAGCGGGGGCAGCCGCTCCACGCGTTCGATCTCGACACGCTGCGGCTGCCGATCGAGATCCGGCGGGCTCAGCCGGGCGAGGCGTTCGTTGCGCTCGACGGGCAGAAGCTGTCCCTCGACGAGGACGACCTCGTCATCGCCGACGCGGACCGCGTGGTGGCCCTGGCGGGCGTCATCGGCGGCGCGGACAGCGGCGTCACCGCGACGACGCGGCGGGTGTTCCTGGAGTCGGCGTACTTCGAGCCGCGCGGGATCCGCAGGTCGGCGCGCCGGTACGGCTTCCACACGGAGGCGTCGCACCGCTTCGAGCGGGAGGTGGACCTCTCGGGGGTCCCCCTGTCGCGCGACCGCGGGAGCGCGCTCATCTGCGAGCTCGCGGGCGGCGAGGCGGCGGGCGAGCCGATCGACGTGTACGTGGCGCCGCGCGCGCCGCGCCGCCTGACGCTCCGGCTCCCGCGGTACCAGCGGATCATCGGGGCCGAGGCCCCGGCGCGGGCGCGCGAGATCCTGGAGACGCTGGGGCTCTCGGTGCTGGAGCAGAAGGCGGACCGGCTCCTCGTCGAGGTGCCGGAGCACCGGCCCGACATCGCGGAGGAGATCGACCTCATCGAGGAGGTCGCGCGCATCGCTGGTTACGACCAGATCCCGAGCCGGCTGCCGCGCGTGGGGGCCGCGCCCGCGGGCGCCAGGGGCGATTACCGTCTGCGGCGCAGGGTGCGGCAGATCTGCACGGGGATCGGGCTGCACGAGGCGGTGACGTACTCGTTCCTGTCGCCCCAGGAGCTGAAGGCGGCGCGCTACGACGACGGGTCGCTCCTGCGGCTGCTCAACCCGCTCTCCGAGGAGAAGTCGGTGATGCGGCCGTCGCTGGTCCCTGGGCTGCTCACGGTGGTGCAGCGCTCGCAGCGGTACAACGTGCCGCGGGTGCGGCTGTTCGAGGTGAGCCAGGTGTTCCTGCCGTGGCAGGACGAGGCGAGCGGCGCGAGCCAGCTGGCGCGGGTCGAGCGGCCGCCGGTGAACGAGCCGACGCGGCTCACGATCTTCCTGGCGGGTCCGCGCGACAGTTACCTGACGCGGCCCGAGGACGTCGATTTCTACGACGGCAAGGGCGCGGTCGAGGCGGTGGTCGCGGAGCTCGCGGGCAACGTGACGCCGGCGTTCGACCTCTCGGGCGAGGCGCCGCCGTGGGCGCACCCGAAGAAGGGCGCCCGCGTCCTGCTCGACGGCCGCGAGGTCGGGTACGTGGCGGAGCTGCACCCGGACGTGCGCGAGGCGCTGGAGATCACGAGCGGGGCCGTCGTGGCGGAGCTGGATCTCGCGGCGGTCGCGGCGGCGTACCGCGCGCCGGTGGCCGCGAAGCCGAGCCGGTTCCCGGCGATGCGGCACGACGTGGCGCTGCTCTTGCCGCTCGACGTGCCGGCGGGAGAGGTGCTCGAGGTGCTGCGGACGACCGCGGGGGAGCGCTGCGAGAAGGTCGAGATGTTCGATCGGTACCGCGGCGAAGAGCTGCCGGCGGGGACGCACTCGCTGGGGTTCGCGCTGTGGTTCCGGTCGGCCGAGCGGACGCTGACGGACGACGAGGTCGACAAGTGGACGAAGGCCGCGGTGGACGCGGCGAAGGCGCGGTTCGGGGCGCAGCAGCGCTAACCGAAGCTCGTTCGGTCACGTTCAGGGCACGAAGCCGTCGCCCCCACCCCACCATCGCTCACGAACGTAAACGTTTACGTTTACGTTTACGTTTACGTGGTCGTGGTCGTGGTCGTGGTCGTTCACGACCTGCCGTTGACGACCACGACCACGACCACGATTACGTAAACGTAAACGTTCTCAGACCTTTCGGGCCCCGCCGTACGCTCGAGCGACAGGCAAGCTGCGGGGCGGTCGGTCGAGGGCGAAGCGAGGGGACGATGCACGCATTGACGCGGAGATCGGGCGTGAAATCGAGCAGGAGCGCCGCGGGCCGCCGGCGGGGCGGCGCGCTTCACACTGCGACGGCGATGGCCTTCGTGACGGCGCTGCTCGCCGTCGCCGGCGCGTGCCTCGAAGGAGGGCTCCGCTGCGGCGAGGGCTCGTGCCCGATCGGCCATACATGCGCCGTGGACAGGGACGGCAACCCGGCATGCATCGTCCCGACCGAGGTCAATACCTGCGGCAACCGCGTCGTCGAGGACGGCGAGGCCTGCGATGACGGCAACGGCGAGAGCGGCGACGGGTGCAGCTTCGACTGCAGCTCCGACGAGCGCTGCGGCAACGGTATCGTCGATACGATACGCGAGGAAGAGTGCGACTGCGGCGCTGGCGAGTTCGGTCCCACGGACGCTCGATGTCGCGGTCGACAGAACGCGGATTCCGACGGTTATTGCCGGAAGGACTGCAAGGCACATTGCGGCGACGGCGCGGTCGCAGAGCACGAGCAGTGCGACACCGGCGCGCCGGTCGCCGGCTCCTGCGTGAACCTGCGCTAT
The DNA here is from genome assembly GCF_028368935.1 of Sorangium aterium. NCBI lineage: Bacteria > Pseudomonadati > Myxococcota > Polyangiales > Polyangiaceae > Sorangium > Sorangium atrum. Next base: position 988,571 of record NZ_JAQNDK010000003.1, on the reverse strand, counting down.
GATTTCGGTCGCCCCGGGTGCACGAGCACCTGCGACGCTCTCTCCACAGCTCCATGCGGCGACTGGAACTGGCGGTTCGAATCCATCGGCACGGTGTTGTCCTTCATGAGCGTGTGGGGGAGCGGGAAGGAGGACGTGTTCGCCGTCCTGGGAAACACGACCGCGCACTACGACGGCCAGAGCTGGCAGATGATGGACTCGCCGACGACAGAATTTGTCTTTGGCATATGGGGTACTGGACCGGATGACGTCTTCGTCGCCGGTCAGGACGGCACGATCCTGCACTACGATGGCCAGAGCTGGCAGATGATGGACTCGCCAACAGGGGAGAATCTCTTCTGCGTGTGGGGGAGCGAATCGAACGATGTCGTTGCCGTCGGTGACAACGGCGCGATCGTCCGCTACGACGGCCAGAGCTGGCACAAGATCGATGCGGAGATCTCAGCGAACTGGCGTCGCGTGTGGGGGAGCGGACCGGATGACGTCTTTGCTGTCGGCCTGGCAGGCGCCATCATGCACTACGACGGCGAGAGCTGGCACGAGATGGATTCACCGACGACGACCAGCTTGCTCGGCGTGTGGGGAAGCGGACCGGACGACGTCTTTGCTGTCGGCCTGGCAGGCGTCATCCTGCATTACGACGGCGAGAGCTGGCACGAGATGGAACACCACCTGTCGGCCGAGCTCTCCTTGGCTGGCGTCTGGGGCAGCGGACCGGGCGATGTCTTCGCCGTCGGTGATGCCGGCACGATCGTCCACTACGACGGCCAGCGCTGGCACCAGCTCGATGCGCAAACGACGGCCGACTTCATCGGCGTGTGGGGCAGCGGTCCGGACGACGTCTTTGCCGTCGGTCAGCTCGGTACGATCGCGCGCCACGACGGCCAGAGCTGGCAGAAGATGGAATCACCGGTGCCGGACGAGCTGGAGCTGCACGCCGTGTGGGGCAGCAGTCCGGACGACGTCTTCGCCGTCGGTCAGGCCGGCGCCCAGGCCGGCGCGATCCTGCACCACGATGGCCAGGTCTGGCGGACGATGGATTCGCCGACGTCGGCTCGTCTCGGCGGCGTCTGGGCGAGCGGACCGGACGATGCCTTCGCCGTCGGCCAGGCCGGCACCATCCTGCGCTACGATGGCCAGAGATGGCAGACGATGGATTCGGGCACCCTGGATTATCTCGATGGCGTGTGGGGGAGCGGTCCGGACGATGTCTTCGCCGTCGGTCAGGCCGGCACGATCGCGCACTACGATGGTGACAGCTGGCAGGCGACGCTCCTGGACTCAGGGGAATACCTCAATGCCGTCTGGGGGAGCGGGCCAGACGATGTCTTCGCCATCGGTGACGAGGGCACGATCGCGCACTACGACGGCGAGAGCTGGCAGGTGACGCACTCGGACTCAGGGGAATATCTCCAGGCCGTCTGGGGAAGCGGGCCGACCGATGTCTTCGCCGTCGGGCTGGAGAGCGCGATCTTGCACTACGACGGCGAGAGCTGGCGCAGGATGGAAGCGCCGACGCTGGCATCGCTCTACGGCGTGTGGGGGAGCGGGCCGACCGATGTCTTCGCGGTCGGCACGGGCGGCGCGCTCTTGCGCTACGACGGCATCTCCTGGCTGACGCTCAACTCCACGACGAACTCCACGCTCGACGCCGTGTGGGGCCAGGGCCGGATCTCCTTCGTCGTCGGCCAGGACGCCGCGATCTACCGTCACATCGGTCCGCCGCCAGCGCGGTAGCAGCGCAGCCTCGCCCGCGGCGCGCCCGCTACTTCAGCGTCGGCTTGATCTTCCCCGCCGTGCGCTCGATCAGCTGCTCCTGCTCGCGCTTGCTCCGCAGCGCCGTCTCGGCCGCTTCCCTCGCCTTCCGCTCCTCCTCGGTGGCCTTGACCTGCGCATCGCGCACCTCGGCCTCGGACCGCTGCGCCGTGTCCCGCGCCGTCCTCGCCTCGCCCGCCGCCACGCGGGCCCGCCCGGCCTCGGCCTCCGCGCGCACGCGGGCCTCCTCCGCCTCGCGCTGCATCTTCTCGGCCCGCCTCCGCTGCGCCTCGCTCTCCTGCTGCGCCCTCTCGGCCGCGCTCCGCTGCGCCTCCTCGCTCGCCAGCGCCTTCTTGAGCGTGTCCTCCGTCCTCCGGATCTCCTCGAGCTGCTCCGTGATCACCGTGTTCTGGCGGGTCAGCTTCACGATCCCCGCCCCCGCCGCGACCACCAGCAGCGACAGCGCCGCGATGATCCCGGACACGAGGCGGCGCCTCCCGCGTTGCTGCTGATCGGCGAAGCGGAGCACCTCCTCCAGATAGAGCCTCTCCCGCTCCGGCAGCTCCCCGCGGTAGCGCTCGCGAAAGCCGCGCGCCTCCTCGGCGACCTTGCCGCGCCAGAGCGTGTCCGCGGCGCGACCGCTCGCGTCCCAGAGCCTCGCCGCCGCGCGCAGCCGGTCCAGGAATGCGGCGTCTTCCTGGTTCTCGTCGAGCCAGCGCCGGAGCGTCGGCCACCGCTCGATCAGCGACTCGTGCACGATCTCCACCGTGCTGCCCGCGCGGTCGCTCCCCGTCTCGATCGCCAGGAGCCGCGCCTCGGCGAGCAGCTCCACCACCCGCTCGATCTCGCCTCGATCCCCGGGCAGCTCGCAGAGCTCGCCCAGACTGGCCACCGCCCGCGTCCGCTCCGGCGTCACCAGCCGCTCCAGCACCGCCCGCGCGAGCTTCGCCCGGTGCCCGCTCATCCCGGCCAGCACCGTGTCGGCGTGGCTCGCCAGCGCGCCCGCCACGCCCCCGAGCGCCTCGTAGCTCGCCCGCGTGAGCAGCTTGCGCCCCCGATCGCGCATCTCCCACAACCGGGCCGCGGTGAACTGAAGCAGCGGCAGCGCGCCGCGCGTCGTCTGCAGCGCGTCGAGGATGCCCTCGATCATCGCCGCATCCTCGATCTCGTGCCGCGCCGCCTCGACCGGGCTCATCAAGGCTTCGCGCAGCCCCTCGCGCCCCATCGGCCGGAGGAACACGAGGCCTCGCGTCATGATCGCCATGAAATGCTCGTGCTCGGCCATCCGCTCGAGGAAATCGGACCGCACGGACAGGACGACCCGGAGCGGCGAGGAGGCGTCGTCGGCGATCCCCGCCAGGCACGCGAGGAACGCCTCCCGCTCGACGGCCGGGGCGCCGAGCGTGAAGAGCTCCTCGAACTGATCGATGAACAGCACGAGGCGCTTCTGCGCGCGGCCCGCCCCCCCGCGCAGCGCGGCCCCGAGCAGGCCGGGCTCGGCGCGCAGCCGCTGGATCAGGGCCCCGCGCATCGCCGCGCCGCCCTGCGGGGAGAGCGCCCTCACGTCGGTGTTGAGGGTCACGCCGGGGTGGTCGAACAGGTCCGCCAGCACCGCCATCGGCTCGCGCCCGGGCCGCACGACGAGCGCCTCCCAGCCCTCGCCGGAGCGCTTGAGCGCCGGGATCACCCCCGCCCTCACGAGCGACGACTTCCCCACGCCAGAGGCCCCAGCGATCGCGAGCAGCGGCTGGCTCCGGAGGCGCGCGACCACGCCCGCGAGATCCTGCGCGCGGCCGAAGAAGCGGTCGGCGTCGGCCTCCTGGAACGAGGAGAGCCCCGCGAACGGGCTCTCGTCGGCGCCGAGGAGGATCTCACGGCGCCCGGGCAGCAGCGGCAGGAGCTCGACAAGGAGCTCCTGCGCAGAGGCGAACCGCTCGGACTTCCGCTTGCGCAGGCAGCGATCGATGATCGCGCCGAGCGCGCCGATCTCCGGACGGCGCGCGCCGACGGTGGGCATCGGCTCGTCGAGCGCCGGCACCGCGAGGAGGTCCATCCGGCCGCACGGGGCGAGCGGGTGCGCGCCGAGCAGGAGCTCGTGGAGCATGATGCCCACGGCCCAGACATCGCTCCACGGGCCGATGTCGATCCCTCTCCACTGCTCGGGGGACATGTACGCCAGCGTGCCGATGATCGCGCCGTCGCGCGTGAGCCCCGTGTCCCCGGCGACGGCGCGATCGCCCGAGAGGATCACCTCTTCCTCGAGCAGCTTGGCGATGCCGAAATCGACCACCTTGATCGCGCCCGCCGCGTCCAGCATGACGTTCTCCGGCTTGAGGTCGCGGTGGACGATGCCGGACGCGTGCGCGCTCGCGAGCGCGCGCACGATGGGGACCACCATGTCGACGGCCAGGCCGGGCGGCACCGGCGCCGTGGACACCGCCTCGCCCGCGTCCGCGGGCCTGCGCTGGTTCATCCAGGCGCGGAGGCTTTGCCCCTCGATGTACTCGAGCACCATGTACGGGGATCCGTCGTGCTCGTTCACCTCGTGGATCGTCACGATGTGCTCGTGCTTGCAGCGCGCGGTGGCCTGCGCTTCGACCAGGAAGCGCTGGACCCCGGCGCTGCTCAGCATGGTGAGGAGCTTGATCGCGACGAGGCGAGCGAGGCGGGTGTCGCGCGCGAGGAAGACCACGCCCATGCCGCCCCGACCGAGCTCGCGCAGGAGCTCGTAATGGCCGATGCGGGCGCCGGCCGAAGGCGCCGACCTGGCCTGCGCCAGCAGCGAGGGCGGCGGTTCGGCCGGCGCGGTCATCCCGTGGCGCTGCGGCTCGCGGGCGCCCGCGACCACGCCGTCGGCCCTGGCGGTCTCCATGCCGGACAGCGCGGCCGCGGGGGGCGCTGCGCCGGCGATCACCGTGATTGCGTAGCCCGCATCCTCTGGCGAACTGCCGCTCATCGCAGGAGGCTTCTCGTCATCGTGATCGTGGGGCACCGCACCGCCGTGAAAGCATAGCCGTGTCCGAGTTCACCAGCACAGCGTTTGCGCGCCGCGGCTCCGGCCCGCCCCCTGCACCGCGACCTCCTCGTGGCCGCCGGGCGCCCCGGGTAGTTCCAACAGCACCCCTGGCCCCGGCCACTTCACAGGAGGACCAGCACGGGTGTAGCCTGAACCACGACGTCTGCTCGTCGCGCCCAGGGCGGCCAGCGCGCGCTCGAGGTTCCGCGGCGCTCCGGAGGAGAGGCACTTGGCTGTCATCACGACGACCCGCAAGCGACCCGCTCAGGTCGGCCTCTCCTGTGTGAAGCGCCTCGTGCCCATCGCTCTCGTGGCCCTGTACGCCTCGCCTGCGGGAGCGCAGGCAGCGCCGCCAACGGCGGAGTCGTCAGCGCCGCCAACGGCGGAGTCGTCAGCGCCGCCAACGGTGGAGTCGTCAGCGCCGCCGCCGAGCGCTCCAGCGCCGCCAACGGCGGAGTTGCCCCCATCGCCGCCGGCGCCAGCGCCTTCGCCAGCGGCGGAGCCGTCAGCGCCGCCACCATGGCACCGGGGAGTCTCCGAGGATCGGAAGCAGAAGGCCCAGGCGCTGTTCGAGGAGGCGCGGGAGCTGCACCGGCGCATGATGCTCGCGGAAGCGCGGGCGAAGTACGAACAGGCGCTGGCTTCCTGGGAGCACCCCGAACTCCGTCTCTACCTGGGGCGGGCGCTCGCGAGCATCGGTCTGCCGCTGCTGGCCTATGAGAACCTGCGCATGTCGCTGCAATGGGGTCCGGGGGCGCTCGATCCCGAGGCGGAGCAGGAGGCGCGCGCGGCGATGCGCGCGCTCGTGGAGCACGAGCTCGCGGTCATCGAGGTTCGCTGCGACGAGCCGGGCGCCGCCCTGCTGGTCGACGGCAAGCCCTGGTTCGTCGGCCCCGGCACCCGGCGCCGGATCGTGACGCCGGGAGAGCACGTCGTCACGGCGAGAAAGACGGGTTACTTCACGGTCGTCAAGCCCGTCGTCGTGCTCGCCGGCAAAGAGGTTTCGGGCCAGCTCGCGTTGAGCCCCGATACCGTCGTCACCAGCCAGAGGTGGCCCGCATGGATCCCCTGGGCCACGCTCGGGGCCGGCGCCGCCCTGGGCTCGGCCGGTGCCCTGCTGAAATGGCACGCTGGAGCAGCTCACGACGAGGCGGATAAGCGCTTCCAGACCAGCTGCACGCCGTCGTGCATGCCATCCGCCGGCGACGAGTACGAGGGCAGCGTCCTCGAGGACCGGCTCGCGATCGGCGCCCTCATCGCCGGCGGAGCGAGCGCGATCACAGGCACGGTCCTGCTCCTCATGAACAGGCCACAATCGTACCGCACCGACGATCGCGGCGGCGTGAAGCTCGAGATCCTCCCCGCCGCGTCGCTCGACGCTGCGATGCTGTGGGCCCGCTTCGTGCTCTGAGACGCGCCGCCGGACGGTGCCTCGCCCCGGCCTTCCCTCCGGGACCGGAGACCCGGCGCGGGGCCTTCCCAAGAGGAGGCGCCCCGCCGTACGCTCGCGCCGCAGGCGCCCGGCGCGCCGCGGCGACCTGGGCGAACGGTGGGTTGGTACGACGAGCTGAGGGACGAGCAGAGGATGCGCGCATTCATCCGGAGATGGGGCGTCGAGCGGAACGAGGACGCCGCGGGTCGCCGGCACGGCGGCAGAGCGCTTTGCTACGCGGCTGCGCTGGCGTCCGCGATCGCGCCGATGACCACCCTCGGCGCGTGCTTCGACACCGGAGCCGCGTGCGGCGCGAGCTTCTGCCCGGCCGGCTATGTGTGCGACCCCGACCGCGAAGGCAACCCGACGTGCTTTGCGCGAGCCACGGGCAAGCGCTGCGACGTCCCGCTTACGCCAGACGGCAATACCTGCTTACAGGAAGACCTGAAGAGCGTGTGGGGGAGCGGGCCAAACAACATATTCGCCGTTGGCAAGGGGGGCACGATCCTCCACTACGACGGCAGCAACTGGAAATTCATACCGCTCGGATCGATCCCACGGAATTCGCTGAACGCCGTGTGGGGGAGCGGGCCCAAAGACGTGTTCGTGGTGGGCGAAGAAGGCACCATCCTTCACTTCGACGGCGAACGCTGGGAAATCATAAAACACGAGTCGATCCCACAAATAACATTGAATTCAGTGTGGGGAAACGGGCCGCGAGACGTGCTCGCCGTCGGCGACGAAGGCACCATCCTGCGCTTCAAAGACGGGCAGTGGAAGGCCACGACACACGAGTCGGCTCCGCGAGCATCATTGAACGCCGTGTGGGGAAGCGGGCCGCAAGACATATTCGCCGTCGGCGAAAACGGCACCATCCTGCACTTCGAGGGCGAGCGCTGGGAAGCCGTGAACCACGAGTCAATCCCGCCAAAATCATTGAATTCCGTATGGGGGAGCGGGCCGCAGGACGTATTTGTCGTCGGCGAGGGCGGCACCATCCTGCACTTCGACGGCACAGGCTGGACGGCCATCACATCGGCGCCGACAGCACAGAAAACGTTGAATTTCGTATGGGGGACCAGGTGGGACCTTAGCCAATATGTCGTCTACGTCGTCGGAGACGATGGCATGCTCTTGCGGCACGACAGCCTCGGCTGGAGTCGCCGCCTCCCAGCGGACGCTTCGCTCAATGCCATCTGGGGCGACGCCCTGAAATTCCATATCGTCGGCGACAACGGCGTGGCCATCTCCGAGAGCGTCTCCGTGTCACCGTGGTAGCGACAGGCTACTTCAACGTCGCGTCGATCTTCCCCACGGCGCGCTCGATGAGCAGCTCCAGCTCGCTCTTGCTCCGCAGCTCCGCCTCGACGGCCCTGGTCTTCTGCTCCTCCTCGGTGGCCTTGACCTCGGCCTTTCGCGCCTCGGCCTCGGCCTTCTGCGTCTCCCCCCGCGCCATCCGCGCCTGGTTGGCCGCGACGCGGGCCCTCTCGGCCTCTGCCTCCGCCCGGTCCCGGGCCTCCTCGGCGTCGCGCTGCAGCCGCTCGGCCCGCCGCCGCTGCGCCTCGCTGTCCTGCCGCGCCGCCTCGCTCTCCTGTCGCGCCCTCTCCGCCGCGCTCCGGGCCGCCTCCTCGCGCGCGAGCGCCTCCTTCAAGGTGAGCTCCGCGGTCCGGATCTCCTCGAACTGTTTCATGATCACCTGGTACTGGCGGGTCACCTTCACGTATCCGCCCCCCGCGGCGAAGGCCAGCAGCGACAGCGCCGCGATGATCCCGGACGCGAGGCGGCGCCTCCCGCGTTGCTGCTGATCGGCGAAGCGGAGCACCTCCTCCAGATAGAGCCTCTCCCGCTCCGGCAGCTCCCCGCGGTAGCGCCCGCGAAAGCCGCGCGCCTCCTCGGCGACCTTGCCGCGCCAGAGCGTGTCCGCGGCGCGGCCGCTCGCGTCCCAGAGCCTCGCCGCCGCGCGCAGCCGGTCCAGGAACGCGGCGTCTTCCTGGTTCTCGTCGAGCCAGCGCCGGAGCGTCGGCCACCGCTCGATCAGCGACTCGTGCACGATCTCCACCGTGCTGCCCGCGCGGTCGCTCCCCGTCTCGATCGCCAGGAGCCGCGCCTCGGCGAGCAGCTCCACCACCCGCTCGATCTCGCCTCGATCCCCGGGCAGCTCGCAGAGCTCGCCCAGGCTCGCCACCGCCCGCGTCCGCTCCGGCGTCACCAGCCGCTCCAGCACCGCCCGCGCGAGCTTCGCCCGGCGCTCGCTCATCCCGGCCAGCACCGTATCGGCGTGGCTCGCCAGCGCGCCCGCCACGCCCCCGAGCGCCTCGTAGCTCGCCCGCGTGAGCAGCTTGCGCCCCCGATCGCGCATCTCCCACAGCCGGGCCGCGGTGAACTGCAGCAGCGGCAGCGCGCCGCGCGTCGTCGCCAGCGCGTCGAGGATGCCCTCGATCATCGCGGGATCGTCGATCTCGTGCCGCGCCGCCTCGATCGGCCTCATCAAGGCTTCGCGCAGCCCCTCGCGCCCCATCGGCCGGAGGAACACGAGGCCGCGGATCATCGCCGCCATGAAATGCTCGTGCTCGGCCATCCGCTCGAGGAAATCGGCTCGCACCGCCAGGACCACCCGGAGCCGTGACGAGGCGTCGTCGGCGACCCCCGCGAGGCACGCGAGGAACGCCGCGCGCTCGACGGCCGGGGCGCCGAGCGTGAAGAGCTCCTCGAACTGATCGATGAACAGCACGAGGCGCCTCTGCGCGCGGTCCGACCACGCGCGCAGCCACGCGCCCAGGAGGCCGGGCTCGGCGCGCAGCCACGGGGCCAAGGCCGAGCCCGCCGCCGCGGCGCCCTCCGGAACGGGCGTCGGCGGAGCTGCGCCCAGCGTCGCGGCGGCATGGCTGGACAGATCCGCGAGCGCTGCCATCGGCTCACGCCCGGGCCGCACGACGAGCGCTTCCCAGCCCTCGCCGGAGCGCTTGAGCGCAGGGATCACCCCCGCCCTCACGAGCGATGACTTCCCCACGCCCGACGCCCCGGCGATCGCGAGCAGCGGCTGGTTCCGGAGCCGCGCCGCCACGCCCGCGAGGTCCTGCGCGCGGCCGAAGAAGCGGTCGGCGTCGGCCTCCTGGAACGAGGAGAGCCCCGCGAACGGGCTCTCGTCGGCGCCGAGGAGGATCTCACGGCGCCCGGGCAGCAGCGGCAAGAGCTCGGTCAAGAGCTCCTGCGCGGAGGCGAACCGCTCGGATTTCCGCTTGCACAGGCAGCGATCGATGATCGCGCCGAGCGCGCCGAGCTCCGGGTGGCGCGCGCTGACCTGGGGCATGGGCTCATCGAGGAGCGTCACGCCCAAGAGCCTCCCCGGGTTGACGGGCGCGAGCGGGTGCGAGCCGATCACGAGCTCGTGGAGCATGATGCCGACCGCCCAGATATCGCTGGCTTGATCGATGTCCGTCCCCCTCCACTGCTCGGGGGACATATAAGGCATCGTTCCGATGACCGCTCCTTCGCCGGTGAGCCGCGTATTCTTGTGCTCGGCGGCCTCGCGCTCGACCGCGAGGCTCGCCTCGTCGTCGCGCAGCTCCGCGATGCCGAAATCGACCACCTTGATCGCCCCCGACGCCTCCAGCATGATGTTCTCGGGTTTGAGGTCACGGTGGATGATGCCGGACACGTGCGCTCGCGAGAGCGCGCGCAGGACGGGGACCATCATGTCGACCGCCAGGCCGGGCGGCACCGGCGCCGTCGACACCCCTTCGCCGGCGTCCGCGGGCCTGCGCTGCCTCATCCAGGCGCGGAGGCTCTGCCCCTCGATGTACTCGAGCACCATGTACGGGTATCCATCGTGCTCGTTCACCTCATGGATCGTCACGATGTGCTCGTGCTTGCAGCGCGCGGTCGCCTGCGCCTCGATCAGGAAGCGCTGTAGACCGCTCCTGCTGAGCCTCGTGAGGAGCTTGATCGCGACGAGGCGAGCGAGCCGGAGGTCGCGCGCGAGGAAGACCACGCCCATGCCGCCCCGGCCGAGCTCGCGCAAGAGCTCGTAGTGGCCGATGCGGGTGCCGGCCATGGGCGGATCGGCTCGCGGAATCGACGAGGACGGCGGAGCGCTCGCGTCGCTCACCGCGTCGCGCCTCGCCCCATGAACGCCGGCCGGCACGACACTGACCGTCGCCCCGGCGGCGGCGAGCGCGGCCCGCGGGAGCCCCCTGCCCACGAGCGCCGCGCCGGAGTCGGCCACGTCCACGAGGCTCTCGGTGCTGATGCCAGAGCGCCCTTCACGCTCGAGCGGCGCCGCGCCGGAGGATCGACGGACCGACTCCAGGGTGATCAGCTCGGTGGGCACCGCCACTCCTGCCTGTAAAAAGACATGTCCATCAAAATCGTCGCCTCCGCGGCGGCTGGCGCGATGACGAGAGCATAGGCGCCCAGCGCAGCCGTGTACACACAGACCCGCCGCCAGAGCGCTTCACACAGGACATGCGCGGGCATATCCTGGAGCGCGGAGCTTGCTCATCGGCCCGGCGAGCGGGGCGAACGCACGATGTGGCATGACGGGCGAGCCGGAGGAGAGCGATTGGCTTTCATGGCGACGACCCGTAGACGACCTGTCCACGTCTCCCTTCCGTCGGCGAAGCTCCTCCTGCCCATCACCCTCCTGGCCCTCTGCGCTACGCCTGCGCTCGCCCAGGCGCCGCCGCCGTCATCGTCCTCATCGCCGCATCCTCCAGCGACAGCGGAGTCGCCGCCGCCCCCGGCATCGTCGGTGCCCCCATGGCATCAGGGCATCTCCGAGGATCGAAAGCAGATGGCCCGCGCGCTCTTCGAGGAGGCCCGGAATTTTCACCGGCGCATGATGTTCGCCGAGGCGCGGGCCAAGTACGAAGAGGCGCTGGCTTTGTGGGAGCACCCCGAGCTCCGGCTCTATCTCGGGCGGGTGTTGAGGAGCATCGGCCTGCCGGTGCTGGCCTATGATAACCTGCGCCTCTCCCTGCGATGGGGGCCTGGCTCGCTCGACGCCGAGAAGGAGCAGGAGGCGCGCACGGCGCTGCGGGCGCTCCTGGAGGAGGAGCTCGCCGCCATCGAGATCCGCTGCGACGAGCCGGGGGCCACCGTGCTGATGGATGGCAAGCCCTGGTTCGTCGGACCCGGCGCCCGGCGCCAGATGGTCACGCCCGGAGAGCATGTCCTCACAGCGAGAAAGGACGGCTACTTCACCGTCGCCAAGCCCATCTTCATGGTCGCCGGCAAAGAGGCCTCCGGCCAGCTCGCCCTGAGCGCCGATACCGTCGTCGCCAGGCAGCGCTGGCCCGCCTGGCTCCCCTGGGCCACGCTCGGGGCCGGGGCGGCCGTCGCCGTCATGGGTGGCCGGTTGATGTGGCAGGCCGACGACCTTCATGGCTACGCCCAGGAGCGGAGCGTGCGCGAGTGCGGTCGGTCGTGCCCTCCGTCCCCCGGCTTCCAGTACGACGCCAGCGTCAACGAGAGCTGGCTGGCTGCCGGCTCCCTCCTCGCCGGCGGAGCAACGGTGATCACGGCGACGGCCATGCTCTTCATGAACAGGCCACAGATGTACCGCACCGAGGACCGAGGTGGCGTGAAGGTCGAGATCCGGCCCGCCGCGGCGCCCGACGCTGCGATGGTGTCGACCTGGCTCGCGTTCTGAGCCGTCCGACTCCGGCAGGATCGAGCGGCGCGTTCACTCGCAGATGTCGATTGCCGTCTTGCACTTGCCAAACTGGCAATAGCCGCGCCTCCCGAGCGCCGGGTCCGGACATTCGACATCTGGACAATCGGCGTTCGTCGTGCACGCCTGGCCCGTCGCGGGAGTCGTCGCCAACGCCATGGCCCTCTCATAGAAGAAGACGCACAGGGCCCCTGCGTCGGGCTCGTGACGCTGATCCTCCACCTCCTGCAAGGCCTTCTTGTAGCTCTCGTTCTCCTCGAAGCACGGGTGTTCCTGCGGGAGATCGGCGGCCTCCATACCGACGTCGCTCTCGCAACCCTCCTGCTGCGCCGCACAGGCCATGAGGCTCTGGATCTGGTTGAAGACCGGCGTGCAGACGTTCATCTCCTTCACTGCCTGGTCGTGGAGTAGGCTCATCCTGGCCGCGCACTGCTCGGCCGCCACGCCCTCGCTCAGCTTCCCGCACTCGGCCAGCTTGTCGCAGCGGATCTCCTCGGGATCTGGCGGCGCTCCGGGCTCGCTCGAACAACCCGGCAGGGCCACAGCGACGGCGCAGACGAAGGGACCGCAGAGGAGGATGTTCTGGATCGTTCTCATGATTTTTTACCTTTCGCTGTCATCTCCGGCGAGCCGGGTTGGCAGAGCGTCATCGCATCCGGCGTGCCGCCCCTGCGCGCGATGGGGATCCGCAGCAGATCGGCTGCGCGATCGAAGAAGATCGGCCGCACAATCGAGCGGTCGGCCCGCGGCCGCTGTCCCGTCCTGGGCCAGCGCGCGGGTGGCAAACTTTGCCGTCGTGGCAAAGCTTGCCAGCCCTCGGAGGAAGAGGCGGCAAGGATTGCCATCGCGCGCCGCCCCCCGCGCCCCGGACGCGCCGAGGCGACCACGACTTCCCTCCCGGACCGACGCCCCTTCCTCGGGCCGGCTCGCGACCCATCAGATCTCCGTGGTCTACTGTTTGCGTGCGCCGCTCGGGGTGCCCCCGGCGAGCTGAGGACGTCGTTCCAATCGCGAACGGGGCAACCGATTCGTTGGATCTCGAGGTGTCCTCGATGGCATCGAACCAGCCCTCAGCCGAGGTGCACGGTCGCTGAGCGAGGGCGAAGGCGAGGGTAGAATGCGACTACGGGGCAAGGAGCCGAGCCCAGCGGTCTCGGGTCGTCGGCGAGGCGGAGACGCGCTCCGTCATGCAGCGACGTCGGCGTTCGTGATGTCGTTGATCTACACCCCGGGTGGCATGCCGACCGGGGGCGCACAGGGCTCGGCTCGTGTTCTGAGCCCGAGCCTCACGCGCTCCGCTTCCCCTCCCGCGCCGAGATACCGAATTGCTTGAGCTTGAAGGTGAAGGTGCGAACAGGCATCCCGAGGAGCGCCGCCGCCCGCTTCTGGACCCCGTCCGCGGCGTCGAGCGCCTGACGCATGCGCGTGCGCTCGATTTCCCGGAGCTCCTCGGCGATGGGCTTGAAGCGGGCGGGCGCCGCGGCGGGCGGGGCCGAGGTGTTGTCCACCGTGGTCCGCGGCGGGACATCGAGCCCGGCGATGCGCTCGGGCAGCCCCCAGGGCTCGAGCGCCGGGCCGTCCGCCGTGGCGGCCGCGTACTCCATCGCGTTCTTGAGCTCGCGCACGTTGCCAGGGAACGGGTGAGCGAAGAGCGCGGCGAGCGCGGCTTCCGAGAGCTCGAGCGCAGGCCGCCCGGTCCGAGCGCACGCCTCGGCGAGGAACAGACGGGCCAGGATCGGCAGCTCACGCCGCCTGTGCCGGAGCGGGGGCAGCTCGACGACGGCGGCGCTCAGGCGGAAGAGCAGGTCTTGACGGAAGCGGCCCGCGTGGACCTCGGCCTCGAGATCGCGGTTCGTGGCAGCGACGATGCGGATGTCCACCTCGCGATCGCGGACGTCGCCGAGGCGGGTGATCCGCTTCGCCTCGAGCGCGCGGAGCAGCTTGGCCTGCGCGCCGAGGGGCAGCTCGCCGATCTCGTCGAGGAAGACGGTGCCGCCGTGCGCTCGCTCCAGCAGGCCGGGCTTGGGCGCCCGCGCCTCCGAGAACGCGCCCTTCTCGTAGCCGAAGAGCTCGCTCTCCACCAGCGCGTCCGGGAGCGCGGCGCAGTTGAGCGTGATCAGCGTCTTCTGCGCCCGCGCAGACCAGTGGTGCACGGCCGCGGCGGCGTTCTCCTTGCCCGCCCCCGTCTCGCCGAGGACGAGGACCGGCAGATCGCTCGCCGCGAGGCGCCGGATCAGCTCGAACAGCCGGATCATGGCCGAGTCGGCCACCACGATGGTGCGATCGCCGATGACGTGCCGGACGGCGGTCTGCGAGGCGAAGGCGATCGCCCCCGGAGCCGCGATCGACGCGGCGGTCCGCGCGCCGGCGAGGAGCGTCTCGGTGTCGCCGCCGTCGAACGGGTAGGAGGCCAGTCCGCCCCGCGCCTCGGGGGCCAGCGGCGCGATCGCCTCGAGCACCTGGAGCACCGCGGCGCGCGCCGCCTCTCCGCCGAGCTCGGGAAACCCGATCGCCAGGTGAGAGGCGCCGTCCCAGGCGACGATGTCCACGAGCCGGAGCGCCGAGAGCGCCCGATGCGCGAGCATCGTGCGCATCTGCACGGACCCGAGGGACACCACCGCCAGGCCGAACGGCCGCGCCGAGTCGGCGGCGCGCTCGATCTCCTCCTCCACGCGCCGGCGCAGCCGGCCCATCTCGATGAGGGCGCTGCCCCGGGGCGGCGCCTCGCGCCGGAGGATCAGCGTTGTATCGCCCATGGTGATGACATCGCCGGAGCCGAGCGCGCACGAGCCCTCGATGCGCTCGCCGTTGACGAGCGTCCCATTGTGGCTGCCGAGATCGGTGATCCGGATCTCGCCTCTGGAGAAGACGAGCTCGGCGTGCCGCCGGGAGACCGCCGCGGTGTCGAGCCTCACGTCGGCCTCGTCGCTGCGCCCCACGACGAGCACGCCGTCGTCGGGCAGGGCGCGCCTGTACGATGAGGAAGCGCCGATGACGAGGAGGTAGGAGTAGATTCCCGGGCTGTCCGGGGACTGCCGCAGATCGAAGGTCTGCGTCGTCAACGGCGAGCTCTCGGGGCCGCTCATCAGCCCGAGGCTATAGTCGAAGCCCGCGCCCATGCAAGCTGCGAGCCTCTCGGGTCAGCGACGGACCACAGCGCTTTCCGCGGCTCAAGCGTGGATGGCGTGGCCGGGGCGCTTCGAAGGAACCCCTCTCCCGCCCCGGAACCTTCGCCGCCGGCGCCTGTCAAGAGCGCTATCGAAGGAGGCACTCGTCATGGCTGAAGCTTTCCACATGGGCGGCTGGGGCATGTTTCCGACACTCGTCTTCGGGCTGCTGCTCCTGGCCGCATCCGTCCGTTATGCCATCTCGCCCGAGCGGCGCTTCGTACCCCTCCAGGTGAGCCTCGGTATCCTGACGCTGGTGGCCGGCGGGCTCGGGTTCGTCAGCGGCACGATCAAATCGCTCACGTACATCGGCGCGGTGGACCCCGACACGCGCTGGATATGGCTCGTCGGCATCGGCGAGTCGCTCAACAACATCGGGCTCGCGCTCGCGCTCCTCGTCCTCTCGTCCATCGCCGCCACCGTGGGGGCTTACCGCTTCTCGCAGATGGAGCCTGCCCGCTGACGGGGAGGCGTCCTGCTGCGATCTCCGGCCCATCCCGCCGCCGACGCCGCGCTCGTCCGCCGTCGGCCAGCAGCCTCAGGGGGCCGGGCGCCCGACCGCCGCGAGCGCGACGCGCCGCTCGATCCCCAGGAACAGCAGCGGCAGCGCCACCGTGAACACGATCGACAGCCCCGCGACGACCGGCATGCCGTCGAGGCGGTGGTCCGGCAGCTCGTGGAGCAGCCTGGCCGACGAGAACGCGGCGAGCGCGGACGCCATGTGCTGCACGGCCGACTGCATCGAGGTGAAGCGCGCTCGCTCGGCGGGGCGCGGCACCTTCGACGTCAGCGTGTTGTGCGAGACGTTGCGGAACGTCATGCCCAGCATGAAGACGATGAAGATGGCGAGCACCGGCAGCCCCGGCGTATACGAGACGAACCCCGCGTACAGGACGCTCACGAGCACCACCGCCCCCACCGAGCCCGTCTGGAACGCGCCGAAGCGGTCCACCAACGGGCCCACGGCCCGCATCGCGAAGAAGCTCACAAGGCCCCCCACGAAGTAGAGCAGCCCGAGCCGCTCGCGCGGATACCCGAGGTTGTACTGCACGTACGCAGAGATGTTGGGGATCACCAGGAACGACGCCACCGTCAGGATCGCCGTCGTCGCGTACGAGAGCAGCACGATCGGCCGGCCGAGGAGCGCGCCGAGATCGCCGAGCGAGCTGCCGGACGGCCGCGCGTCGGTCAGGTGATCCCGCATCGACGGCAGGAGGAAGATCGCGAGCCCGGCGACGAGCAGCCCGAGCGCCGCGACCGCGAAGAACGGCAGCGGAAAGCCCCCGCGACGCGCGAGCTCCAGCCCGGCGGGGACGCCGAGCACCGAGGCGACCGAGAACGAGGCCATCACGACGCCCATCGCCTTGCCGCGCCGCTCGGGCGGGATAACGTCGGCGACGATCGAGAACGAGACGGATGTCGCGGGCCCGCCGAACGCCCCCGCGAGCACGCGCGCCGCCATGAGGCTCGGGAGCCCCGTCGCGAAGCCCCCGGCCGCCGTGCCGGCGACGAGGCCGAGCATCGCCACGGCGAGCGCGCTGCGGCGGTCGAAGCGGTCGAGGAAGAACGCACCGGCGAGGCCCGAGATCGCGGCCGCCGCCGTGTAGCTGCCGCCGATGAAGCCGATGCTGGACATCGGGATGCCGAGGGCGACCGCGAAGTCGGGCCCGAGCGGCATCACCATCACGAAGTCGAGGATGTTGATGAACTGGACCGCTGCGACAAGGAAGATGATGCTCGATTCGGAGCGCTGTCTGGACACGAGGGTTGACTCTAGTCGACTCCGAGCGCGCCCGCCCCGCCTCGACGCGAAAAAGCGCCGCGACTCGCCGCGCCCATGCCCTCACGCGCACCCTCACCGCTTCCCTGCTCACCTCGGCTCGCGCATTGCGCGGGTTGCTCCCGGCGCAACGCCGCGTTGCGCGCTCGCACCGTTGTCCCTCCATGAGGTCCACCTTACGATGAGACGATGAGCCCCATGGATCGCCGCACCGCCCTCGGCGCCCTCGCCGCAACGCCCGTCGTCGCCGCGTGCGACCCCTCCCCGCCCTCGCCCGAGCGCACCGACGAAGCCGCGCTCGCCGCGGCGGACGTCGTCCGCGACGTGGCGCCGCTCGGGTTCCCCTGGGAGACGCTCGACCCCTTCCTGTTCTGCGTCCACCACGACGACGCGTATCCGGCCGGCAACGAGCGGATGGGCCCGGCCGCCTCGCTCGCGGGCCGCGCCATCGGGCGCGACTTCGCGGGCAAGGACGGCTGGCGCATGTACCACGGCGACGTGGTCCCCGGCTTCCCGCAGCACCCGCACCGCGGCTTCGAGACCGTGACGGTCGTGCGGCGCGGGCTCGTCGATCACGCGGACTCGCTCGGCGCGGCCGCGCGCTATGGGCGCGGCGACGTCCAGTGGCTCACGGCGGGGGGCGGCATCGTCCACGCGGAGATGTTCCCGCTCGTCGAGAAGGACGGGCCCAACCCGCTCGAGCTCTTCCAGATCTGGCTCAACCTGCCGCGCGCCGACAAGCTCGCCGAGCCGCACTTCGTGATGCTGTGGGGCGACACGATCCCCAGGCAGATCGCGCGCGACGCCGCGGGCAAGGCGACCGAGATCACGATCGTCGCCGGCCGCCTCGGCGAGCTCCGCCCGCCGGCCCCGCCGCCGAGGTCGTGGGCGGCGCGCGCGGCGTCCGACGTGGCGATCTGGACGCTCAAGATGGCCCCGGGCGCGCGGTTCACGCTGCCGGCCGCCTCCCCCGGCACGAACCGCGCGCTCTACTTCTTCCGCGGCGCCGAGCTGCGCGTCGGCGCCCGCCGCGTCCCCGCGGCCCACAGGATCACGCTCCGCGACGGCGCCGCCGCGCTGCTCGAGAACGGCCCCGACGAGGCCGAGCTCCTGCTCCTCCAGGGCCAGCCCATCGGCGAGCCCGTCGCGCAACACGGCCCCTTCGTGATGACCTCGATGGCGGAGGTCCAGCAGGCCTTCCTCGACTACCGGCGGACGGGCTTCGGCGGATGGCCGTGGCCGAGCGACGGCCCGGTCCACGGACGCGCGGAAGGCCGCTTCGCGCGCTACCCCGACGGCCGCATCGACAAGGCGGGCTGAGCCCCTCGTTACCGCGTGCCGGGGCGCCGATCCCTCACCTCGCGTCGAGCTCGGGCTCTTCGCTCCAGCAGTCGTTCGCGCTCGCCCGGTGTCGCGCGCGGTACTCCGAGGGGCTGACCCCCTCGGAGCGCCGGAACTGCTCGGCGAAGCGCGACGCCGAGTCGTAGCCGCAGGCCGTCGCGACCTCCAGCACGCCGTGGCGGCCCGAGCGCAGGAGCGCCTTGGCGAGATCGAGGCGCTCCTTCCACAGCAGGGCCCTGAACGAGACCCCCTTCGCGCCGAGCCGGCGGCGCAGCGTCGCGTCGCTCACCCCGAGCGCGCGCGCGACCTCCGGGGCCGCCCACGGGCGCGCCGGATCGCGGCGCACCAGCGCCCGCACCGCGAGCGTCGGATCGAGCGCCAGCGTCGACGAGGCGGCGCGCGCCTCGTCGAGCTGCTCCCGGTGCTGCAGGAGCAGGGTCAGGATGAGATCCTCCAGCCGGTGCTCGATGAGCAGCGCATGCGCGCCGGGCAGGAGGAGCGTGTTCACGAGGTGGATCAGCGCCTGGATCGACGGCATCGCGGAGCGCAGCAGGTGCGGCCGATCCGCCTCGAAGCCGCCGAGCCCCCGCTGGACGCAGAGCGTGGGATAGCGGCGCTGGAGCCGCTCGTCGACCTCGCTCAAGAGCTCGATCGTGAACGAGCGGTACGCGCCGCGCTCCGGATCGGGCTCGTTCACCAGCTCGAGGGGGATGCCCTGCGGCACGAGCAGTATCTGCCCCTCCCGGGCGACGAGGCGCGTGTTGCCGTCCGGGCCGTCGAGGAAGATCCGCTTCGCGCCGTCGAGGATGAGCACGACGAGCGGCCGGGAGAGCCGCTGTATCGTTATCCGCTCGCGCGTGCGGGTGAAGACGCCGAGCCATCGGGCCAGGCCGGCGCCGCTCGCCGAGGACGTGCGCTCCAGGCGGGAGATGGCCTCTCTGAGCGCGCCCCAGGCCTGGGCTTGATCGGTGGGCTCGAGCAGTCGGGTGAGATGGGTCTTCATCGTCGCTCCTGATTGAAAAGGGCGCGTCTCTCGCCGCGGAGACACAGCGCGGGGCCGGCCGGGGCGGCGCAGCGTAACCGCGCCGCCCCTCGGCCCAAAGCGCTGCTCCGCCGGCTCACTTCACGTCGAGCAGGACGATCTCGCCGTCGTTGAAGAGCGGGACGAGCAGGCGATCTCTCGCGCGATCCCAGCCGAGATCGGCGGGGCTCGGGAGATCCGCCGCGAGCGTGGAGACGCGCGGCGCCGCGTCCCCGGCGGGGTCGATCTCGAAGACGGCGCCCGCGTCCCAGCTCGACACGAGGAGCCGGCCGTCGTCGAGGCGCACGAGGCCGTCCAGCGTGCCAGCGGGCAGGGAGATCTCGCGCCGGAGCTTCCCCGAGGCGTCGAGCGCGTCGACCCGCGCTGCGCCGAGGTAAGCCACCCAGATCTCGCCTTCCGCGCACGCCACGCCGTTCGGGTGCGGCAGCGCGGGATCCGCGATCAACCGGGAGACCTCCCCGCCCGGATCGACCGAGACGAGCGCATCGGTGCCGATCGAGGCGAACGCGCCGTCCTCGATGGCCACGCCGGAGTCCGAGACCACGATCGACCCGTCGGGCATGGCCGCGACATCGTTGAGCAAGCCGGCGCCGGCCACCTCGATGTCCTCGATCGGCGCGCCGTCGCTCGCGTCGAAGACGCGGATCGCGTCGATATCGGCCACATAGAGCCTGCCGCCCGCGATGGCCATGCCCTTCGGGGCGTTCAGCGTCACGCCCTCCGACGCGCCGTCGATCCATGTCAAATCGAGGACCTCGCCGTCCGGCGAGACGCGCGAGATGAACGCGCGGTCGTCCTTCTCGACGGGTGAGCCGACGATGTTCGAGACCAGGTAAACGTCGCGCTCCTCGTCGTGGAGCACGGACTCGGGTGTGCTGAAGCCGCCGACGCGGCGGAGCTCCGGTGCGGCCGGGGCCTCGCTCTCGGCGCACGCCGGGAGGACGGCAGAGAGGCAGGCGAGGACCGCGGCGGCGCGTTTCGATTGCGTTTTCATGGTGTGATCTCTCGTGTGAACGGGCCGGCGACGCGCCGGCTGGTGCGCCTACCCTGCGCCGGGTCGCCGCGCGGCGCGCGCCCGCGGCGCTCATTGGTGCGCCCGAAACGCTCACGCCCCGGTCTGCGCCGCCGCCGGCGAAGGCACGGCGGCCCGCGCGAGCCGCTGAGCCACGCCCGGCCACGGCTCGTCTCGACCAGGGGAGAGCCGATCGTTCAAGGCGTCTCGGTCGTGCCACCCGACCCGAAATTGAAACCTGCAAGACAACGAATTACAGGTCCACGTCGCTTGCTCGACCCCACGCGGCGCCGCCATGCATCGTCCGTGCTGAACGACGCGAACCCCCGCTCTCCGCAGGTGCGGTGCTGACGAATGAGCACGGGTCCAGCTCGAACGGCGCGTGACGCGGGCGCCGGCGCCTGCACGGGGCGAGCGCGCGAAACGTCTTGGTCGACATGCCCCGCACCTCCCGGGCCGCACCGGCGACACGCCGTGAGTCGAGAGCGGATATCGAATACTTGACAAGTGTTGCGCCCCCGACAATCATGCGTTCACTGTGGTCCGGCCGAAACGTGGTCCCCTGTAATGCAGTGTTTTTCAGATCCAGATCCCCAGACGCTGCTCAACGAGCAGGTCGCGGCGCTCCGCAGGCGCGTCGCGGAGCTGGAGCAGGCGCTGGCCGAGGCGCAGCAGCCGGGCGCGGCGACGCACGAGGCGCAGCCAGACGAGCGCGATCCTGGGCTCCTGGCCAGCCTCTTCGCGGCGGAGGCCTCGGGGTACGTCGCGATGCTCGACGCGATCCCGGCGATGGTGTTCTTCAAGGATCGACACCACCGGTACCTCGCCGTCAACAAGGCCTACGCGGCGCACTATCACCTCTCGGCCGACAGGATCATCGGGAAGCGCGATGAGGACATTTTCGTCGAAGAGGTCGCGCGCAGCTACCGCGACAACGACGAGAACATCATGTCGGAGGGGATCCCGCGGCTCAACGTGGAGCTCCAGTGGAAGCTCGAGGACGGGAGCGACGGCTGGACGCTGGAGAACAACGTCCCGTTCCGCGACGCGAGCGGGCGCGTGATCGGGATGGTCGGGGTCGTGGTCGACATGACCGCACGAAAGAGGACGGAAGAGGCCCTGCGGAGCACCGAGGCCGATCTCCTCGCCATCCAATCGCGCCTGCTCGAGACGATAGCCGCTCTCTCGACCCCGGTCCTGCCCATCGAGCACGGCATCATCCTCGTGCCGCTCATCGGCCATCTCGACACGGCGCGGGGCAGCCAGCTCATGGAGGCCCTCCTGCAAGGCGTGGAGCGCCACGACGCCGAGCTCGTGATCGTCGATCTCACCGGCGTCCCGATGATCGACAGCGCCGTCGCGCACCACCTCCTGCGCACGGTGCACGCCGCGCGCCTGCTCGGCGCCGAGTGCGTCCTAGTGGGGATGTCCGCGAGCACCGCCGCAGCGCTCGCGAGCCTCGGCGAGACGCTGGAGGGGATCGTCCTCCTGAGAGATCTCCGGGCCGGTGTGCGTTACGCGATGGCGCGGCGGAAGGCCATGGCCCGCGTGCATCCGATGGCGCCACCGTAGATGGCGAGAGACATCGAGAGACACCAGCAGACCTGTCCCACTCCCCCGCACATGCTCTTCCACGCATCCTTCCCCGCGGCCTTCCACGTAACAGCCGGCCTCGCGCCCCCTCGAAGTCCTCACGCGCCAGGTCTCGCTTGACCCTCCGGCGAGGCGCCGGTTACATTCCGTTCAGCCTTTTGACGCTTCATTCCCGGCTGGTGTAGAGCGGGCCGGTTCACCTCTTCACCACCCCTCAGCGAGCTCGCCGCGCCCGGTGTCCCCCGCGCGTCGAGCGGTCAGACCCGCGATGACGCCGCGTATCCGCCCGTTGCCCCTCGACAAAGTCCACCCTGCCAATACCGCCCTCCTCGTCATCGACATGCAGCGGGACTTCGTCGAGGAGGGCGCGCCCTGCGAAGCGCGCGGGGCGCTCGAGATCGTGCGGAGAATCAACGCGCTCGTCGCGTGGGCGAGAGGGCGTGAGCTGCCCGTCGTCTTCACGCAGGAGATGCACAGGGCCGATCGGTGCGACTTCGGCATCGAGCTGGAGTTCGAGCCGCTGCACTGCCTCGAGGGATCCCGCGGCGCCGACATGGTCGATGGGCTGCGGATCGAGCCGCAGGATCATCGGATCTTCACCAAGCGGCGCTACGACTGTTTTCTGGGCACCGACCTCGACCTGCTGCTCCGGTGCAAGCGGGTGGAGAACCTCATCTGCTGCGGCGTGTGCACGAACATCTGCGTGCTCAGCACCGTGCTCACCGCGAGGAACCTGGATTACCGCGTGCTGCTCCCGGTCGACGCCGTGGCCGGGACCTCACGGGAGCTCCACGACGCCGCGATCCTCTGCATGAGCAACGCGTTCGCCTACGTCACCGAGAGCGCCTCGGTGATGCAGCTCTTCGGCTGACGGATGCCCGGCGACCGAGCGCCGCGGGCCCCGTCGCGACAGTGCGAGCGACCGCCGCCGCGCTGGCTCGCGCTCGGCCGCCCCGTTTCCGCCAGGGTCCGTCTCGCGCTCGGCGCGGCGAGCTTCCTCGCCACCCTCGCGGCGTACGCCTGGCTAACGGGCCGCGACGGGGTGAACACCGCCCTCGCTCCCACGCTCGCGAGCATCGGGCGGGCGACGGCCGACGCGCTCGGCTCGGCGGAGCTCTGGCTCGACGTCCGCTACAGCTTCCTGCGGGTCACGGCCGGGTTCGTGGCCGCCGCGCTCCTCGCGGTGCCGCTCGGCGTGCTCGCCGGCGCGTTCCGATCGATCGCCGCGCTGATCGAGCCGCCGACCGAGTTCCTCCGCTATGTCCCCGTGCCGGCGCTGATCCCGCTCGTCATGATCGCGGCGGGCATCGGCGAGGGCGCGAAGGTCCTCCTCGTCTTCCTGGGGACCTTCTTCCAGCTGCTGCTCATGACCGCGGACGAGGTGCGGCGGGTCCCGGCGCCGCTGCTCCAGGTCAGCCAGAGCCTCGGCGCCACCCGGCGGGAGATCGTCTGGCGCGTGCTGGCCCCGGCCGCCCTCCCCGGCATCTGGAGCGCGCTGCGCATGTGCAACGGCTGGGCGTGGAGCTACGTCGTCGTCGCGGAGCTCGTGGCCGCCACCGAGGGCCTCGGCTTCCGCGTCCTCAGGTTCTATCGCTTCATCCAGACGCCCAGCATCTACGCGTACCTGGCGGTGCTGGGCGCGATCGGCCTGGGGCTCGACTGGGCGTTCGGCGCGGCGCACCGCCGGCTCTTCCGCTGGGCCAGGGGGCGCGACGCGTGACGCTCTCCGTGCGCGGCGTCAGCAAGGCGTTCGCCGGCCGTCGCGGCGAGACCAGCGCCCTCTGCCCGCTCGACCTCGATGTCGGCGAGGGCGAGTTCGTGAGCCTCGTGGGCCCCTCCGGGTGCGGGAAATCGACGCTGCTGCACATCGTCGCGGGGCTCGAGCCGGCGACCACCGGGACCGTCACGCTCGGCGGCGAGCGCGTCCTCGGCCCCGGCGCCGAGCTCGGCGTCGTGTTCCAGCAACAGACGCTCTTCCCGTGGCTCAGCGTGCGGGAGAACGTCCGCTTCCCGCTGACGCTGGCCCGCCACCGCAGCCGGGCGCGGCACGCCGGCCCCGAGCGAGAGGCGGACCGCGTCGAGCGCCTGCTGCGCCTCGTCGATCTGTGGGAGTTCCGCGACAGCGCGCCCGCGGAGCTGAGCGGCGGCATGCAGCAGCGCGCCGCGCTGGCGCGGGCGCTCGCCGCGCAGCCGGAGGTGCTGCTGATGGATGAGCCGTTCGGCGCCCTCGACGCCCAGACACGTGAGGAGATGCAGGGGCTCCTGCTCCATGTGATCCAGCATCACCGGATCACGACGCTCTTCGTCACCCACGACGTGGATGAGGCCCTGATCCTGTCCGATCGCGTGGTGGTCTTCTCCGAGCGCCCCGGCCGCGTCGTGGCCACCTTCGACGTGCCGGTACCGCGGGCGGATCGCTCGCCCGACCTCAAGCTCGACGAGGCGTTGCTGCGCCTCAAACGGGATATCCTCTCGCTCCTGCGGGGGAGGGCCCGCCCCGAGGAGCAGCGCCGCCGCTTGCTCCTCGGGCTCACGCATACGCCGAGGGGAGAGGATCCATGAACCGAAGGACCGTCGTGCTAGAGCTCGGGGCAGCGCTCGCCTGCCTCGTCCTGTCGCCAGGCTGCTCGAAGAAGGACGAGCCAGCGCGCGAGATGCCCGCCGCCGCCGCGCCGGGCGAGAAGCCCGGGGCCGCGGCGAACGCGCCGGTGAAGCTGACCGTGGGACACGACCTGTGGATCGGCTATGCGGGCGTGTTCATCGCGAACGAGCTCGGGCTGTTCAAGCAGGCTGGCCTCGACGTCGAGCTCAAGCCGTTCTCGAACCCCGGGGACACGCTGCCGGCGCTGGCCGCGGGGAAGCTCGATATCGGCCTGACGACCCTGCAGAACCTGGCCGTGCTGAGCGGCAACGGCGACACGGACGTCGTGGCCATCGCGCTCATCGACAGCTCGAACGGCGCGGACGCGGTGGTGGCGAAGGAGGGCGTCGCGTCCATGACCGAGCTCAAGGGCAAGACGGTCGCGCTCACCCTCGGCGAGGTCAATCACATGCTGTTCCTCACCGGCCTGAAGAAGGCCGGGGTCGCCCCGGACGACGTGAAGATCACGAGCATGAGCGCCGACGACGCCGGGGCCGCGTTCGTCGCGGGGAAGGTCGACGCCGCGGTCACCTGGGAGCCGTGGATCACCAAGGCGACCAAGGGCGGCGGTCACGTGATCTTCTCGAGCGCCAGCGTCCCCGACACCATCATGGACGCGGTGGCCGTGCGCCGATCGCGGCTCGCCGAGTCCGGTGACGCCTGCTCGAGGTTCATCGGCGCCATCGATCAGGGGGTGCGCGTCCTGCGCGGCGAGCCCGACAAGGCGATTCCCATCGTCGGAAAGTACTTGAACGCTCCGCCCGAGGACGTGAAGGGCATGCTGGCCGGCGACAAGATCTACGACCTGGCGGAGAACAAGCAGCTCTTCGGCACGGCGGAGAAGGCCGGCCCCGTGTACGCCTCGATGAAGGCGGTGGTCGACTTCGCGGTCGAGTCCAAGCTCGTCAAGAAGGCGCCGGCGCCGGAGTCGCTGCTCGACCCGAGGCTCGTCCGATGAGCCGCGACGAGGCGCTCATGGCGCGCGCGCTGGAGCTCGCGCGCGGCGCGCAGCGCGCGGGCGAGCCGCCGTTCGGCGCCCTGGTGGCCGCCCCCGACGGCACCGTCGTCGCCGAGGCGACCGACGAGGTGAACGCCCAGCGCGACTTCACGTGGCACGCCGAGGTCGGCGCTGTCCGCCGCGCCTGCGCGGCCGCCGGGCCGGACCTGACGGGCTACACGCTGTACACCACCGTGGAGCCGTGCCCGATGTGCTTCACCGCGGCCTGGCTCGCCCGGGTGAGCCGCGTCATCTTCGGCTGCACGATGCAGGAGGTCACGGCGGCGACAGGCGGCGCGCAGCGCGAGCTGGCCGTCCCCGCGCGCTGGATGAACGAGAACTCCGGCGCTCCCGTCGATCTCGTCGGCGGTGTCCTCGCCGACCGGTGCCTCGCGCTCTTCAGCCCGTCGTGACGCGCTCGCCCGCGCCGACAGGACCGGCGATCCCGCGTTCAGGAAGCGCTTTCTGGAGAGCATCTCCGCCGACGCCCGCACGCTGACGCTCGCCCGCGCGCGGCTCAAGGAAGATCCCTCCTCGGCCCGGCACGTGCCCTCGTAGGGTTCCCGCGCGGGCGGACAGCATCGGTCCGGATTGAGTGTTGCTCAGGAAGCAGCCGCGCTGAATCGGTGCTCGATTCCGAGCAACGCGCGGGCAGAGCGCGCCGGAGAGACGCCGAGATCCGCGGTCAAACAGCGACATGGAGGCAACGGCGTCAAGGCACGCAGGTTGCAGATTGCCGCGCGCCAGCACGGCCATCGATCTCACACCGGCGACATCGGCGCGCCCAACCCCTTTCCGGAGTCTTTCATGACTGACCGTATCGCTCGTCTCAAGGCCTCGCCCTCCGTGGCTGTCAAGGAGAAGCTCGATTACCCCGTCATCGACACGGACATCCACACCAACGATTACTCGCCGGCGCTGGAGGATTTCGTCGCCACCTACGGAGGCGCCAAGCTCGTCGACG
Organism: Sorangium aterium; assembly: GCF_028368935.1. Classification (NCBI taxonomy): domain Bacteria; kingdom Pseudomonadati; phylum Myxococcota; order Polyangiales; family Polyangiaceae; genus Sorangium; species Sorangium atrum. Next base: position 962,160 of record NZ_JAQNDK010000003.1, on the reverse strand, counting down.
ACCTGCGCAAGGCGCTGAGCTCCCGCCGCCGCAACGCCGAGAACAGCAGCGGCAAGGACTGGTACAGCCAGACGCCCGAGGAGCGGCAGCACTACCGCACGGTCAGGTCGCCGTGGTGGGCGCGGGTGACGCGCAACACGCTGGACGTGGCCACGTACCACCTGCCGGAGCTGCTCGCCGAGCGCCTCGAGGAGCAAGGGTCCGATTACTCGGTCCTGTTCCCGAACAACACCCTCGCGCCGCTCGCCGTGAAGGACCCGGGCTCGCGGCAGGCGCTCCAGCGCGCGATCAACCATTACCACGCGGAGCTGTTTCGCAAGTACAGCGACCGCCTCACCCCGGTCGCCGGCATCCCGCTGAACACGCCCGAGGAGGGCATCGAAGAGCTGGAGTTCGCCGTCAAGAAGCTGGGGCTCAAGGCGATCAACATCGCCGGCGGCGTGCGCCGCCCCATCAAAGCGATCGCGGAGAAGTACCCGCCGGCGCACCACCCGGAGATCGCGAAGTACGCGACGTACATCGATTTCTACGGCATCGACAGCGAGTACAACTACGATCCTTTCTGGGCGAAGGTTGTCGAGCTCGGCGTGCCTGTCCTCACCCATTACGGGAGCCAGGGCTGGACGGGGCGCTCGTCGATCAGCAACTACATGAACAACCACGTCGGCCACTTCGCCGACGGCTCGGAGGCGTTCGCCAAGGCGCTGTTCTTCGGCGGCGTCACCCGCCGCTTCCCCGGGCTGCGCATCGGCATGCTCGAGGGCGGGGCGGACTGGGGCGCGCGGGTCTACATCCACCTTGTCGACCGCTTCCAGAAGCGCGGCCCGGAGGGCCTGAAGCATTACGACCCGTCGGCGACCGATCGCGCGCTCTTCACCGAGCTCTTCCGGCGCTACGGCGCGGATCTCGCAAAGCTTTCAAACGGGCGCTCCATCGAGGGCGAGCAGCTGATCGCCGACACGCTGGGGGCCGGGTACACGAGCGACGCCCGCCAGCCTGCGCCGGAGTACCGCAATGACTTCGCGGCCGCGGGCATCGAGAAGATCGAGGACATCCGCGACCGCTGGGTCAATAACTTCTTCTTCGGATCCGAGTCGGACGACCGCACCATCGCGTCCGCGTTCAACGCCAAGGCGAACCCGCTCGGCGTGAAGATCAACGCCATCTACTCCTCCGACGTCGGCCACTGGGACGTCCCCGACCTGACCGAGGCGCTCGCGGAGAGCTGGAAGCTCGTGGAGGAGGGCGTCCTCAGCGCCGAGGACTTCAAGGCGTATGTGTTCGAGAACCCGTACAAGCTCTATACGGAGGCCAACGCGAGCTTCTTCAAGGGCACGCGGGTCGAGGAGAAGCTGAAGCGCAAGGCGGGCGCCGGTGACGAGCGGCGCGGCCCGCAGCCGGGCGCGAGGAGCGAGGGTCTACCCGGCAAGCCGGTCGAAATACGCGCGTAGCGCCGCGGCGTCGAGCCCTGCCCCGAGCGCGAACATCAGCGCGAGCCTCGCCTTGGGCCCCGAGAGCGCGCCCGCGGCGATCACCCCGAGGTCCCGGAGCCGCCGCCCGCCGCCGGGCGCGCCGTACGTCGGCGTGACCCGCCCGCCGGGGCAGCGCGAGCTCAGCACCACCGGCGTGCCGGCCTGCACCAGCGCGCCGATCGCCCCCTCCCAGCTCCCGCAGACGTTCCCCGCGCCCGAGCCCTCGATCACCACCCCGCGCGCCCCGGCATCGAGGAGCGCGCGCAGGAGGAGATCGTCCATCCCGGACGCCATCTTCACGAGGTAGACCCGCGGCTCGGGCGGCGCGAGCGGCAGCGTCGGCGTCCTCGCGGGGCGCGCGTGGACGCGGACGCCCTCGCCGTCGACCCAGCCGAGCGGCCCCACGCCCGGCGAGGCGAACGTGCCGAGCGCGGTCGTGTGGGTCTTCATCACGCACCGCGCGGCGTGGATCTCGTCGTTCAGCGCGACGAGCACGCCGAGCCCCCGCGCCGACGGGTCGACCGCGATCCGCGCGGCCGAGACGAGGTTGCGCGGGCCGTCGGTCCCCGCGGTGCTCGCGTCCCGCATCGCCCCTGTGAGCACCACCGGGGTGTCCCCGTCGAGCAGCAGATCCAGCGCGAACGCCGTCTCTTCGAGCGTGTCCGTGCCGTGGGTGACGACGACGCCGGCCACCTCGGGGTCACCCTGAAGATCGCGCACGGCGCGCGCGAGCGCCGCGATCCTGTCCGGGCCGAGGTTCCAGCTGCTCTCGAGGCAGAACTCGGTGACGGCGATCTCGGCGACGCGGCCGAGCGCGGGCACGTCGGCGACGAGCTCCTCCGCGCGGACGGCGGGCACGGCGGCGCCCGTCTTCGGGTCGACGCGGCTCGCGATGGTACCGCCGGTGGTGACGAGGTGAACACGAGGCATGGATGGTTGTTCGCGTGAAGCCGATCAGCGCATGTGCGCGAGCGGGAGCCCCGCGACGGGCGCGCGGAACGTGAGGAGGTGGGGCATCGCCAGCGACCCCATGTAACACGTGCGGAGATCGGGGCCGCCGAACGCGATGCTCGTGGGCAGCTGCAGGGTGTTTCCCGCGCAGGCGCCGAGATCGGCCGGCTCGATGGTCCCGTTCCTCTGCTTCAGGGTCATCGTCTCGAGGACTGCAGGGCGCGGATCCTCGAAGACGGTCTGGTAGCTGCCGTCGGGGAAGATCACCGCGAGGCCGTTGCGACAGACGGCCGCCACCCAGATGTTGCCCTCGGCGTCGAAGGCGAAGCCATCCATGTACCCGCCGATGCCGAGGCTGTCGGGCCCGAACTGCTCGGGATCGCCGAGACTGCCGTCGTCGCGCACCGGGAACCGGAGGAGGCGGCCGGGGACGGTCTCGACGGCGTACAGGAACCGCTCGGCGGCGTCGAGGCGCACCTCGTTCGTCAAGCTGAGGCCGTCGGCCACGATGCGAGCGCCCTTCTCGTCGACGAGCACGATGTACCCATCGCGGATGCTGCCCACGACCGCGGTCCACCACGGGAGATGCCGTGTCGTGACGGAGATCCAGAGGCGATCCCGCGAGTCGATGAAGCAGAAGTTCACGGCGCCGAGCGGCTTGCCGTCGATGGAGTCGAGGAGGACCTCGGACCGGCCGTCGCGGTGGAGCTTGTGGATCTTGCCGCCGGACATGCTGGCGACGATGAGGTTGCCCTGCCGATCCATCGCCATGCCGTTCGGCTCGGGCACCTCGGGGCCGAGGGTCGCCTGCCTGCCATCCGGCTCGATGCGCGTCGCGATACCGCGAGCATCCGAGGTCCAGAGCGTGCCGCCGGGCTCGGCGATCACGCACTCCGGCCGGACAAGGCCTTGCCCGACGTACTCGATCCGAGACAGCTCGAGGGTGAAACCCCTGACAGATGACATCCAACGACCTCCCGGCACGGCGCCGCGCCGCGCTCGCTCGACGCGGGCCAGCATAACACCCCCCTCGCCGATGGGGACATCTCGATCAGGCGCACCGCCCCGAGGCCGACAGGCTCGGGAACGAGATCGCTCAGGAGCTCGCCTTGAGCGCGGTGAACTCGCCTGGATCGTGGATGGTCGGGGGATTGGTCCCGCCGCCGATGAAGTCCTCCGTCCGGTCGTACATGCCGAAGTGGGTCACCGGCCCCGAACCGCCCCGCGCCGGGAAGCCATCCGGTCCTGCCTTGACGCCGAGGGCGTTCATCAAGCTGCAGTAGTACTTGTTGATCGGCGCGTTGGCGAGCGACGGATCGGTCCCTGTTTCTTGGGAGATCGCGTCGACCTGGTCCGACGTGCCGTCGGCACACGTGATCTCGCTGTTGCCGGTCGTGAGATCGGGCGAGCCGTCATCGACGTTCACGGCCCAGCCGGTCTTGAAATAGCCGCCGGCGCTGCCGGCCTGGACGATCGGAAGGTTGTTGAGGTTGCGGGCGCAGCCGTCCGACACGTCCTGGAACCACACGGCCGCGCAGTTGTCGAGGAGCGTCCCGTCGCCCTCCTCGATACGGTTCAGCTGCTCGACGAGGTGGGCGAACTTCCTCGCATAGTAGTCGTCGATCGTGAGGAGCATGTCGATGGCCCCCGGGACACAGGTGCCCGTCATGCCCGCATTGTCCAGGCGACGCGAGAGGCTGGCGCTCTCGCGGTTCACGCCGAGCCCCTTGAAGACGTAGTTCCCGGGGTATTTCAGGAGGATGACGGGGTTCGCGTTGCACGCCGCCGCGAGCACGGCGAGGTTCGAACAGAGGTCCGCTCCATCCAGGCTGTCCGAGATTCGCTGCGTCAGCACGTCGTCGACGCTCGGGCGCGTGATCGCCAGGGCGACGTTCTCTTGCGTCGCGCCGAGCGCCGTGGCGAGCGACGTGTTGCACTGCGCAGAAGCCACCACGTTTCCTGTCGAGCTGAGGAGCTCCTTCCAGGCTGCGAGCTTCTGCTTGTCGGAACGGCTCATGTCGAACCGCTCGAGCCTCTGCAGATCGTCCTTCACGACGTCGAGGACGCTCTTGCCGCGCATCGCCGCGTAGGTGTCCGGAGACGTCGGCTTCCCCGCCTCGAAGAGGCCCGTGAGGCTGCTGAAGGCCTGCGACGCGTTGACGCCCTTGAAGAGGGTCACGGCGGCGGAGTAGGAGATCGCCGACTGAGGGTTTTCGTTCTGACCAGCCGTGTTCAAGAGCAACGGCGTGCCTTGCGGGGTGAGCTGTCGTGCGATGACGTGGTCCAGCGAGGGACCGGTCGGTTGGGCGTTGAACTTCGTCGCCTGGTCGAAGCTGAACGGGTCGTCGCTGTTGGGCGTGACCGGGTGGCAAGTGAAGTACGACCCGTTCACCTGCGTGTGGGGATCGTTCCCCTGCCCCCGCTCCAGCTTCGCCGTCCACTCGTTCATCGCGCGGATGCCTCGGGGCATGAGGAGCTTGTCGACGTGAGGCGCCAGGTGCTTGAGCGTCGTCGGCTGGAGGTCCGCGGCGGTGAGCGGCCCGTGCGACTTCTTCGGGAACCACCGCGTCGTGATGCAGCCATAGGGCGTGAACATCACGATCAGCCGCTTCGGCGGCGCGGCCTGCTGCGCCATCACGGTTCGGTCGAGGATCGAGCCGAGGAACGGCGCCGCGACGCAAGCTCCGCCCAGCCCCCGGAGGAAAATTCTTCGGTTCATGCGCTTTGACATGGTCGTACTTTTCCTACCTCAATGGACGCAAGCGCCCGGCTGCCACTCGGAACGCCCTCGGATGCCCGAGCTTGTCACGGATCCATGTCCCCTTAATCCCCGCGGATCCGTGAACGTATTTGCAATTCGCTCGGCCGGTCGTGTTCCTCGAGCGGAGCGATGCCCTGCCGATCACCGCTCGACGCGGCAGCCCGGCAGGTCGTGGCAGTCCTCGAGAGCGATCTCGGAACAGGGCGTCGAGGTGCTCTCGCAGTACTGGGCGGTCAAACGATTGCGCTTACCGCAGGCGTCGGCATCGCGCCCTCGCCGCGATCTGCGCGGCGAGGGCGCGCCTCGCAAGGTCCCTCACGAGGCGATCGACCGACGTCACGTCGAGCTGCGCGAGCGGCTCACGCAGCGCCGCGGATCCTCACGGCGCGCCGGCGCGCGCGCAGGGCAGCGAGCCCCCCGAGGAGGACGAGCCATGGGGGTGTCCCCTGGAATCCGGGCCCCATCTGGCAATGCCAACCACCGCTGTCGCCGCCTGGCGGGCCGCCACCAGCGCCGCTCTGCGCGCCGGCTCCACCGGCGCTCCCTCCTTCGCCCGTCCCGCTGGTAGCGCCTGCGCTCGTGCTCGTGGTGCCTTCGCTGCCGCCGGCACCGCTGGCATCGCCGCCGCTTCCGGCAGCGCCGCCGCTGCCGCCCTCTCCGCCACCGCTGCTGCCGGCGCCACCCTCTCCACCTGCGCTGGGCACGCATACGCCAGCCTGGCACACCCCTGAGCCCGGACGCTGCCCAGGAACATAGAGGTGCACGAGGGGGGACGGGTAGTACGGACTGCCGAGCGTGCCGCCCGCTATCAGAACGCGACCGTCATCCAGCCGCGCCCTCACGCTATAGGTGAGCGGGATGTTCAAGGCCGGCCCCGGCGACCAGATGCCCCTCGCAGGATCGTAAAGCTCAGCCGTATAATCGAGCGAATACTGACCATCACCATCCAGATCGCCCACCACGAGCACCCTGCCGTCGGCAAGAAGCACGACCTCATTGATATACCGTGGGGCGACCATCTCCCCCGCTGACGTCCAGGTGTCGTTCGCCGGATCGTAGAGCTCGGCTATCGCGCGGGCGATGCCCTCGGAGCTGCCCCCCACCACGAGCACCCTGCCGTCCTGGAGCAGCGTGGCCGCATGCGCCGCGCGTGCCTGGCGCATCGACGCCACAGGCGTCCAGACGTCGGTCGCCGGGTCGTACACCTCGGCGCTCGCCCCATCGTCGCTGCTGCCGCCCGCGACCAGCACTCTGCCGTCCTGGAGCAGCGTCGCCGTGTGGTTGTATCGCCGCGCGTTCGCGGTCGCGACCAAGGTCCAGACGTCCGCGGCGGGGTCATACACCTCCGCGGACGCGTCGCTGCCCCCCATGACGAGCACCCTCCCGTCCTGGAGCAGCGTCGCCGTGCCAAACATGTGACTCCGGACCATGAGGGGCGCAGCCTGCTCCCATGCGCCCGTGGCCGGGTTGAACCGGTCCACGCGATCGCCACTGATCACAAGGACCGTGCCGTCCCGCAGCAGCGGCGTGGGGCGCATGATCGACCGCACCTGCGGAGTCGTCCCCTCGATGAGCTGCCATCGATCCATGCTCGGGTCGTAGCGCATCGCCATCCCGCGTGTGGCCGAGCTATCCTCCACCCCGAGGACCAGCACCGTGCCGTCCTGCAGCAACGTGGCCGTGTGGGCGTGCTTCATCTCGTTCGGCATCCGCGCCGCGGCCTGCCAGGCATCCGGCGTCCCGGCGAAATCGCAGCGCGCGCCGTCCGGCTTCTCGGGCGCACGCCCCGAGCACCCGAGCGCAGGATCGCATGCGGGAGGCTCGTGACAGCCGTCCGTCGCCTGGCAGCTCGCCGGGCTCGCCGCGACGCAAGCGCCCGCCTCGCATGTGCTCGTCGCGGAGCACACCTCGGCGTCGTCGCACGGGGTTCCGTCGGGTGCAGGGACGCCGCCGGCGCAGGTGCCCGCCTCGCAGACACCCCCCTTGAGGCACGCGCCAGTGTCGTCGCAGGGCGTGCCCGAGATCGGCGTGCAGGCGCCGTCCTTCGTGGCCCCCGCCGAGGCCGCGCACGCGTCGCACGGACCGGCGCAGGCCGCATCGCAGCAGACCGAATCCGCGCAGAAGCCGCTCGCGCAGTCGCCGCCGGCCTCACAGGCCGCGCCGAGCGGCGCGCGTTCGTGGAAGAGCAGGGCGGAGGCCGTCGGCACCGGCGCATCGACGGGCGAGCCGGACGCGACAAGCCCGCCGACGATCAGCACGCTGCCGTCGTCGAGGCTCGTCGCCGTGTGATACCCGCGCGCCATCGTCTCCGGCGGCTCCACCTCGAGGGGTACCCAGAAAGCCTTCGCCGGATCATACAGCTCCAGCGCGGCGCTGAACTCGCTGTAGCGCCACTCGTTCAAGAGCTGGCCATTCTGGTCCTGGATTCCGCAGATGTACGTCACCATGCCTCCTGTCAGGAGGACGCTTCCGCTGGGAAGCAGCGAGACGCCCAGGCCCATGTCGTAGTCCCCGTCCGGGAAGCATTCAGGATACGGGTCGTAGAAAGGGTCATGCCCCGGGATCGCCACCCAGACATCGGCCTTGGGGAGGTAATGCTGCGAGGTATGCGTGTTCCAGAAGGGGTATCCGCCCACGAAGAGGACATCGCCGCTGGCGAGCCGCGTCGCGGGGGACGCCATGGCCCCGCCGAGGAACCCGGAGGTCGGTGTCCAGGAATCGGTCTCCGGATCGTAGATATTGGCGCGGTTGCTGCCCGCTGCGAGCACGCGGCCGTCGCGGAGCAACGTCGCGGTCCTGGCGGTCGCGCCGCTCAGCGATCGGATGGGGGTCCAGGTGCCCGCGGCGTCATCATAGATGCTGCCCGCGAGGGAGCCCGACGCCTGGCCGAGCATCATCAGCTTGCCGCTCGGGAGGGCCACGGCGCGGGGCGCGGCGAGGCCCGGCGTCAGGGGCGCCGCCGCTTGCCACTGATCGAGAGCCGGGGAATAGACCTCGACATGCTCGCCGTCCGTCGAGAGGGCCAGCCCGCTCGGCAGGAGGGCCGTCGCGGCGACCTCGCGGAGCGGGCTGCGGAGCGGCGCGGCGGGCGCCCACGTCTTGCTCGCCGGGCCATAGACCTCGACCTCTCGAAGGAGCGTTGTCCCGTCGCTGCCGTGGCCGCCCGCCACGAGCACCCGGCCATCCGGGAGCAACGTGGCCGTATGCCCGCTGCGCGGGGTGATCATCGCAGGTAACTCCTCCCAGGACGGCGTTCCGTCGGCCCAGACCTCTCCCGCTGGCAACACCACCGCCGCGCAGGCCAGGGCAACTCCCGGGTACCGGCTCGATCGCATTCCGTCTCTCTCTCCTTCGCCGCCTCAGATGCCTCCCGATCACGGAACATTCAGCTCCTGGAGCACCGCCGGGGCTAACGAGCGCTAGAACCCTTCCACCATCTTTGAACCATGCTGACGAAGCATTCCGCGCGACCCGGCGGTGTGCCTTCCAGCGCGTCCACGACCTCGAGACGGATGCCGCGAGCCTCACGGGCACGGCGAGCGGGCCGCCGAAGCGGACCACGTGGCGGCCTGCCTCTCGCGCGGCGCCCGGGCGGCCCAGGCGCCCCTGCGCGCGCTCGGCGTCAACCGACCGCTCGAGCTCGCCATGGTCCCGGCGCAGCACGGTGCGAGGCCCATTCCCTCGAGCCACGATTTTTTCCATGAGATGTTCTCAAAACCCTCCCGAACAGAGGTTTCAAACAAATTCTGGCAATTCACAGCCATGACCCGCAATGGGCCACACCCGTGATTCAGCGAGAGCGCTCCCGTCCGGCCCATCGCTTTTTGGCTCACGACGCGTGAAGCCCCCTTTTCGCCGTCGCCGTCTGTGCAATGGATCTGCGCGTCGATGCCGCTCGTCTTTCTGCCCGGCGATCTCCGCTTCTTCCTCTGGGACGACACGGCCGTGGATCGGCTCGCGGCCCGGTCGCTCGGCGCGACGACCCCGGCGGAGGCGGTCGTGGTCTCCGAGGCGGGCCGGGCCGTGAGGAAGACCGGAGAGGCCGCGGCGCTCCTGGACGGCCTGTCCGCGCTCGCCAGCATGGCCCAGGACGACCTCGGGCGAGCTCCGCCGTCCGTCGCCGCATGGAGCCTGGCGAGCAAGCTCGCCCTCGATCTCGTGGTGCGCGAGCGGGTCGTGCCCCGCGTGGTGCCGGCCGGCGCCGCAGGGGGGCGCACGGAGGCCCGCTGGGCGGTGTCGCTCGCCGCCCCGGAGGACGCCGCGCGCGTCGCGGCGCTCGCCCGGGCCATGCCGCCGGCCGCGCACGCGGTGCCAGCGGGCGCGCAGGCCGCCCCCGCTCACGAGGGCCGCGGGCGCCCCCGCGGGCCCCGCGCCGCGGAGGTCTGGTCCGCCGAGGCCCTGCTGCGCGCCTTCCTGGACGCCGCGGCCGACGCGCTCGCGCGCGGCGGCGCCACCGATCGCCCGGCGCGCGCGCCGCGCCCCGCGCACGCCCCGTGGGAGCGTCGGCTGGTGCTCGCCCTGACGGGTCCGCAGCGCGCCTTCGCCGCAGAAGGCCTCGCCGAGCGCGCGCTCGTGGCCGATCTCGACGCATGGATCCGGCCCGCGCTCGGCGCCTGCGACGCGCTGCGCGCCTGCTTCCGGCTGGAGCTGCCCCAGGGCGACCGCGGCTTCGTGCTCCGCTTCCTGCTGCAGGCGACCGACGATGCCAGCCTGCTCGTGCCCGCCGCCGACGTGTGGAAGACCCAGGGGCGCATGCTGAAGGCGCTCGGGCGGGCGTTCTCCGACGCCGAGGAGGTCCTCCTCGGCGCGCTCGGCGCCGCGGCGCGGCTCTTCGCGCCGATCGCCCGCGCCCTCGGCGAGGCGCGGCCGGAGCGCGTGGACCTCGACCCCGCGGAGGCGTGGGCCTTCCTCGCGCAGGCCGCGCCGGCGCTGGGCGAGGCCGGGTTCGGCGTGGTCGTGCCGGGCGAGCTCCTGGCCTCGGGGCAGCGCCGCCTGCGCCTTCGCATGCGCGTCGGCGCGGCGCGCCGCACCGCCGGCGTCGTCGCGGGCAGCGCCGGGCTCGGCCTCGACGAGGCGCTCGATTTCGTGTGGGAGGCGGCGCTCGGCGACGAGGCGCTCTCCGCGCGCGAGCTCGCCGCCCTCGCGCGGCAGAAATCGCCGCTCGTCCGGCACCGCGGGGCCTGGGTGGTCGTGGTCCCCGAGGAGCTCGCCGAGATAGCGCGGCGCCTCGAGGCCGGCGGCGGTCGCATCTCGGCGCGCGAGGCGCTGGAGGGCGCGCTCGCCGGCGAGACCCACGTCGACGGCCTGGCCGTCCCCGTGGTCGCCGAGGGCGCGCTCGCGCGCGCGATGGAGCGGCTCCGCTCGGGCGCCGAGCGCGCCGCCGCGCCGCCCGCGGGGTTCGTGGGGACGCTGCGCCCGTACCAGGCGCGCGGCGTCGCCTGGCTGCAGACGATGGCGAGCCTCGGCCTGGGCGCCTGCCTCGCCGACGACATGGGCCTGGGCAAGACCGTCCAGCTGCTCGCGTTCCTTGTCGGCCGGCGGGCGGCGGCGCCCGAGGACACGCGCCCGACGCTGCTCGTCGCCCCGACGTCGGTCGTCGGCAACTGGGAGCGGGAGGCGGCGCGGTTCGCCCCTGCCCTGCCCCTCGTGCGGCACTACGGCGAGGGGCGCGCCCGCTCGGCCGAGGAGCTCGCGTCGCGGGCCTCCGGCGCGAGCGAGCGGCCCGCCCAGGGAAGCGACGGCGGCGCGCGCCGCGCGGGCGGCGGGCTCGTCCTGACCACGTACGGCCTGCTCCGCCGCGACGCCGCGGCGCTCGCCGCCGTCGACTGGGCGGCCGTCGTGCTGGACGAGGCGCAGAACATCAAGAACGCCTCGTCGCGCACCGCCCGCGCCGCGCGCGCGCTCCGCGCCCCGCACCGCGTCGCAATGACCGGAACGCCCGTCGAGAACCGCCTCGCCGAGCTCTGGTCGATCCTCGAGTTCGCGAACCCCGGACTGCTCGGCCCGCTCGAGGCGTTCCGGCGCGCCTACGCGGTGCCCATCGAGCGCTACGGCGACCGGAAGGCCGCAGAGCGGCTCCGGCGCGTCGCCGGGCCGTTCCTGTTGCGACGCATCAAGAACGATCCCGCCGTGCTTCAGGACCTTCCGCCGAAGGACGAGGCCAGGGTCTTCTGCGCGCTCACGCGCGAGCAGGTGACGCTCTACCAGGCGGCGCTCGACGAGGCGATGCGCCGCATCGAGGAGGCCGAGGGCATCGAGCGGCGCGGGCTCGTGCTCTCGCTGCTGACGGTGCTCAAGCAGATCTGCAACCACCCGGCGCAGTGCCTCGGGGAGGCGGGGCCGCTCGCGGGCCGGTCAGGCAAGCTCGCGCGGCTCACCGAGATGCTCGAGGAGGCGCTCGCGGCGGGCGATCGCGCGCTCGTGTTCACGCAGTTCCGCGAGATGGGCGACCGGCTCGTCCGGCACCTCGCGCCCTCGCTCGACACGGAGGTCCTCTTCCTGCACGGCGGCACGCCGAGGCTCGCGCGCGACGAGATGGTGCGGCGGTTCCAGGACGATCCGCGGGGGCCGCGCGTGTTCGTCCTCTCGCTGAAGGCCGGCGGCGCGGGGCTCAACCTGACGGCGGCGAGCCACGTGTTCCACTTCGATCGCTGGTGGAACCCCGCGGTCGAGGATCAGGCGACGGACCGCGCGCACCGGATCGGGCAGCGGCGCGCGGTGCAGGTCCACAAGCTCGTCTGCGCGGGCACCGTGGAGGAGAAGGTCGACCGGATGCTGGAGCAGAAGCGCGATCTGGCGGCGCAGGTGGTCGGCCAGGGCGAGGCGTGGATCACCGAGCTCGACGACGCGGCGCTGCGCGAGCTGTTCGCGCTGTCGAGGGACGCCGTGACCGGCGCCGGCGAGCTGGACGATCGCGAGGAGCCGGAGCCGGACCCTGCGAAGGAGCGCGGCGACGCGCTGGACGGGCGCGGCGTGCCGGAAGGCGAGCGCGGCGCGCACGAAGGCGGTCGCGGCGATTCACCGCGCGCGCGGCAGGTGCGCCGCGCCGAGAGCCGGCGGGCGGGCGCGGGGCCTCGGGTGAACCGAGCGCGGGGAGGAGCGCCCACATGAGCCCGCCGGCGCGATGGGCGTCGTTCCACCGGGAGGCCGGGCCGAAGCCGCCGCCGCCGGCGCGAGGCATCCGGATGAAGCGGGCCGGCACGACCTGGTGGGGGAAGCGCTGGCTGGAGGCGCTGGAGCGGATGGCGCCGGACGACGCGGGCCGCCTTGCGCGCGGGCGCACGTACGCGCGCGCGGGCAGGACGCACGATCTCACGGTGAAGCCCGGCCTCGTGACCGCGCGCGTGACCGGCTCGCAGCCGAGGCCGTACAAGGTGATCGTCACGATCGCGCGGCTCGACGACGCCACCTGGGCGAAGGCGATCGCCGCCATGGCGAAGCGGGCGAGCTTCGCGGCGGCGCTCCTCGCGGGACAGATGCCGGAGGAGATCGAGACCGCGTTCCAGAGCGCCGGGACGAGCTTGTTCCCGGAGCGGCCTGAGGACCTCACCACGGCCTGCTCGTGCCCCGACGCCGCGAACCCCTGCAAGCACGTCGCCGCGACGCACTACGTGCTCGGCGAGGCGTTCGACAAGGACCCCTTCCTGCTGTTCGAGCTGCGCGGGCGCACGCGCGAGCAGGTGATCGAGGCGATCCGCGCCGCGCGGGGCGCTCCCGCGCGCGCCAGGCGGGCGGGCGCCGGCAAAGGCGCCCCCTGCGCCGGTGAGGCGCCGGCGATCGCGACGGTGACGCCCGGCAAGATGGCGGCGAAAGACTACGACGCCTGGCGCGAGGCGCCGCCGGCGCTCGACGTGGCGCTGGACCCACCCGCGGCCCACGCGGCGCTCCTGTCGCAGCTCGGCGCGCCGCCAGGCTGGACCGAGGAGCGCTCTCCGGCGGATCTCTTCGGACCGCTCCTCCGGGCGGCGTCGGAGCGGGCGCGGGAGATCGCGATGGCGGAGGGCGCGCCACGGGCGCGAGAGCCCGGCTGAGGCGCGCGTCAGCAGTTCCGCGCGGCGGCGGCGCCGACCCGGGTCGCGGCGGCGCGCACGGCCGCCCGCTCCGACTCGGAGAGCACGACGTTCAGCTCGAGCACGTCGCAATCGCCGCTCCGCTCCACGTTCACGCTCACCTGGTCCAGGTCGATCCGCTCGTACTTCGAGATCACCTGGAGCAGCTCCTGCTTGAGCCGCGGCAGGTAGTCCGGCTCGCCCGTCGGGCGCACGCGCTCGCGCGCCACGATGATCTGCAGACGCTCCTTCGCCACGCTGGCCGACTTCGGCTGCGACTTACGGAAATAGTCCATGATCGACATGGCAGAACTCCCTCAGACGGTCGCCGCCTGGCCGCCAAAAATCCGGCTGAAGAACCCCTTCTTGGCCGGCTCCAGGAAGCGGTGGGGGCGGTCCGCGCCAAGGAAGCGCTGGACCACGTCGAGGTAGGCCTGCGCCGCGTCGCTGGTCGGATCGAGGACCACGGGCGTCCCGGCGTTCGACGCCTGGAGCACCGCCGGCGACTCCGGGATCACGCCGAGCAGCGGGATGCCGAGGAGCTCCAGCACGTCCTGGTGCGCCAGCATCTCGCCCTTGGCGACGCGCGCCGGCGCGTACCGCGTGAGCAGGAGGTGCGTCTTCACCGGCGGCTCGCCGAGCTCCGCCCTGCGGGTCTTCGCGTCCAGGAGACCGAGCACGCGGTCCGAGTCCCGCACCGAGGAGACCTCGGGGTTCGTCACCACGATCGCCTCGTCGGCGAAATACATCGCCATCTGCGCGCCCCACTCGATGCCCGCCGGCGAGTCGCAGAAGATGTACTCGAAGCCCGCGCCCCGCAGCTCGTCGAGGATGCGCCCGACGCCGTCGAGCGTGAGGGCGTCCTTGTCCCGCGTCTGCGACGCAGGGAGCACGTAGAGCGAATCGAGCCTCTTGTCGCGGATCACCGCCTGACGGAGCGTCGCCTCTCCGCGGATCACGTTGACGAGATCGTAGACCACGCGCCGCTCGCACCCCATCACGAGATCGAGGTTGCGGAGCCCCACATCGAAGTCGATGGCGATCGTCTTGCAACCGACGGCCGCGATGCCGGACGCGAGGTTTGCGGTCGTGGTGGTCTTGCCGACTCCGCCTTTGCCCGAGGTGACGACGACTACCTTTGACACCAGAAACCTCCTTGAGATGGTTCGAGAGACGTGGTCTGTCCTACGGCCGAGCCCGCGCGGATGCCCGCCTCCCGGCGTTGAGGGGGCGGCGTCGACGTGATGGGAGCTCGGCGCCCGCCCGATTCCATTGAGGCCGGGGACGCGCTCGACTGGGTACGTCATCGCGAACCGAACGAACAACTTTTTCGCGACGAAACTTGCAGCGTACCCCGGCCGGCGATCTGGATCCAAGTTACCTACATGTAGGCGCGCCTGGTGGCGGCGAGTGTGCGGCGCGCCGAGCGCGCGGCGATTCGACGAGCTGGACCACGTGGCGGCTCACTTCCTTGTTCATCACCTCAAGCACGATATCGTCGCAGATGAGCAGATCGACGATCGTGAGAGCGATTATCCGGTGTCGCGTGGGCTGGTTCGCAGGCGCGCCGAGAGAGCAAGCGCGGTTGCAGACGGGAGCGCTCGCGCGCATAAAATGAACCATGGGTCGATCACTTGGTTATCATTCTTCCGGGATCATGCTGGCGATAGCGCTGGCAGGGTTCGCCGGCTGCACGGGAGACGTAGGAGATCCCGACGCTGCCGGGACGGGCGGAGGCGGCGTCACGCTGCCCGATGGGACGGAGAGCGCGAGCCTCCTCCCAGCGCGCATCCGCCGGCTCACCAACGCCGAGTACGCCGCCTCGGCGCGCGCGCTGACAGGGACCACCACCAACCCGAGCGAGGGCTTCGCGCCGGATTCGCGGCAAGACGGCTTCACGGTCAACGACGCGCAGCGCGTCGATCCGGTGCTGGCGAAGCAGCTCGCCGCTGCGGCGGAGGCGCTCGCGGCCGAGGTGAAGGGCAAGGCGGCGGAGCTCGCCCCCTGCGCCGATCCGGGGACGCAGGCGGAGAGCTGCGCCAGGGCGTTCATCACGTCGTTCGGAGGGCGCGCCTACCGCCGCCCGCTCGACGCGGCGGAGGCCGACGCGCTGCTCGCTGTCTATCAGGTCGGCGCGAAGGGCGCGACCTACGCGGACGGCATCGAGCTCGTGGCGCGCGCGGTCCTGCAGTCGCCAGGCTTTCTCTACCTGACCGAGATCGGCGATGGATCCGGCGGAGATGCGCTGGCGCTGACTCCCCATGAGCTGGCGAGCTCCCTCTCCTACCTCATCACCGCTGGCCCGCCCGATGATGCGCTGATGGAGGCCGCCGTCGCGGGGGCGCTGTCGACCCCCGAGGGCCGGGAGGCCGAGGTGCGCCGGCTGCTCCAGACGTCGGCGGCGCGCGAGCGCATCGTGCGGGTCGTCCGCGAGTGGCTCGGCGTCGACCGGATCGCCATGACGGCGAAGGACTCGAACGTCTACGGCGACTTCGCCGGCGCCAGGGCCTCGATGGAGCGCGAGACGGAGGACTTCGTGACGGAGGTCCTGATGAACTCCACCGGGACGGTCGGCGAGCTCCTGGGCGCCGACTGGAGCATCATCGATCAGCCGCTCATGAGCGTGTACGGCGCCGCCGGCACGGGGCGCGTGTCGTTCTCCGATCGGCGGGGGATCCTCAACCAGGGCGCGTTCCTCTCCGTGTATGCGCACGCCACGGAGACAGCGCCCGTGCTGCGCGGGGTGACCGTCCTGCGCCGCGTCGCCTGCGTCGACATCCCGTCGCCGACCGAGCTGAACATCAACGTCGTCCCGCCGGTGCCGGATCCGAGCAAGACGACGCGGCAGCGCTTCGAGATCCACTCCACCGACGCGGAGTGCAAGGGGTGCCACAACAGCATCGATCCGATCGGGTTCTCGTTCGAGCGGTTCGACGGCATGGGCAAGGTCCGCGAGAAGGACAACGGGACGGACGTCGATAGCGCGGTCACCGTCGCGATCAGCGCCGATTTCGACGGTGCGTACGCCGACAGCAACGCCCTCGCGCAGGCCCTGTCCACGAGCCCGACGGTGCGCTCGTGCTTCGCCCGCAACGTGTTCCGCGCCTCGGTGGGCCGCAGCGGCAAGGCCGCCGCGGAGAGCGAGGAGTCGTTCTTGAAGGCATGGCAGGCCGTCCCTGAGGCAGAGCAGGGCAAGCTCGTCGAAACGCTGATCACCTACGTCAAGAGCAGTCTCTTCAGCCATCGGAGGCCCCAGTGATGCGCCGGTCGACCCGCCGTACGTTCCTTCGCGCCGTGGGGGCGAGCCTCGCGACGCTTCCCTTCGTCAACATGCTCGCGGACTCCGTCGCCCAGGCGGGCGGCGAGGAGCTGCCGCTCAAGTTCGTCGCCGTCTATCACCCCCACGGCATCGCCGCCGAGTACTGGGCCATGCGCGCGGGGGACACGGAGACGAGCTTCGACATCGCGTACGAGAACTGCTCTCTCCAGCCGTTCGATGACCCGGCGGCCTACGGCCGGAGCTTCAAGGACAAGATCCTCGTCGTCGAGGGCATCGACCACCTGTCGAACGCCAACGGGCACGACTCGGCCGGCACGATGCTGACCGGCAGCCGCATCGACGGGAAGAAGCCGCTCAACCTCTCGCTCGACCAGTACCTCGCCGTGGAGAGGGGCCTCGGCGCGGACACGCGCATCACGAGCGTCGCGCTCGGGGTGGGCATGGACGGGACCGAGTCCGGGCAGACGCTGTCCTTCGGCGCGGGCGGCGCGCCGCTGCCGAAGATCATCCACCCGGTGGAGGCGTTCAACCTGCTGTTCGCGGGCCTCGTCGTGGGCGACGACCCCGAGGCCCAGGCCCGCGCGGCCCGGCAGCGCGAGCTCGGCCAGAGCGTCATCGACTTCGTGAAGGGCGACATCAACCGCCTGCGCACGCGCCTCGCGCCCGCCGAGCAGCAGAAGCTCGACCAGCACCTGACGTCGCTCCGCGAGCTGGAGAAGCAGTACGACGCGCCCTCGGCCGGCGGACCGGCGTGCGTCGTGCCGCCCCAGCCCGACGCGTCGAAGTTCCCGTCGGTGAAGCAGTACAACGGCGGCGAGCCCTACTTCGACGCCATCACCGACGCGCACGTCGACCTCCTGGCGCAGGCGCTCGCCTGCGGCATCACGCGCTTCGCCACGCTGTTCATGAACGACCTGTCCTACGCGAACAACCCGCTCGGGCTGCCGACGGACAACCACGGATCGGTCGCGCACACGTACGACGCCTCGCCGGTCGGCAACGACGGCCGCCCCGGCGCTGGCAACCCGGAAACCTGGGTGCCGCTCGCGAGGTTCAACCGGTACAGCTACTCGAAGATCGCGCGCCTCATGCAGCGGCTCGACCAGCTCGGCGCCCTCGACAGCACGCTGATCTACGCGTCGAGCGACATGGGGAACCCCGCCCAGCACAGCAAGCGCAACGTGCCGACGCTGCTGGCGGGCGGGGCGAACGGGAAGTTCAGGATGGGCCGGCGCATCAAGCTCAGGGCGGACTGCCCTGCCGACGCGCCGTGGTGCGGCGAGAGCGACGCCACGTTCACGCCCGTCACGAACAGCCGGATCCTCGTGTCGATCGCCCAGGCGTTCGGCGTCGAGATCGAGTCGTTCGGCTCCCAGCCCGACCCGGCGCTCACCACGGGCGCGCTCAGCGAGCTCACCTAAGCATTCTCCGCCTCCTTCCTCGACGGGCGGCGCGCTGGCCGAGGCGCACCGTCGGCGCGAGGCGAGGTGTGTAATCGCGCTTTCATGGCGCCCCTGCGCGCGGCGCCTTCAGCCGAGAGCTCCCACCTCGCCCTCACGCCACTCCTCATCGGCGATTTTCCGTGCCTATTGACAGTCACTTCGTCGACGTCGTATCTCAAAATTGCAAACATGGGTTTCAGGACGCCCACGACGTTGCAATGCGCCCGTCGAACCGACATGGTGCTCGTTTATCGCAGATGTCGGCTCCGCTGTACGGAGACCAGGACGCTTGTGGGACTCGCGTCCCAGATCTCGGCATCGTGCTCGCCGGCCGCCGAGGAGGGAATGTCATGAAGATGACGGGACGATGCTGGATGACGGCCCTCGGGCTCATGCTGATGACGGCGGCGTGCGCGGCAGAGGACGCCGCCCAGTCGGACAAGCCGACCGAGGAGATCGCGCTGATCAAGCGAGAGCGGAGCCCGATCACCGAGTTCACGCCAACGCAGCTCGAGGATACCGTCGACCACCTCATCGGCGCGATCAACCAGAGCGGGCTCAAGCCGATCCAGGTGGTGGTCCTCTTGAAGCACCTCTCCACCTTCTTCGAGCCGATCGCCACCGGCGCCAACCGAGCCATGGGCGAGCTCGAGGCCGTGGGGAACGTGCTCGGCCCCAGCACGCAGATGACCACGGACGACGGCGCGGCGTCGCAGAACCTCCAGAATCAACAGGTCGCGAACGCGATAGAGGATGGCGCCCAGGGCATCGGCATATCGCCCTACGATTTCCTCAACGAGGCCTCCATCAATGAGGCCGCGGCGCAGGGGCTCCACGTGGTGACGTTCGACACCGACCTGAAGGACTCGGGGCGCACGCTCTACGTCGGCGCCATACAGAAGTCCGCCGGCGCCAGGGCGGCGCAGGCTCTCCTCGATTCCAGGATCGGGGAATTGCCCCCCCCGCCAGGCACGGTGGTGGTCCACGGCGACACGTCAACGCAGTGGTACGACGGGTCCCAGCGAACGTTCGGCGTCCTGGAGGCGCTCGGGGCGGCCGGCTACACGACCCAGGTGGTCCAGGCCGTCTTCATCAACGGCCAGGAAGGCTTTGACGTCGATCAGATGAAGACCCAGATCCTGAACGCGGACCCGCCCGTCGTGGGCATGATCGGCGTGTTCAACATCTCGTATCGCTGCGTGATGGCCGCAGAAGCCGCCAACAGGCCGGACATCCCCATCGTCGCGTTCGACTTCGATTCGAAGACCGTCGAATACATGCAGAAGAAGCGCATCAAGGCCACGGTCGTCCAGCGTCAGTACTATGAGGGGTACCTCGTGCCCTACATTCTCTATGGCATCCAGCACATCGGCCTCGATGCGACGAAGGAGATCCTCCGCCCGCTGATGACAGACGAGAACCAGATGCCCGACGAGCACCGGGTCAACCTCGGCGTCGACGTGGTCCCCGCGAACAAGGTCCAGGACTACAACGACTTCCTCGACCAGATCGGCTCGATCCAGTAGCGGCGCCGCGATGGCGGCGGGCTCGCGGCGAGGTTCCACCCCGGTGCCGCGGGGGCCGTGGGGTAGACTGGGCCCATGACCGTCATCCGCTTCTATCGCTCCGGCGACGCTCACGGGTTCTTCTCCAACTTCTCTCTCCACCCGGTCACGCTCAAAGGCAAGGTGTGGCCGACGAGCGAGCACTACTTCCAGGCCCAGAAGTTCCCCGGCACCGAGCACGAGGAGGCGATCCGCAACGCCTCTGGCCCCGGCGAGGCGGCCCGCATGGGCCGGCAGCGGAGCCGCCCGCTGCGCCCCGACTGGGAGCAGGTCAAAGACGATGTCATGCGCGAGGTGGTGCTGGCGAAGTTCACCCAGCACGAGGATCTCCAGCGCGCCCTGCTCGACACCGGGGACGCGGAGCTCGTCGAGCACACCGCGAACGACGCCTACTGGGCCGACGGCGGCGACGGGAGCGGGCGGAACATGCTGGGCGTCATCCTGATGGAGGTCCGCGCGCAGCTGCGCCGCTGACGCGTCGGGGCGGCGCTCTCGCCTCGGACGGCCCGGGATTGCGGCGATGGGCAGGGCCCGCGCGGCGACCGGGCACGCGCCCCCCGGCGGCTCAGGCGCTTTGGCGGAGACGCCTGGGTCGGTCGGGTGTACCACGGCGCACGTCCATGAGGAGAGCCCCCCTGTCGATGCGCCGCGCCTTTCCCAGACTCCTCGCCGTGGCCGGGCTGGTCGCGCTCGCGTCCTGCGGAGGGCCCCCCGCGCCGGCGCCGCCGCGCTCGGCCGCGGCCCCGGCGCTCGCGGGGACCGCGCCGCCTTCCGCCCCCGCGATGCCGCGAAGCGTGGAGTCGCTCGTCGACGTCATTCCCGGCGATGCGGTGCTGGTCGTGAGCGTCCCGCAGGCCGGCGCGCTCCTCGCCGGCGCTGCGCCCCTTATCCGGGAGACGTTCCTCGAGGAGGTCACGGCGGCCCTGGCGCGCCAGCCCGGCCTGAGCCCCGACCTCGCCCGAGATCTGATGGCGTCGTTCGACGGCGCCGCGGCGTTCGTCGGGGGCGAGGCAGCTCCGCGCGAATCGCTGGGGGCGATCGTCGAGAACGGCTGCATAGCGGCGCGATTCCGCGACGGAGCCCCGGTCGAGCGGCTGCTGAAGGAGCTGCCGCGCGAGGCCGGCGAGGGCAGGTTCGCGCTCCGAGACGACGAGGACAGCGTGGTCGCCCACGGCGCGTGGCTCGCCGAGGCGCGGGTCGCCCTCGTATGCGCCCGGCCGGAGCCGTTATCGAGGGCCCTGCGCGTCGCGGGGCAGCGCGAGCCGTCGTTCAAGACATCCGCGCTCTTCCAGCCCGGGCGCGCGAAGGATCCATGGCTCGCGATCGACCTCCACCGGCTGCAAGGCAGCGGCCCCGAGCCCGGCTCGCGGCTCTTCATCGCCCTTCCCATGAGCCAGGATGCGACCGGGCTCCACGTGGAGCTCGCGCTCTTCGGACCGGAAGTCCCCGCGCTCGGCGCGGTGCTGTCGGCGACGGACCATGCGGCCATGGCGAAGCTGCCCCAGGGGGCGCTGGCGACGTTCGGGCTGTCCCTTCAGCGGTCGCCGGGAAAGACGGTGAGCGACGTCCTCGGCGCCTTCGACGGGCTCGCCGGCGAGCCCACCGCGGCGGCGGCTGCGGCCGCGCTCGCCGAGGTAGGGCTCGAGCTCGGCGATGTCGACAGGGCGCTCGGCGGCGAGGCCGCGGTCGGGATCTATCGCGATCCGAAGCACAAGCTCAGCCTCGCAGCCGGCGGGCGCGCCGAGGCGCTCAGGCACGGCGCCGTGCTGATCGCGCTGGCGACCGCGGATGAGGCGGCGCAAAAGAAGGTGTTCGGCGCGGTCGCCGCGCACATGAAGCGGACGACGAAGAAGCTCAGGTCCAAGCCTGGGTCGCTGGCGCACGATCTCGATGACGGCAACGAGCTGAGGGCAGAGACCCGGCCCGGGTTCGTCCTGATCGGCGCGGGCGACCGGGGCTACCTCGCTCAGGTCGCCGCGCGCTTCGGGAAGGACAAGGAATCGCTGGCCGCGACCCCGTCGTTCGCCGAGGCCCGGGCGCGCGCGAAGGGCGCCTCGCATTTGCAGCTGTACATCGACCGTCAGGCGTTCGCGGGCCTGCTCGACGGCCCTGTGGCGGCGAGCTTCGGCGCGCTCGCCGCATCGCCGACGCTGGTCTCGGTCGCGCTCGCGCCGAGCGACCGTGGGCTGGATCTCACGCTGAGCGGCCATGGCGGCGTCGAGATCCTCGGCGCCAGCGCGGCGCTCGCCATCTACGGCGTCAAGCGTTACATCGCCTCCGCGAAGGCAGCGGCGGCGAACGGGCCGCAGTAGCGAGCCGGGGCCGCGCCCGGCGCGCATCGCCCTGGACAGCGATGCTCCGCTGAAGAGGGCTGTCGCGCGACAGCGGCTCCGCGCTCAGAACTGCGCCACGCCGAACTGCCGCGCGGAGACCGACCCGTCCGGCCCGCTCCCGGTCGGGTGGCTCTCGGCGATCCCGCTGATCGTGCCGGAGACCGCGCCGCTGCTCAGCGCGCCGCTCAGGTACACGGTGACCGCCTTGAACTCCGCGGGATCGACCTCGGTGACCTCGTACGAGCCCTGGAGCGCGGAGAGATCGATCTTGTAAAAGAAGCTGGCAGCGTCGACCCGCGGGACCCTGAGCGTGACAGCGAACGACTCGTCGAACGCGCCGTCCTCGGTCGAGAAGGCCAGCGGGACGTCGAGCTGCAGGTGATCCGAGCAATCCAATGCGAGCGCCGGCTCGGCGCCGCTCGAATCGCCGCCCTCTGCCACCGTCGATCGCACGAAGCGCGCGGCGATGAGCTCGCCGACAGAGACGGTCGCCGTCGTGCTGCCGCCCTTCGCCCACGTGAGCGGGGCGGAGCGCTCTCCGGAGATCTCCGTGAGCGCCGCTCGCGCCGAGAAGCCCAGCGGGGAGACGTCGTCTGCGCCGATGTCCTCCTTCTCCTCGTCGCACCCGCCCTCCGCGCCGTGGACTCCGCCGATCTGGCCGCCCTGCGGCGCGCCGCCCGCGCCATCGACGCACCCGAAGAGCCCGACGCTCGTCGCCACCGCGACCACCCAAGAAAGCCAACGCCGCTCGCGCATGTTCACGACCTCCTGCGGCGTACCTTGCGTTCGTTATCGACGCGACGCCAGGTCAGCTTCGCACATTCCATAGGGCAAACTGGCCTCGACATGTGCGAATCTGCGGTACGTGGACCATGAATCCCTTGCAAAGGAGCTGATCCGCGCCCTGCGCGGCCGGCGCTCGCAGCTGGCCTTCAGCCGCCGGCTCGGCTTCCGCACCAACGTCGTTTACACGTGGGAGTCCGGCAGGCGCTGGCCGACCGCGGCCACCTTCCTCGTCGCCGCGCGGCGCGCGGGGGTGGACGTCGCGGGGGCGGTGAGGCGCTTCTTCCCGTCGCTTCCCGCGTGGCTCGCGCGCACCGATCCGGCGTCGGCCGAGGGCGTCGCGGCGCTCCTCTCGGAGATGCGCTCCATGTCGCCCATCGTCGACGTGGCGCGGCGCGCGGGCAGGAGCCGCTACGCGGTCGCGCGCTGGCTCTCGGGCGAGGCCGAGCCGCGGCTGCCGGACTTCCTGCGGATGGTCGAGGCCTGCTCGCTGCGCCTGCTCGATTTCGTGGCGCTCTTCGCCGACCCGGCGGTGCTCCCGGCCGCGAGCGCGGCGTGGCGCACGCTCGAGGCCCAGCGCCGGGCCGTTTACGAGGAGCCGCTGCTCCCCGCCGTCCTCCTCGCGCTGGAGCTGCCGGCCTACCGGGCGCTGCCGCGCCACGATCCGGGGTGGATCGCGCGGCGGCTCGGGTTCCCCGTCGAGGACGAGGCGCGTTGCCTCGATCGGCTCGCGGAGGCCGGCCAGATCCGGAGGAGCCGCGGGCGGTGGATCGTCGCGCCGATCCGGACGGTGGACACGCGCCCGGATCCGGACGCGGAGCACCGGCTCAAGTGCTTCTGGGCCGGCGTCGGGCTGGCGCGGCTCACGCGCAAGGCCGAGGGGCGCTTCTCGTTCAACGTCTTCACGGTCTCCGCGGCCGATCTCGAGAAGCTCTCCGAGCTCCACGTGAGCTATTTCCAGAACATGCGCGCGGTGATCGCAGAATCGCGGCCGCCCGAGCGCGTCGTCGCCGTGAACCTGCAGCTCTTCCCGCTCGACGGAGGCTGAGCCGGCTGCGGACACCGCGGCGCCGCGCCGCCGCGCCAGGTAAGCCAAGCCCGCGCCTCACCGGACTTCCACCGAGCGCCCTGCGCGGCTCACACGATGGCGAACGCCCGGACCGGGAACGTGCCGAAGGCGCGGACCTTCACCGGGACGGCGAAGAGGCGGGCTCCGGCGGCGGGGAGCTGATCGAGCCCCGTCATGTGCTCGCAGATCGGGATGTCCGCTCCGAGCAGGAGGGAGTGGACCGGCCGCGCGGGATCGGCCGTGTCGTCGATATTGTAGGTGTCGACGCCCACGAACACGACGCCTGCGCCGGCCAGGAGCCGCGCCGCGTCCCGCGTCAGGTACGGGTGTCCTTCGAAATAGCCGTCCGTGCGCCAGTGAGCGCTCCAGCCCGTGCGCACGAGGACGGCCTTCCCGGCGAGATCGAGCCCGTCGAACGCGTCAGCGTCGATCGCCCGCCCGGACCGGCCCCGCGCCTCGACCACAACGCTCTCCAGATCGGCCAGCGATTCGAGCGGCAAGCCGGCGAGATCCTTGCCATTCGCATAGCGATGAAACGGGCTGTCCACGTAGGTACCCGTGTTTGCGACCATGTCGATTCGGCCGATGTGGAATTCGACGCCTTCCGCGTAAACGCCGCGGGACTGCTCGCGTGAGAGGAAATCGCAGACGACGGGCGCCGGCACGCCCTTGTACGTCGTCATGCCGTGCTCGACGGTGTGGCTCAGGTCGACGAGTTTTCGTGAGACGGGGGTGGTCACGGTCCGCTCCTCGGGAGGGGCTCCGCGCGGCGGAGCCTCCTGTGCGCCCGGTCGGGGCCCCGAGCCACCGCCAGTTTCGCGGGAGGACGCGAGGAGATCCAGAAATCGGGCGCGAGCCGGTCGAGTTGACATGTGCTCACATGCGCCGATACAGTGCGAGCGCGGCGACACCTGGCCCGATGCTTCACGGGGGCGAGCGTCGTGCCTGGGTGCCTCGGCGGGCGCGGGTCCGGGCGTCGTCGCTGGAGCGGTCACGGGAACGGAGCGTCGCGGGGGGTCGAGATCGCCCGCGTGGAGAGGTGGATGTCTGGGATGAGTCGAACCATGCCGCGCCGCGCGTTCGTCCTGTCGGCGCTGCTGCTGTCCACCTGCGCCGCGGCGGGCTGTCGTTCGAAGAATGGCAGCGAGAACCCGTCCGCCGCTCCGGAGCGGGCGGCGACGCCGGCGGGGTCGGCGCAGGAGGCGGGGGCCGGCTCCGCGCAGCAGCCCCCGCCGAAGCGGGCCACGGTGGTCACGATCGCGAGGGAACAGCAGGCCACCTGGGTGCGCAACTTCAACCCCCTCCTCCCCGAGGGGAGCGCGCGCTTCCCGACGGTCGCCGGCATCTACGAGCCGATGCTCGTCTACAACACGATGCGGAGCGAGTACACGCCGTGGCTCGCGACGAGCTACGCGTGGAGCGACGCGAACAAGAAGCTCACCTTCACGACCCGCTCCGGCGTCAAGTGGTCGGACGGACAGGCGTTCTCGGCGAGGGACGTCGCGTTCACGTTCGCGCTCATCAAGAAGCACGCGGCGCTCGATCTCGCGGGGGTGTGGCGGTTCCTCGGCGCCGTGACGGCGATCGACGACACCACCGTCGAGTTCGTATTGAGGCGCCCCTATGTGCCCGGGCTCAGCTACATCGGCCACCAGCCGATCGTGCCGGAGCACGTGTGGAAGGAAGTCGCGGACCCCGTCACGTTCGCGAACGAGAACCCCGTGGCGACAGGGCCCTTCACCGAGGTGAAGGTCTTCCAGAACCAGGTGTACGAGCTCGGCAAGAACCCGCGCTACTGGCAGGAGGGCAAGCCGGCGGTCGATGGGCTGCGCTTCCCGGCGTATCCGAGCAACGACCAGGTCACCCTGGCGCTCGTCAACGGCGAGATCGACTGGGCGGGCGCCTTCGTGCCGGACATCGAGCGGGTCTTCGTCGCCAAGGATCCGGCGAACCATCATTACTGGTTCCCGCTCGTCGGGGGCACCGCCACGCTGTACCCGAACGCCACGAAGAAGCCGTTCGACGACGTGCGCGTGCGCAAGGCCATCAGCATGGCGATCGACCGCGACCAGATCGTCAAGCTCGCGGCGGACAACTACACGCATGGCGCGGACGCGACGGGGCTGGACGACTCCTACGAGCGGTTTCGCAGCGACAAGGCGGTGGAGGCGGGCGACTGGGTGAAGTTCGATCCGCAGCGGGCCAACCAGATCCTCGACGAGGCGGGCTACCCGAGGGGCGCGGACGGGATCCGGACGAGGCTCGGCAAGCCGATGCACTTCGACATCAACGTCGTCAGCGGCTGGTCGGACTGGGTGCGCGCGGTGCAGATCATCACGCAGAACCTGGAGAGCGTGGGCATCGCCGCGTCGATGAAGACATATGACTTCAGCGCGTTTTACGCGGCGCTGCAGAGGGGCCTGTTCGATCTGTCGATGGGCTGGACCAGCGTCGAGCCCACGCCGTACAATTTTTATCGCGATCTGATGAGCGCAGATCTCGTGAAGCCGCTCGGCGAGGTGGCGCCGCGCAACTGGCACCGTTTCGGCGCAAGGGAGGCCGACGTGCTGTTCCACGCGTTCGAGTCCGCGACGGCCCCTGTCGATCAGAAGCGCATCCTGGACGGGCTGCAGATGATCTTCGTGCAGGCCGCGCCGGTGATCCCGCTCTTCAACAACCCGTCGTGGGGCGAGTACAGCACGAAGCGGTTCACCGGCTTCCCGACGATGGAGAACCCGTACGCGAAGCTGACGCCGAACAACCCCCCGGAGTATTTGCTCGTCCTGACCGAGCTCCGTCCGAGGTGACGCGCCCTAGAGCCGCGTGACCACGAGCCCGTCGTTCTGGACCGAGATGCGGGCGGGCTTGCCGCGGTGCTCGTCGGGGATCTCGTCGGCCATGAGGTAGCGGCCGGCGATCGAGACGAACTCCGCCTCTAGGCTCATGCAGAAGATGCTCGCGTCCGCGTTGTTGTGGGCGCCGGCCATGGCGCGGCCGCGGAGCGGCGCATAGACGTGGATGTTGTCGTTCGCGATGAGCTCCGCGCCCGAGCTGACAGGCGAGAGGACCACGAGGTCGCCGTGCGGCACATAGATGACCTGCCCGCTGCGCACCGGCTGCCGCACGGTGAGCCCCGCCGGCGGCGGCTCCCCGGCCGCGTCCGGCGCCGGGGCGGCGTCCCTCGGGCGGCGGGCGGGCGCCGCCGCGGCGGCCCCTGACGCGCCGCGGTCCGGCGCGGGCCCTACCGCCACGGGGCCCGGCGTGGGGGTGCTCCCCTCGGCCGACCCGGCCTGGCGGGACGAGCGCGTGAGCGGCGTCCGCAGCACGCCGAGGCCGGCGGCGACGGCCCGCTCGCGCTGGGCGTCCGTCGGGTTGCGCACGGCGATGGGCACGAGGTTGTGCTTCCTCAGCAGCCCGGCGAGGGCGCCGAGGTCGACGGGCTCGTCGCCGAGCTCCGCCAGGTCGAGCAGGATCGGCAGGTGCAGGAAGAAGTGCGGCATCTGCGAGATGTGGTCGGCGAGCTGACGCTCGACGGCCGCGACATTCGCCGTCTTCAGACAGAGCATCGTGATGGCAGGCATCGTGCCCTTGAGCGCAAACGCCTGCTGCTCCTGCCGCTTCTCCCCTCGCCTGCCCGACACCATCGCTGTCCTCGCTCGCAAAAAGGTGCTCCCGCGGCGGCACTGTAACCCGGATCCGGCGGCTCGCGCGGGAAAAACCGGTAGGCGCTCCGGGCCTCGCGGCGCGGCCGGCGCGCCGCTGCTTGGCTGGCCGGCTCGCGCGGTGCTAACGGTGGTTTGGCCATGCCGACCGCGCGCCGCGCCTCCGTACTGCGGCTCGATCCCCCGCCCGGCCCGCCCTCCGCCGCTTCCTCTCCAGCGTCCCCGCGCGCGATGCTCCGGCCCGTCGACGCGCTCGATCACCACTTCGCGCTGGAGGTGCCGCGCGTGTTCGCCGAGGCGGAGCGCGCCGCGCTCGTCGCAGGGGTCCGCGCAGCCCAGGCCGAGTGGACTGCCGACTTCGGAGGCGAGCAGTTCTCGCTGGGGCGCGCCTTCTACACGCACCTGGAGCAGGGGCGCTCCCGGGTCTATTTCGCCGATGCGGCGGCCTCCGACGCCCGCGTCGAGCGCCACCTCCCCGGGCTCCAGCGCCGGATGCGCGAGCTCGTCGCGGCGCTCACCGGCGGGCTCGCGCAGCCCCGGCGCGGGTTCTGCGGGCCAGGCGTCCATATCTTCCCTGCGGGGGAGAAGGTCGCGCGTGAAGGCGGCGTCGTGCACTTCGATACGGAGGGGCTCTCCGACTACCACCTTGCCCGCCGGCTCCGTGCGATCACGGTCGTCGTGATGCTGGAGCTCCCGGACGCGGACGGCGGGCTGAAGCTCTGGGACGTCCTCTACGATGGGCGAGACGACCCGCGCGACGAGGCGCTGTCCGCGCGGAGCCTCGTCGCCGGCTACAGCCCTGGCGGCGCGCTGGTCATCGACAGCTACCGCCTGCACCAGATACAGCCGTTCCCGGGCGACCGCGACCGCATCTCCGCGACGGTGCACGCGGCCGAGATCGACAGCGGCCGCTGGGAGACATGGTTCTAGGCCAGTCGGCGCGCGACGGCACGTCGTTCAAGCAGCCTTCTTGAACGGGCGGGACGTGGGCTGCGACTCGTAACATCCATGAAGTGAGCGGGGCGCGCTCAGGCTTGAACGATTGATTGCTCGCTCGGCTGAGCGCCCCGAGGGCTGTTTGAATCAGCCTTCACGCCTACGCCGGTGGCCGGCCGTCCCCGGCAAACGCCGGGGCGATGGCGGCGGCCCCGAGCCACTCCCGCGCGAGCTCCAATGTCTGCGCATTCTCGGAGACGTTCTGGAGGAAACCGTCGCGACGACGGAGATCGTCGATCCGCGCCGCGGTCGCGAGGAGGTGGTCGCGCGCGTCCGCGATGGCGGCCCGCGCCGATGGTTGGTCGCCGATCGCCTCGAGCGCCCGAGCGTACACGAGGCGGGCGAGCTCCTCGCCCTCCTCGACCCTGCCGAGGGAGGCGAGCAGCGCCATCGCCTCACGCGCCTCGGCGAGCGCCTCGGACGGCCTCCCGCGCGCGTGGAGCGCGGGCACGCCCGCTGACGCTCACCCGTCGAGGAACCGCTCCAGCACCGGCACGAGCAGGGCGGGCGCGAGGTCGTGGGTGGCGCCCTCGATCGTGACCGCCCGTCCGCCGGGCAGCTGCGCGGCGAGCGTCTCGGCGACCCGGCGCATGACCGGCGCGCCCGCGCCGCCGGCGATCGCCAGCGTCGGCTGGCGGACCTCCGCGAGCGCGGCGGTGATGTGCCCGTCGGCGACGATCGTCGCGTCGTAGACCAGGGTGTGCGCCATCGCCTCCAGCGCGGGGCGGAAGGGGGCGTGCCTGAGCTGGGCTACAACCTCGTCGGGGATCCCGACCATGCGCCGCTGGAAGTACTCCACGGCGTCGCCGCGACGTCCGGCCGCGACCAGCGACGCCAGAGCCTGCGTGTGCTCGGCGGGCTGGCCGGGCGGCGCGTCATAGAGCGCCAGCCGCGTGATGGCCAGGCCGCGCGCCGCGGCGGCCAGCGCGAGCAGCGCGCCGGAGGAGTAGCCGAAGACGGCCGCGGCGCCGCCCGCGGCCTGGATCACCGCGTCCAGGTCCTCGACTTCACGGTCGATCGTATACGTCGCCGCGTCGCCGCTGTCGCCGCGCCCCCGGCGATCATACGCGAGCACGGTGAACCGCCGCGCCAGGTACGCTGCCAGCGGCGCGCCCGTCATCCGGTCGTTGAACGCGCCCAGCACCAGGATCACCGGCGCCCCCTGACCGGTCTGGTCGAACGCGATGGTGGTGCCGTCCCTGGAGGTCGTCTTCTTCATCTCGGGTCTCCTTTCCGCGGTCCTGTCGCGTAGACCCGAGGCGGTGAAAAACTAATCGGTGAGCGTCGGCGGCAGCCGGAACCCGGCGCACAGCTCGGCCGAAAACGTCGTGATCTCCGCGATCTGGCCGTCAGAGACGCGCAGCACGTGGATCCCCGACAGCCGGAACACCGCCTCGCCCCGGCGGCGCAGGTAGGCCGCGGCCGCCGGCTGCCGGTTGGCGCCGACCGGCGCCATCCTGAATTCGCGTCCCTGCCAGCGGGGCGGGAACAGCGCGAGCAGGGTGGCGATCGCCGCGCGGCCGTCGAACCAGAGCGGCGCGGGCGGCATCGCCCAGCGCGCGTCCTCGCGGAGGAGCCGGGTCAGCTCGGCGGCGTCTCCCTGCTCCCACGCGTCCATGAACACCTTGAGCGCGGCGCGCTCGCGACCCGTGACCGGCGCGCCGGCAGACGGGTCCGGCGCCCCGGCGGGGAAGCGCGCGCGCAGCGTCGAGCGCGCCCGCTGGAGCGCGCTGGTCACCGACGGGACGGTCAGCTCGAGCAGCTCCGCGATCTCCGCGGCCGACCAGCCACCACGTCGGACAGGATGAGCACGGCGCGCTGGCGCGGCGGTAGGTGCTGCAGGGCGGCCAGGAACGCCAGCGCGATGGTCTCGCGCGCCTCTACCACGGCGTCGGCGGGCGGCTCGGCGTCGAGCAGGTCGTCCGGGAACGGCTGGAGCCACGGGACCTCCGGCGCCCAGGGCGGCGTGGAGCGCGCCTGCGACGCCGGCGTGGAGGCGGTGACCGGCGGCGCCAGGTCCTGCGGCAGCACCCGCGGCGGGGCGCGCTCCAGCGCGTTCAGGCAGGCGTTGGTGGCGATGCAGTAGAGCCAGGTGCGAAACAGCGATCGCCCCTGAAACCCCTCGCGGCCACGCCAGGCGCGGAGCAGGACCTCTTGCACCATGTCCTCGGCCTCGTCGAACGAGCCGAGCATGCGATAGCAGTGCGCGCGAAGCTGGCGGCGGTAGCGCTCGCTCAACGCGGCGAACGCCGCGTGGTCTCCGGCGCGCGCCGCGGCCAGGACGGCTGCCTCTTCTTCGCCATGGTCCGTCGGCATGCCTCGCCGGGCGAGATGGTGAACGGGTTCGGGAAGGGGCGCAAGCGTGTCTGCGGGCGCCACGGCGCGATGTACTAGTGCTTTGACACGATTCTGTTGAACCAGTCGGACCCGAAGAATCGCGCGGCGTCACGAACGGTGAGAAGGATTGATTGCTCGCTCGGCTGATCGCCCAGAGCGCTGTTTGAATCAGCTCTCACGCCTACGCCGGTGGCCGGCCGTCCCCAGCAAACGCCGGGAGGATGGCAGCGGCCCCGAGCCACTCCCGCGCGAGCTCCAATGTCTGCGCATTCTCGGAGACGTTCTGGAGGAAACCGTCGCGACGGCGGAGATCGTCGATCCGCGCCGCGGTCGCGAGGAGGTGGTCGCGCGCGTCCGCAATGGCAGCGCGCGCTGCCGAATGGTCGCCAATCGCCTCGAGCGCCCGCGCGTAGACAAGGCGGGCGAGCTCCTCGCCCTCCTCGACCTTGCCGAGGGAGGCGAGCAGCGCCATCGCCTCACGCGCCTCGGCGAGCGCCTCGGACGGCCTCCCGCGCGCGAGCATCACCTCGGCCCACGTCGCTCGGGCCACGACCTGGAACGGCTTCGCCGCCTCGAGCAGCGCCACCGCACGCCGGGCCTCCTCCTCGGCGCGTTCGAGCTCACCCGCGCTCCGCAAGAGCCATGCGAGGTAGGCGCGCGAGACCCCCTCGATGCTCCGCCAGTCGCCTTTCATGGCGGCAGTGACAGCCTCCGACTCGACAGCGAGCCCCTCCTCGATAGCGCCGAGGCGGCCGAGGGCGAAGCCGAGGTTGTGTCGGCCCGTGATGACCGCGCGCTCGAGCCCCATGCGCTCGGCGTCGGCCACCGCGCCGCGGAGGAGCGCCACCGCTTCGGCGTAAGCGCCGAGCCTGATCTCGGCCTCCGCGAGGTTGCCGCGGGCGACACAGGCGTTGCGGACGTCGCCCGTCTGCTCGAAGCAGCAGCGAGGCCTCCGTCAGCGCCCGGCAGCGATCGAGGTGGCCGGCGAACTGCGCGCGCACGCTGAGCGCCCGGAAGATCGGCCCGCTCACGGCCGGGTCGCCCGAGAACCGCCCGGCGACGGCCTCGATCCGGGCGTGGAGCAGCTCGGCCCGATCGTAGATGCCCGCGAAGAACAGCCGCACCACCACCCGCGTGGCGGCCATCACCGCCGGGCCGGTCGTCGCGTCGTCGGACCAGGCGCCCGCGAGCGCATCGGCGAGCGCCACCAGCCGCTCGTGATGTCCTAGCCTGCCCGCGGTCTGGCCCACGTCGCCCACGGCCACGTACCAGCGAGCGCTGCCCCTGGGCAGCGACTCCATCGCCACCTGCGCCCAGCGCAGCGCCTCGGCGATGTCCCCGCGCCAGTGATGCGCCTCGGTCCGAACGAGCGCCAGCTCCCCGCGCGCCTCGCCGCTCGCGCCGAGCGTGAGGGCGCGAGCTGTGTGGGAAAACACGGCCTCCAGGTCGTTTCCAGCGAGCGCCTGCGCCGCTGCGCGCCGGTAACCGTCGGCGGCGCGGGCGGGGTCGCCGCCCCGATCGAAGTGCTCGGCGATGACTGCAGCAGCGGGCTCCGACGCCTGCTCGAGCCACGCGCCGGCGAGCTTGTGCCCGAGCGTCCTGTCGCCTTCGGTCAGCGTCGCATAGGCCCCCTCGCGGAGGAGCGCATGCCGGAACGCGAGCTCCTCCTCGCCCGAGAAGCGGCTCTCGCGGCGCCGCACCAGGATCTCGCGTTCGACGAGGGGCGCGAGCTCGTGCGCGATCTCGCCCCGGCGCGCCTCTCCGCCCAGGAGCGCGGCGACGCTCCCCACCCAGAGTAGCGGAACTTTTAGTACACGCAGAGGAGGCCGAAATCCCGGCCAAAACCGGCGATTTGCTCAGCCGTGCGAGCTGGAGCATGATCAACCTTTCGGACAGGTGAAACAAATGAAAGACGCAACCCCCAACGCCGCGATCCGGCGGACGCTCGGCTACCCGCGCGTCTCGACGAGGGAGCAGGAGATCGCGGGCGTCTCCCTGGACGCCCAGGCCGAGAAGATCGGCAACTACTGCCGGCTCCATTCGCTGCCGGCGCCGATCCTGTTCCCGGAGGTAGAGAGCGGCGGCGAGGAGAACGAGGCGAACAGGAAGAAGGTCGCCGCGCTCCTGGCGGACGTCCGCCGGGGGGACATGGTCATCGTGACGGACATCGACCGCTTCGGGCGCGACGTGGTCTTCATTGTCAAGAACGTTCGGCAGATCATGCGCAAGGGCGCCGTGTTCGTCGCCATTGACAAGGGGTTCGATTCGCGCTCGCCGATGGCAGAGGACACGCTCGCCAACTGGGCGGTCGGGGCAGAGCAGGAGCGCCGTCGGATCAAGGAGCGAACCGAAGGGGGGCGGAAGCACCTGCGCGCACAAGGGCACTTCGTCGAAGGGCATCCGCCGTTCGGCTACGAACGTCAGCCCAAGCCCAAAGGGACGAAGACACCGCTCCCCCTCCGCGTGGTTCCGGAGCACGCCGCGGTGGTGCGTCGCATGTTCGCGCTCTGCCTTGAAGGCTATAGCGTATTCGCGACCGCCAAGCGGCTTCGTCAAGAGTACGGCAGCATCAAGGCGTTCGGGCGCGCCTGGGTTCTTACCGCGCTGCGCAACCGTACCTACACGGGCCGTGTCGCAAAGACCAGCGTGCGGCCGAGCGCCACGCGCGGCGTCGTGCAACTTCCGGCCGAGTGGATCCCTGCACACGAGGCGATCATCGACGATGAGACATTCAACAACGCCCAGCTTGCATTGAGAGGCCGTCGTCGCGGGAGGAAGCCCCAGGACACGTCCGCGACGGCGAACTACTTGCTGCGCGGCTTCTGCCGTTGCGCGGAATGCGGCGGCAGCGTCGCTGCCCGTCCGGTGGACCGCAGCGGCCGACACAAGGTGGGCTACTACGTCTGCCGTGGCCATGTGGAGCAGAAGGAGAAAGGCGTCCGCTGCAAGCTCAGCGCGTGGGTTCGCCAGCCGGACGCGGACGCTGCCGCAAGCGAGCAATTCTTGACGTTTGCTCGCTCGCTCCTCACTTCGCTGACTAGACCGCCGCGTCAAATCGAGAAGCCAGACTTTGCCGCCCAGCGCCGCGAGATCAAGATGTCGCGACAGCGAGTCGTGGAATTTGTCGCAACGGGTCTCTTCACCGTTGACGACGTGAAGACAGAACTGAATCGCCTCGACGACGCGCTTGCAGCGATCGAGGCGAAGGAAGCCGAGTTCAAGGAAACGGCAGGCAACGACACCGTCGAGACTCGAAAGCATGCACGCGCTTATGTTCAACAGATAGTTGACGAGTGGAATGTTTTGCCGCTAGACATCCAACGATCAATTATCCGTTCGTTCTCCTCGAAAGTCGAGGCAACGAAGGACAAGCAGATCAGGACCACATGGCGCGATCCGTCGCAGATATCAGCGGCGCATGGCGCGCAGGAATTGCCAGCGCTCCGCCCTGCGCCGAACGTCGCTGCGCTGTCGGCCCCCTTGCCCACCGCCTCGCTGTCCCCGAGCGTCGCTGCGCTACCTGCGCCAACCATGTCTGCGCGTGATTACCTCGGCTCGCCAGAACGTGCCGTCGCTCCGGTCGAGCGTCGGCAGAGCTGATGCGCCGCTCGGTGGGTGGCAAGTGGAAGGCGGGCTGGCCGCGCGACCGGCTGGACGAGTTGCTGCCCGACGCCTGGGCGAGATCGTCGAGCGCTGCTCCGACCGCTGCCGACGCGCCCTGAACGAAGCGCGCCTCGGTCTCCGACGCGGGCGAAGACGCCCTCGCCGGGCCTCCTCCGTATCCGTTCGGCAGAGCCCATCCTGACGTCGAGCAGGCCAGGGACATAGGCTTGCCGTGCGATGCGAGAGCGACGGCAGGGCACCGGCAACGGTGGCGAGACCCGACTGAGGGACCCCGAAGCGACGCCAGAGGAGCGCGGCACCGGTGACGCGGGCGTGCGAAGGCGGCGCCCCGGCAAGGCGAGCGCGTTCGCCGCGATCGATGGCGCCGAGGCGGCGCCGCCGCGGCAACGCCGGCGAGCGGCGCCCACGCCCAGCGCGACGTCGCCGGACGTTACCCGTGGCGCAGAGCAGGCTTCGATGCGCTCACGCGGCCAGCGTGACCGGCGCCGTCCACGGGCTGTCAGCGAGCCGCTGCCGAGCGTCGGTGTTCTCGAGGGTCTGCTTCCAGGACTTGGGAGCGAGCTCGAGGATCCGCTCGCGCGGCCAGCTCGGCAGCAGGATCAGCACGTCGCGCAGGTAGGCCCAGGGGTCAATCTGGTGCAAGGCGCAGGAGGCGATCAGCGACACGATGATGGCGTTCCACTCCGCCCCATCGTCGCTGCCCACGAAAATCCAGTTTTTACGCCCGAGTGCCTCTCTGCGGAGCTCCAGCTCGCTGCGGTTGTTGTCCAGGCGGAGCCGCCCATCCTCAAGGAAGCGGATGAGTGCGAGCCACTGGTTGCGCGCATACCCAATGGCGCCAGCGATGGGGCTCCTGGGCAGCACGAGCAGCTCCTCGCTGTCGAGCCACGCGCGGAAGGCATCGAGCACGGGCTGGGCATGGCTTCGGCGCTGCTCGGTGCGGCGACCGGGGGCCAGGTCCTTGGTCGCCTTGTCGATGGCGAAGAGCTGGTGAATGAAGCCGAGCGCCGTCATCGCACGCTCCCGGTCCGACGACATCGCTTCGAAGAAGCGCCGGCGGCAATGGGCCCAGCAGCCGACCTCGGTGACCTGCTCGGTCCGGAACAGCTCCTCGTAGACGCTCGATGCGTCGGCCTGGACGTAGCCCTTGTACCCGCGGAGAAACTCCTTGGGGCCATCCTGGTTGTGACGCGGCGTGAAGCGGAAGAGCACGTGGTCGCGGTCGGCCACGAGCACCCAGAAGTGTCCACGCCGGCACTTGTCCTTGGCCTGCACGAGCACCCCGGTGGCATCGATGGCGATGCAATGGGCCGAGAGCGCGTCCTTGGCCATGGCGGCGACCAGATAGCCCAGCACCTCGGCGCACGAGCCCACCCAGCCGCAGAGCGTCGAGCGCGCCAGGTGCACCCCTTGGCGCTCATAGATCTTCTCCTGCCGATGCAGCGGCAGATGATCGCCGTACTTGCTCACCAGCACGTGCGCGAGCAGCCCTGGCCCGGCCAGCGACCGGGGCACGGGGCTGTCGGCTACGTCCGCGATGACGACGCCGGCTTCGGGCTCGCCCCTGGTGGCAAACTTGGGTCGCACGATTTGCAGCCGCACGAAGCTCGCGGGTCTCCACTCCAGCGTCTCGGAGACCTCTTCGCCGATGCGGACCATCTCGGCGGCGCGCTCATCGCGGATCTGGGGCGGCAGCAGCTCGATCCGCTCGACCGGCAGGTGCTCGGGCAGCTTCTGCCGTCCGTGCGGGGTGCTCCTGCGCCCCTTGCCGTTGCCCCCAGAGCCGCCTCCTGGCGCAGCGCCGTCGTCCTCAGGCGTGCTCGCGGTGCCGGTATCGGGTGACGCCGCTGCCCCCGCGAGCATCTGGACGATGGCGTCGAAGGCGAGCTGCATCTGCCCAGGGTCGACGTGCTCGGCCTTCTGGCCGAAGATGTGGCGGCGAAGCCGCTCCAGCTCGATGCTGGCGAGCTCGTAGAGCTTGCGGTACTCGTCGCGCTCGTGCGCGGCGCGCGCCAGCTTGTCCTTCAGCTCATGAATCTGCTCATCGAGCGACTTGCTCACGAGGCGGTAAGTACTCGTGACTTTTTGCTTTTTGAAGAGGGTTGTTACAGGAAAAAGAAGGGCTCTCGAGGCAATGCGGCGCGCGCGATGTCCGGCAGAGCGCGGACAGGTCGGATGAGATCATGAGCCTGGAGGCGGAGCCACCTCGCCGAGGCGCACGTCTCGCCGCAGCTTCGACGGCGTAAGCGCGATGCCCTCGAGGATCTTCGCCAGCTCGGCCGCGTCGATGACGACGCTCGTAGCTCCCGGCGTGACCGCACGCGGGGCTCGAAACGTCCCGCGCTCGAGACGCTTGTAGAGCAGGCAATACCCGCTGCGGTCCCACCACAGGGCCTTGCAGCGGTCGGCTGCTCGGTTGAAAAAGAGGAACAGCGCTCCAGAGAGCGGATCCTGCCGCAGCACCTCGCGCACGACGGCGGCGAGGCCATCGAACGATCGGCGCAAGTCGAGCGGCTCGGTGGCGACGTAGATCGAGACGCGGCCCGGGATCATCGCACGCCTCCGAGTGCGCGAACGACGCGCGCCAGCGTATCCTCGTCGAACGTCGGCGGCACGCGCACGACCGCTCCGTCCGGAAACACGATCTCGAGCGCGGTGCCCGGCGAGCACGCCGTAGCGCTCGACGGGGCGACCACCACAGGCAGCAACGCGGGTGTTACTGAGCACCGTCGTTGATGCCGATGATGCGCTTGTCGAGCCAGCTCTTTGATGGCGGGGCGGCCGGCTCACCGCAGCGCACCATCGCCGAGGCGGATCATGGTCGATGGCGACGTTGTCCGGGGGCAGCAAGCTGCCAGGACCTTCTCCGGCGATGCATTGCGCCGCGTTCGATCAAATTCTCAGCGTAGCTCCTCCTGAGCACGATCGCGTCGGTCGAATGCGGGTGCACAGGAAAAGAGGGAGCGCGCATTCCCTTCGTCTCCCGAAAATTACCAGCACGACTCCTCGCCCGTCCGCGTCACGAACGGGGTAGGTCAGCGACAGGAGCGGAGCATCGGCGCGGCGCGGGCCACAAAATAGGCGACGGGAGGAGCTCGTTTGGCCGCGTGCCCCCTCCCGTCGTGCTCCGAATCGCTTGAAAGAGCGGAGCCCTCAACAGATCGTCCATCTGGACCTCGATGTCAAAGGCTGGCTCGCTTCACCGCCCACCGTAGATCGCGCGCGGCCAGCCCGCTGCCCGCGTTGCGGTGCCGCGGCTTGCCCGCTGGGGGGCGGGTTGGGGCTGTGGGGTCACGGCTCGCGGTCCCGGCAGGTACGCGGGCCGCTGGCTGCCGGCGAGCGCGGCGGGCTCGTCACGATCGAGGTGCGCCGTTATCGATGCCGCCGCTGCGGCGCGACGATCACGGTCGTACCGCGGGGCGTCGCACCGCGACGGCACTTCGCCGCGACGGCGATCGGTCTGGCCCTGCTGCTCGTCGGCATCGCCAGTGCAGCGCTCATCGAGGTGCGGCGGCGTGTCAGCCCCTGGTCTGCCAGCTTCGATGCCGACAGCTGGGCGACCGTGCGGCGCTGGTTACGCGCCATCGACCAGGGGCGCCTCTTTCCGTCAGTCCGCCCCAGTCCCCTTGCTGCTTCGCTGCGGCAGCGGGCCGAGCGGGCCGCGATGACGCTCGTCGCGATGGCGCCTTTTGCGGCCGAGGTCCTCGAGGCCGCCGTCATGGCCGGCGCCGCGCGAGCTGCGTGATGGCGAGCGGCCCGCTTCTCGGGCTCATGTCGGGCTCCACCCGGCTGGATCCTCGGTCGGCGGAGCGCCTTGCGCTTGGATGGCTGTGCGGCCGGTGCGGTGTCACCGGTCCGGAAAGGACACGACGTGCAAGACCCCCTCAAGCCGAAGGACCACGCGGAAGCGGTAGCGCTCTATCGCAGTGAGATCATCGGCTCGCTCATGCACCGCGAGCTCGACCGGGGAGAGCTCGCCGAAGCGCTCGCCGACCTGAGCAAACAGCGGTTTCGCCCACCGCGCGCCCATTCTCCGCGCACTTACTCGGTCCCCACGCTCGAGCGTTGGTACTACGCGTACAAGACCGAAGGTCTCGAAGGCTTGCGTCCCAAGCCCCGCAAGGACAAGGGACGGGCGCGCGAGCTCACCCCCGAGCAACGGCAGATGCTGCTCGACATTCGAGAAGAGCACCCGAGCGCCTCGGTCTCGCTCATCCTCGACACGCTGATCGCGGCGGGCCGGATCGACAAGGAGGCCATCTCCGCCACCACGGTGCGACGCCTGTACGCCGAACACCGCCTTGATCGCGTCGCGCTGCGCGATCGCACGGGCGGCAAGGTGCGGTTGCGCTGGCAGGCCGAGCACCCCGGCGCTCTGTGGCACGGCGACGTGTGTCATGTGTCACCGATCCTCGTTGGCGGCAGCGTGGCGCCGGTGCGGATCCACGCGCTGCTCGACGACGCCTCCCGGTACATCCTCGCGATCGAGGCGATGAGCGCCGAGCGGGAGGTCGACATGCTGGCGCTCTTCATCCGAGCACTGCGCAAACATGGCGCTCCCGACGCCCTCTACCTGGATAACGGCTCGACCTACCGCGGGCACACCTTGCACCTGGCGTGTGAGCGACTCGGCACTACCCTGATCCACGCCCGTCCGTACGACGCCCCCGCGCGCGGCAAGATGGAGCGCTTCTGGAGGACGTTGCGAGAGAGGTGCGTGGACTTCACCGGAGCGCTCGGCTCGCTGCACGACCTCAACGTCCGGCTCTACGCCTGGGTCGACGAGCACTACCACCGCACACCGCACGCGGCGCTCTTCGGCAAATCCCCCGCGCAGGTGTACGAGGGGTATCCCCACGTCACCGACAACCTCGACGAGCGGAAGCTCCGCGACGCGCTCACGACCCAGGCCCGTCGGCGCGTCCGACGCGACAGCACGCTCTCGATGGATGGAGAGGATTGGGAGACCGATCTCGGCTTCCTCGCCGGCCACCTCGTCACGGTGTCGCGGTGCCTCGTCACGCCGAACGAGCCGCCCTGGATCGAACACGAGGGCAAACGCTTCGCCCTGCACCGGGTCGATCCGGTGAAGAACGCCCGTCGCCCGCGGCCGGCCTGCAACCTTGATGTCGCGCACGAGGCGCGGGTGCCCTTCGACCCGCCGAAAACGCTTCTGGACAAGGCTCTCGGACGAACGCCCCGCGATGGCGAGGAGGAATGACCATGGACTTTTGTAGCTACTTCAGCTTCACCGCAGAGCCATTTTCAAAGGAGGTCGAAGACGGCGAGCTCTGGCTCCCTCCGTCCAAGCAGGCGATACTCGAGATGCTCATCGAAGCGGTGCACGCCAGAAAGAGCGTGCTCCTCGCTGGTGACCCAGGCGTTGGCAAGACGTGTCTCCTCCGCGCGCTCCGTCATGCCCTTTCGCCGCAGACGTTTCGCTTGACCTACTGCGCCAACGTGACGCTTGGACGCCGGGACTTCTATCGCCAGCTCTGTCTGGCGCTCGGTCTCGCGCGCTGCAGCACCGCTGGAGACGTCTTCTACGCGGTCAGCACGCACGTCGAGGAACTCGCGAAGGAACGAGTATTTCCGGTCTTCGTCCTCGATGAGGCCCATCTACTTCATCAGGATACACTCGATCATCTTCACATACTCCTTAATTACGCCTGGGATAGCCGCGCATTGCTTTCGCTCGTGTTGCTTGGCTTGCCCGAGCTCGGCGAGCGGCTCCGCGTGCGCCGCAATCGCTCCCTGTATTCGCGCCTCCATTACCGATTGACCATCGATCCGCTCACGCCGGACGATACGGCCGACTATCTGCGTGTACGTCTCAACCGAGTCGGCTGCGCGAAAGAGCTCTTCACCACCGACGCGATCGCGATGCTGCACGAGGCGGCCGCCGGCAGCCTGCGCGACACCGACCGACTCGCCACGGCCGCTCTTCGAGCCGCTGCGCGCAAGAAGCGCAAGCTCGTCGAGCGCGATGTCTTCAGCCGCATCCTGCAACTGGACGCAGAGGAGCCCGGATGAACCCCGCCCCCCTGGCCGAGGGGGACACGCGGCGCGGTGACGTCGAGGGCAGCGCAGTCGCCGCCCTCGTCGTTTCCCTCGCGCTCGCCCGCGACGCGCTCACCGCGCCCTACCCGAGCGACCCGGATCCGCTTTGCCCTCGCCTCTACGCCGTCGACGTCGTGCTCCACTACCTCGATCGGCTCGACCACGCTCTCGCTCGCTACCACGCCGTCCTCGACGGCGATGACCGCCTCCCCCTCCACACCGACTGAACGCACCGGCGCTCTGCGACCACCGCAGTCACCCCGGTGCCTCGCCTCGCTGCAATCGCGGTGAGCGGAGATCCGGGTCGACGATGGCCATCACGGAGCCGGATCTTCCGGCCATCAAGCAGCCTGCTCGGTAACACGCGGGCAGCGTCGCCTTCTCCGAGCGCCGCCGGTACTCGCTCCGCTTCATCCCCAGCCGGCGGCTCCAGGAGTAGAGCGTGCCTGCGCTGACCCCTTCCTGCTCCGCGAACACGCGGGCGGACTGCCCGCTCTTGTGCCAGCGCGCCACCCGCTCACGCCAGATGCGTCTGCTCTCGTCCATCCACACCTCCGGCGCGGGTTTCTACGCAGCGCAGAGGCTCCAAAACAGCATGCGGGTCACCGGACGCATACCGTCCTCCCGTGCCAATGCGGGCCGCGGGCCGGCGCCGCCCTGCGTCCAGCATCCTCGACCCCGGCGGCAACCGCAAGGGAGCACGCCCATGGCGATGGGCGGGCGGTTACCTGCCGCCGCGCTTGTTGAGCAGCTCCCCGCCATCCTTCACGACTTACACGCGCCGCCTGAAATCAACGAGCCGCTCAGTCCTAGTCCTACGTCCTACTTCGGCGCCTTCATCACGGTCCCTTTGGACATGGTGACCTGATTGATCCAATATATACTTGTTTCATCGACAGCCAAGTCCGCCAGGGCAGGCTGATTGGAGGCGATGACAGTGGGCGCTCCGCCTCCAATAGGCACCTTGAAAAGCGATCCATCGTAGTAGCCCCAGTAGACGTGAGTGGCATCCACCGTGATGCCGTGAGGAGTACCGTTCTGCTTCGCGGCGAGCGTGACGAGGTGCCCACCGCCCTTCGGCATCTGGAGCACCGCGCCGTTGATGCCGCCGTTATCGCTGCGCGTGAAGTAGACGTTGGCTGCATCAACCGCGATTCCCCATGGAACATTCTGCCCGGATGCGAGAATCGCCGGGACACCTCCACTCTTGGAAACACTCATCACGGAGCCACCGTTGTAGTTCGTCCAATAGACACTGGTGGCGTCCAGCGCGATATCCCACGGGTTACGTAGCCCTGAGGCAAGCGTCACTGGGACGCCTCCGGCGATAGGCATCTTCATCACGGCGCCTCCGTCTTTGCTGGTCCAGTAGACGTGGGTCGCGTCCACAGCGACGTTGAGCGGTCCATGTTGGCCCGACGCCAGTACCGTCGGCTGGCCCCCGGCGAGGGGCAGCTTCATAACTGCGCCGTCACTCCGGTCGGGCGTGCCACTGTTAATCCAATAGACGTTGGTTGCGTCGACCGCGATGCCGACGGGAAGAGCCTGCGCTGAGGCGAGGACTACCGGCGTGCCACCGCTTTTCGGCACCTTCATTACCGTGCCGTCCTGGTTGATGGTGCCAACGTTAGTCCAGTAGACGTACGTCGCGTCAAGCGCGATGCCCCAGGGCTCCTTTTGTCCGGAAACGAAGGCGCAGATCGAGCCCGCGCATGTCGCCTCCTCACAGCTGTGGCCGCAGGCTCCGCAGTTCCTGGCATCGGCGGTGGTGTCGATGCAGACGCCGCCGCAGCACTGAGTCCCGCCAGCGTTGCACGTCGCACTGTCGGGCACATTCGAGGCCCCGGGCACACCACCGGCGCAGATACCAACTTGGCACGGGCTGAGAGCAGTTGGTACGTTCTCATTGTCGACGATCATCGTCGTGCCGCCCATCCCGGTGCAGACAGCCTTCTGGCACGTGCCCGGTGTCTGCGTCGCCAGCGGTGTTCCAGCCGGGAGATGAGCGAAGCCGCAGTTGCCGTCCATACACGTGGCCGTGATGCAGACATTACCGGGCGAAGGGCAGTCGGATGGCGCGGCGCACGGCAACCCAGTACCGCTGCTGCTGGAACCCGAATTCGAGGTCGTAGGCGACGAACTGCTGGACGACGCGGCGCCGGACGTCGAGGTGCTAGAGGCGCCACCGATTCCGTCACAGCCCATGCATGGGCCGAGTGCTGTACCGCCGCTGTTACAGAGCTGCACGCCCTGCCCCCCGCCAATGCATGCGCACGCGACCTGCGCACCAGGAGTGCATGCTCCCGCCTTACCTCCCATACCCGAGTCAGCCGTCTCGCTACCGTCCCTGTCGGTGCCGCACGCCGTGATGACCATGCCGCCAACTACCAAAACAATCGCTGCAACTCCTACCGTCTTTCGCTGGTCTTCCAGTTTCGATGGAGTTCGCACGCGGCTCGCCAGCCCCACTATCATTAGACATCCCTTTCAAAATCCTTACGAAGATCCGCCGAAGCCGTTCGACTGAGAACCGCCTAATGCCCGAAAGCGAGCCTCACCAGATCCGTTCGTCCGAACCCCGCAAAGCACCGCCGCCGCGGCTCGCCTGAACTTTCCGCCCTTCCGCGACCACCACGCGCGCTCGACGCCCTGCATGAAGCCCATGGTACACGCTCTCCGCCTGCGCGGGGCACTTGTAGTGTCTGCCAAGCGCGATCGAGACACGCCCGTCTAGTGCCCAGGATCACCCGACCCGGGGCGTCGGCGTGTGAACCCGTCCCCACATGTCGGATCACGTCGCAGCTCGTGCTGCCGTCGATGAGAGTGCACACGGTGCCGTCGGCGGCGACCATGCCGAAGTCGAGCGCCGTGGCGACCAACCGAGCGCCGAGCACGCGCTCCTCAGCACCGCGGCGCTGGCGGGCTTCGGCAAGGCTCAGAACCTCAGCGGCCACTGCGCGCCTCTTCCTGGCGCCGGCTGCTGCAGCCCGGTGCGGGTGGCGGTTCAGGCCGGGCGCGGCATCCGCCGGGTCGTTCGCCCGCGTCCACGCCGGGGTCGAGACGTCCTCCGGCGCGACGTACAGCACGGCCTTCCGGCCGTGTCACAGCTGACGGACTGGACCTCAGAGACCGGCGTACCACCGACGAAGAGCCGGATGATGGGGCGCTGCTCAATCATGCCGTCGCATCCATTGATCCACGTGCGGCAGTTCGTCTTCCACTTCTCGTCCCAAGGCTCCTTCGGACATATCGATGAACTCGAAAGGGCTCTTGGCGTTTTTCGCTGATCGCACGAGCAGCTCCCGATAGCTCCTGTCCTCGATCGCGAAGCTGATGAAGGTGCGGTCTTCGTGGCTATTGAACCCTCCTAACGACATATGGGCGTGCTCGCTTGAAGTTACCGGGCACTATATGGGCTCGATCGTGAGGACGCGCAGATGGGTCGTGCCGATCAGGCGCGCGTTGTACACGCGGTGCACGCCCGTAGCGGCGCCGATCGCCGCGCCTCCCGCTGCTGCGTAGAAAGCGGTCCTTCCATCTCCGCTGAGCGCCCCGAGAAGCAGACCAATGCCCGCACCCACGACCGCGTGCTCGACCACCGTGCGCGTGGCCTCACCATCCCAGCGCAGATCGATGCCTCGGGCGGCGAGGTCCTGCTGGAGCGCCTGAAACGCGCTGGCCGCACGGGCGATGACGACGAAGCTTACCGTAGCAACTCCAGCCGCCAGAATACTGATGAGCACCCGACGGTCGGCGATCTCAGCGAGGTCGAATACCCGTCCATCCTGGGGATACTCCCCACGGATGGCCCTGCCCACGACGTCGCTCCGCCAGGTAGCGTAACGGTAGACGTGCCCGTCCAGTACTTGCGGAATAGGCGAGTCGAAGTCCCCGTAGGGTTACACAACGATGATGCGCTTACCCATTCGCA
Source organism: Sorangium aterium (assembly GCF_028368935.1). Taxonomy (NCBI): domain Bacteria; kingdom Pseudomonadati; phylum Myxococcota; order Polyangiales; family Polyangiaceae; genus Sorangium; species Sorangium atrum. The sequence continues at coordinate 917,846 of NZ_JAQNDK010000003.1, read as the reverse complement.
CCGCCGTCTCCATCTCGAATGTCGCCGTCTCGCGTTGGTGGAGCCCGGGCGTGTTCATCACCACGACTGCCGTCGCGACGGCGATCCGGTGGGTGATGTTCCGCTCTACCTCCTCGGACGTCCCCTGGAGGGCCCGCTCGGGAAGCACGGAGTAGTGGGCGAGGCTAGGGTCGGCGACGCGTAGCAGCCCCTCCATACGTCGCAAGGCGTCGGCGTCATCCCAGGAATGAATTGCAAAAACATTGGCGCGCCCGTGCATGGATCCTCCAGTCGCAGGCGCACGGTAGCCCGGGGACTCTGGGGGCGCAACGCGATCTTCGTGTGCATCGTGCATCAACACGGCTCCCCGTTGCGGGTGCTTCGGTCCGCGCTCGCCGCTGGCCCACCCGACGAAAACGCCATTTCGTTGGGTGGCTGGTTTGGCAAGTGGTCCCTAGCACCAAACGCCCCCATAGCCCTCCCCGCTGCCAGAACGCACTTCCGCAGTACTTGGCAGCACAGGCCGTGCGTCTGACGGCGGCCGGCCCCTGGCGGCGAACCCCATCACGACGTGGCGCCCGCTGAGCCCTGGCAAGGCGATCTCGGCCGCGTTGAAGCGTTGGACGAGGGGGCGGAGCCAGGCCCGACGCCGCAGGAAGGCCAGTACGACGAGCAGGTGCGACGGCGTGAGGATTAAGTCGGCGTCGCGCATCAGGACCCAGCGCCGCAGCGTGCGCGGGTGGGCGAAGTGGAAACGAGGGGGCAGGCCGTCGCCCAGGGCGCGGAGCGCGTCCCAGGCGAGCGCGGCGATCCAGGCGCAGAGCGCGAGCGGTCCTCGACGAAACCCCGGGCGGTCGGGCCGGCTGCGCTTGGGATATCCGCTCGCCGAGGTATCGTTCCACAGGTCGTAGCGGCTGATTCGATGGCTTTGCTCGTAGTGCTGGCGAGTGCGGTACTCGTGCAGCAGCTCCAGGGCCGGCGTCGTGTTGTCGTGCAATACGAAGAGCGCGTGCCAGCGGTCCTTGCCCTTCATCGCGTGTTCACACACGACAACGGTACGGAGAGGCCGAGCGATGCCGCGGATCGTGGTGGTTGTCTCGGCGAGCTCGATCTTCTCGGGCCTAGCCCTTGTACCGGCCGGGCTCCTCGTAGGGGGTGAACCGTGCTCGTGGCAATCGCTTCCAGGCGTCCACGTAGCCCGGCCGACGAGGCGCGCGGATCAAGAACACGATCTTGCCGAAGTGATCGAGGCGCCGGAGGCCTTCGTTGGTAGCGGAGGCGCCCGCTTCGATGATCAGGCGAAGCTGACGGACCTGGACGCCCCGACGAACAGCGCGGACAAATTCGAGGATCCGCTCGATGAGCTTGCCGTTGCCGCAGGTGACGACGAGCCCGAGGAAGCGGCGCGCCTCGGGCCAGTGCAGGAAGAAGAGCTTCTCGGCGCGCATCTTCTTGTTGCGGAGGGTGTGAAAGCCCTTCGGGATCTTGAATTTGCGCGTGGAGCGGGCAACGACGTGCTCAACAAGGCTCAGTGGCACCTAGCGGTGGCGCAACGCACCCCACGACTCGCTCGCGTGCGTCAGCTTCTTGACCCCTTCCGTCGTCACCGCGCGCACCAGCCCACCGAGGCGAGATCGAGAGATGACCTTCTTGCCGCGAGACAGGATCGCGAAGCCCGGATCGTGGAGGGTCTCAAAATGAAAGATGCGCGCGATGCCCAGGGCCGCGCGGAAGAACAGCGACAGCACAAGGCGCCACGCCTTGTCCCGCTTCCCAGCGCCCTGACCAGCGCGCGCTCCGCGACGCGGCTTAGGGCGAGCGCGGCCGGCAGCAGGAGGAAGGCGCCCCCGAAATGGGCGCGCCCGACGAGGTGGGGCGCGCGACATGCGCCTCCGCGCGATCGTGATCAGGGCGAAAGACAAGAAGGCCATAGGCGTCGAGAAACCGGCGGAGCCTCTGCTGCTCCATGTCGATCCCGAGCTCCCGCTCGATGAACGCGACCACCTCGGGCTGAGTACATCGTGGATGGTCGACGAGGTACTTGGCGATCAGACCAGCATGCTTCGGGCGCAGCCGCGGTTGACGGTGTCGCCCGATCTCCGCCCAGATCGACTCGAGCAACTGCTGCGTCGTGAGCGTGCGCACGGTGCACATGGCTCGGTCAATGCGGCGCACCGCCGCGCCCACTTGCGCTGCGGTCAGGCCCATCTCCGCATGCAGGGAAAAATAGGCTGCTACGCGCAGCAGGATCGGCTGGGCCGCGATGACGGCCACGAACCGCATCGCCGCCTCCAGCAGGACTTGCTGTGATCGTGTCGCCCCCTCCATCACGTCCGCATGCTCGCGCTGCCAGCGTACCCACGCCTGCTGCGGCGCCTCATTCGCGTGGGTCGTCGCCGTGTCCGTCGCCATCGTCCCCTCCTCACGACAAGCATCGCACAGGGACGAGAGCCTGCAGCGGCCGGGCTGCGGTCCCAGAACAAGACGCGCACCTGGTCACCTCGCCGATTTCTGAACACGAACAGATGCCCACAGAGCGGGTCGGCTCCGAAGCGCTGAGAGACCAAGGCCAACAGCCCATCGAAGCTCTTGCGCAGATCCGTGGGCTCGGCTGCGACGTACACCCGCACCGACGGAGGCAACGTCAGCGCGGCGTCTCCTCGGCGGCGAGCGCCAGTACCCGCTTGATCGTGGCCGGGTCGGAGCCCGGCCGGACCCGCACCACCCGCCCGCTGGGCAGCGCGATCTCGATCGGCTCCGGCACGGCGGCCGATACGTCCGTCACCACGTGGACCGGCAGAAAGCGCGGTGCTTCGGTCAACGACGACGGCGAGGGCTGGGAAGGCCGGTCAGCGCGCAGCTTCCAGCGCCACCAGTACAGCTGCTTTGGCATGTACCCGTCGCGCTGCGCGAACTTCTCGGCGCTCAGCCCGCTGCGCTGCCATCGCGCCACCCGCTCGGCCCACTCCGCCTTCGTCGCCACCGCTTCCTCCTTCGTCGCGATGGGGACTGGTAACCGGCCCCCGACGGGGTGGTCACGATGGCATTGGTCGGGCGGTTACTTCCCGCACGCCGCGTGCGTCGTCGCGCTCGTCAACGGGCTCGTGCACTGCGCCGAGGTGAGCGAGATCGAGGCCGAGAACTACCGGCGCAAGGAAGGCAAGGAGCTTAACGCCACCCGCACCAGGCGGTGCCGCGCCAAGAAGCCCTGAGCGGCCTCTTCACCGGTGAACTTACCGGCATAGGGTGCGGACCTCACCGGTAAACTTCACCGGCATCCGCGGCCGATCTCACGGGTGAAGTTCACCGAATTCCTGCGTGTTTCCGAGATCATTTACAAGGGGCTTGACTCGGGCGGAGATTTTACGGTTTCCTATTCGCCTGGGGGCGGCGGAAACGTTAGCTTTTGCTACTGCGTTCCGTGAGGATCATCTGCGTTATGCTAGAGATGTATGGGACGAGTAAATAATCCATTGAATATATTCATTTCTTCGACTTTCGACGATCTGATCGATTATCGGGAGACGGTCCACACTGCCATCCGGCGGCTGCAGAACCACGGCGAGGATATGATCTACTGGTCGGCTGACGAGCGCACCGCGCTCGCGGTCTCCATCGAGAGAGTTTCCTCCTCAGATCTGCTCATCCTCGTGCTGGCCCACCGCTACGGCACCGTACCCCCCGGTGAGGAACGAAGCTTCGTCGAGGCCGAGTATGACGAAGCCCGCAAGCGGAATATCCCCGTGCTCGCCTTCTTTATCGAGCCGATGCATCCCTGGCCGCCTCCCTATATCGATCCAGCCCCCCTTGCGGAAAAACTCGCCGCATTCAAAACGCGGATAGGACAGGAGTGCGTGCGCCAGTTCTTTAGAACTACCGAATCGCTCGCCGTCCTGGTAACGGAAGCTCTCGCCAACTTCGATCGGCAAAGAATCGAAATTCCCGAGCCCGCTGCCCTGGGGCATGATGCGCTGGTGCTTGTCCAGCCTCGATATGACCTTGTAAGGCGCGCCAATGCTCGCGTCGTGATCGGTAAGGGGCCGGACGGGCTGCCGCTCCTCCTTGGAGTCAAACGAAGTCAATCGCTGGACAGTATGCTCTCGAGGATCGCGAAGCTTCTTGAGCGGGAAAAGACGGCTGCTCCGCTAGACGGGATCAGCAGAGTGCTCGTAGAAGAAGGAGAGCGAATCTGGCGGAACAAAGGAATCTGGAAAATTCCTGTCGATTCGGGGGCAATGCCCTCATGCTACGTGTCCTATAAGAGTCTTTCGACGCTCTTCGCGCCTTCGCTTCTGGCCCTCACAATTCCGCTCCCCTCCGGCTATCAACAAAACGAAGTTCGAGATTTCCGCAATAGAAGCACTGAGCAGACCACACAGGCCTCAATCTTGGTCTCACGCTTCGGCCCCGACGAGCGGGTGCAATCCATCGGGGGCGAAAACCGATTCATTGCCTTGTCCCTCGACAACGATGAGACCTATGTTGCGGGCTGGCGCCCCGGCGGAGCAAAGCACCGCGGGGCACCCCAAAGCTGGCGAACATTTATTGAGGAGTCAATGCATGGATTTTCCGAGTGTCGTTTCGTAATCACACGCCACCGTTCGCCCGACTTGTCGGAAGATATCTTCCGAGGTGTGCTCGCCGAATACCCGCACGCTCTTTCGCGGGCCCTATCCGCGACCCGCTACGACGAGCGCGTGCGCTATAGTATCGTCTTTTCTGCGTCGCGCCGGGCGCTTGCCGAGATCGTCTTGCGAATCGCCGACCAACTCCGGGGAATCCATAGTTCCGGGCGGATACATGGCGACATCAAACCCCATAATATATTGTTAACTGAGTGTGGTCCGGTTCTTATCGATATGCTGTCACTTTCAATCGGTGAGTTGTCTCCTGCACTCAGTCCTGGTTGGGCAGCTCCTGAACAGGTGGCGGTCCAACCGGTGTCCGCGGCAACCGACATCTACCCACTCGGATTGATGCTGACTCGTCTGCTCAACGCATCGCTCACCGGCGAGGTTGCCGAGTACGTCATTCCTGAAAAGCGCGACGGTCGCGGCCCCAACAAGATCGGACTGCTCAAGAACCCAAGGATCTATATGGCACCTGAGAATGACGTGGTTGCGCGGCGCTCGCGTATCCCGTGGCTGGATTTTACGGAGAGGTGCTTGCTTTTTGACCAAAAGCAGCGCATCTCCAGCATTGACGATTTTACAGAGGGGTTGCAGAGTCTTCTGTTGGTTCATCCGCTAACTGGTTATGTCGATTTTACACTGACTCAACCTGTCCAGCTTGCGAGGCTTCCCGACGGGTCAGAGCTGCCGTGTCGTATTGCGGATGACGACTGGTCACCATATTACGCGACGTAGCCTACGGGCTGTGCAGTAAGGGAGCGCTTTTGATGCGTGCTGCGCGGATAAGTGCACGTGATCGGGCCCGTTCTTCAGGTTCGACTCGACGTGCCTATATGAGCGATCGTGGACAGGCCCGGCGCGCACGCAGGCAGCCTCCAGCCGCTCCTGGCCGTAGCGCTTGCCGAGAGGCAGCAGGCCCAGGCAGGACCGGAAGCCCTGCTCAGGGTGAGGCCGCGCTCGACCAGGATCACCTCGCAGAGTTGCCCGGCTGGCGGACCGGTCTTCTTAGCTCGCGCCTCATGGCACGAGGGTGTCCACTCCACATGCGCCCGCTGGGCGCTCGGCATCTGCTCACGCACGATCGAGTGTTTGCCGCGCGCTCGAAAGCGAGGGTGCGACGCGATCCGGCGGCTGCGGAGCACGACGTCGACTGTCTCTACCCTATACATCGACGACGCTGCCGGCGACGCGGCGCGACGCCGCCGCACACGGGCACGACCATCGCTACGCCCGAACCCATCGCTGCACCCACCGCCGTAGCGCCGCCGCTGCGACCTCGACCGTGTGGATCCCAGAGTCGGAACGCGTCCCTCAGAGCGATTCGATCATAGGAATTTTGCACGACCTATCTCAAATCTATGGTATTTCCGATCTTGAGGGGGTACACTGCGTGGCCAGCGTAGCGTATCGACGCAGGCCCGATCCGATAGGGCGATGCGCGAGCGCTCCCGCGGCGCCAATCCGAAGGTGGTGCATGGGCGTCCAACACAAGCTCGCTGGTGCGGCGCTTCAGATTGTCTTGGTAATAGGGGTGCAGTTTGCGGTACTGCTCACAGCGTTCACTGAGTTACCCGCGGCTCACCTTCTGGCGCTCCCCTTCATCTGGTACGCGAGCGCCGGCTTCGTTTACACGCGGCGGCTCAGAAGACTGTCTGCCGAGGAGGAGCTCACGCGGGATCCCCGGCCCCCGATCCTCTTCCTGCGCTCCTTCGGACGTGACGAGCTTTCGATCAAACGGCCGTTCTTCTGGCTTCAACTGCTCTGCTCCTTTCCGTGGGAGCAGGTCCGGCTCTGGCCCGCGCTCACGTTCGAAGAGGCGCTGGCCAACATGCTTCGGCGCTTCGGTCCAGTTGTCGCGCTGGGAAATCCGGTGGAGAAAACCCAGCCGGAGGGAGCATCGCGCCTTTTTGCCGGATCGGATTGGAAAAAGCGCGTCAAGGATGCGGCACGACGTTCAGCGCTCGTCGTGATATTGCCGGATGACAGGCCAGCATTGCGCTGGGAGATGAAGCGCGTCGCGAGCGAGCCAGGGCTTGGACGCGTGCTTGTTGTAGCGCCGCCTCTACGCGTCGATGAGGATTGGCGTGATTGGAACGCCCAGTGGCGGTCGCTGCAAGACACGTTCGAATTCCTCCCCGACATCGATGAACGCGTCGCCGCCGTTCAATTCGGACAGGCCGGCGCGGCACGCGCGATTGTGGCCAGAACGCCGAGTCCTCACCATCGACTGCGCGCGATCGAGCGAGCTCTCCGACAGCACGCGGCCGTGCGTGATACGGGAAGGTTCCGCGCCCGGATGACCTGGGGGCTGCGTCGGATGCTCTTTTACCTCTTCTGGTACGTCTCCGTTCCCTTCGGCTTCGCTCTGCTCACCGTCTGGTCGCTCACCCCGGCGCATGGTCAAATTCATGCCGCTACGCCGATTGAGGTTTTTGTTGCTGAGCAGACTCTCCCTGTAGTGATCAACGTGTACTCCATCCTGTTTCTCGTCATAAGCATTCTGGGCAACGATTTGCCCCTGGCACGCGCTGCGCGGATCGGGGTCCAAGTCGACCCTGTGCGCACCCATGAGCCGCTCCGACGCCTGCTGCGCGGCAATCTGTTGTTGGCCATCGCCGTGCCGCTCATCCTGCGCGCCTTCGTCGTCGAAGCATTCAAGATCCCGAGCGCCTCGATGATCCCGACCCTCATGGTCGGCGACCACATCTTCGTCAACAAGTTCACCTACGGCCCGCTCATCCCCTGGACCGGCCAGCGCCTCTTCCCTCGCCTGCCGCCGTCGCGCGGCGACGTGATGGTGTTCAAGTTCCCCGAGAACAAGGAGCAGGACTTCATCAAGCGGACGATCGCCATCCCTGGCGACACGCTGGAGGCGATCAACGGCCGCCCCATCATCAACGGCTGGCTCGTCCCCCACTGTCACGTCGGCCCCTACCACTACGAGGGCCGGCAAGCGGAGCTGTTCGTCGAGTACCTCGGGGACAAGTCGTACTTCACGCTCTACGAAAAGAACCCCGACGGGATGATGTGCGTGGAGAGCAATGACTGCACGCTGGGCTCCACCTGCCGGGGCGGCGTCTGCGGCGATCTCCAGGGCCCCTTCAAAGCGGCCGCGGACGAAGCGTGGGTGATGGGCGACAACCGCAACAACAGCCATGACTCGCGCAGCTGGCGCGGCGGGCTCGGCGGGGGCGTGCCCTTCGAGAACATCAAGGGACGCGCGATGTTCGTGTGGATGAGCTTCGGGCCGGGCGGCGGCATCGCGCAGGATCGCCTCTTCGTGAACGTGATGGGCGACCCGACGCTCCCGGGCTCCTTCGTAGCGAGCCTCCAGACCGGCCTCGACGAGTGCATGCGGAAGAGGCCGCCCGTTACAGAGACAACTCCGCCCTGACGTTCTTACTAGCTCTAGTTCCGACTGCAATGGCCTTTCACATGAATCGTCATCTCCCTCCGCCAATAAGTGTCTTCAGATTGTCCCACGTCCACCTATAGACCTTATCTGATGCTGTCGCTGATGTAGGCTTTGTGCAAGTCTTGTCAGAGTAAGCAGCGAGGTGGAAATATTCTTTATTCTTCTCCTGAGCAATCGTCAGTTCCGCAGCTACACCACTCGCTGTATGGGTATGTTCGCCACAAAGCACAACAACCACATCAACGTTCCCCATTCGACGCCGGACCTTTTCCTTCCAGTCGCCGGTCAGATGCTCCTTAATTGAAGCATCTATAAAGTCGAACGGGCTATCAGGTAGTTTTGCTTGTCCGGCGAGCATGATCTTTGCGCCTTCGTCATGATCGAAGTCAAAACTGATGAAAACCCTTTTTTTTGTGGCCATATGTAGTCTCCATTAGATGTATTCTCCGCCGCCTCACAGAAGTCTTCTTTCGCGGCCGGACGACATCAACGCGCCCGTAGGACGTTCCGGCGCTGAGCCTACCACAGGGCTCGGAAGCCTCCGATGAGAAAGCTTCGGCGAGCTGAGGGGGCGAGGCGTCGGGGCGGAGCTTGGCTCCTCACCGCGGTCCTTGCGGGGCGGCGCGGGGATCGTGGCAGCGCTAGTGCCGCCCCGCAGATTTGACGATCCGTTTCGCCCGGCTCGTGCGTCTGGGCGAGCGTGAGCAAAGAACGAAAGGAGCCGAGGCCCAGGTTCAGAGGGCTCCAGCTCGGCCAGGGGGACCAGCAGGCTCTGCGTCGACGCGAGCGGCAGGGTCCGCTGGGCACGCTGGTAGCGCGGCGGATCCAGGCGCTCCGTCTGCTGGATAGGGCTGGACGATCACCCAAGCGGCGGACGCGACGGGAACGTACCGCCGCAAAGTGCGGCGCGTATCCAACCGCTTCCTGGAGGGCGGGGTCGAGCACGCCCTGAGCGAGGAGCCCCGTCGGCGCCGCTCCAAGCTGCTCGACAGTGCCAAGACCGCTGCGCTCATCGCGATGGTCTGCGGTCCGTCGCCCGAGGGGCGGGCGCGATGGACCATCCCCCTGGTCGCCGACGAAGCCCAGCGACGAAAGATCGTCCGCTCGCTCGCGGAGGCCGCCTCGCCGTGCCCTCTTTCAGGACCACCGGTGCCCACGCCGAGTCGTGGGCCGACGCCGCCCCGCGCCCAGCATCGTCGACCCCGGCGAGAGCCGCAAGGGGCTATGCCCATGGCGATGGTCGGGCGCTTACGCCGAGTCGACTGGAATACGCACTTATCACGGCATTCGGGGCGGAGCGGGGCCACGCGCTTGCCTCGCGCTTCAGGTTTCACCACACGCCCAAGCACGCGAGCTGGCTCAACGCCGCGGAGATCGAAGTCAGCCTCGTGTCTAGGGAGTGCCTCGGTCGCAACCGCATCCCGACGCTCGCGCAGCTCCGGGTCCGCGTCCGGCAGTGGAATGCTTCGGCGGACCGGGCTCGCCGCAAGATCAGCTGGAAGTTCACTGTCCACGACGCCAAGCGAATCTTTGGGCCCGACTGGTGCAACAGAATCGTGTCAGAGCACTAGCTCGGCTTGTGCATCATCTTGGCAAGCGGCGGGACGACGGTGGGCCTCTCGATCCAGCGCGCCATGCGCACCACTAATCAGATTGCATGGGCTCGCACAGCGCCTACGATACTGTCAGTCTTCCAACCGACAATAGTCTCCGCTGTCATGGCAACAACCTGTGGAACATTGTAGTTCCCCCACGGCCTGATACCGATGAGTGGCTTATTGTAGCTCTGCGCCAGTTCGATCTCCTTCTGAATCCAGCCTCTGTGGTTGACGTACATGCCGGCTAAAATGAGGACCGCATTTACGGGACGAATCTGGCCATCTAGTTGTTGGGCAAGCCGCCGGCCGCCTGCAAGCGGATCATGCTCGGGAACAGAGTAATTCCGCCATTTGAAATTGGGCGCACCATCGAGCATCGCCACGAGTCGGTAGTACTCATCATTGTAATCCCATGCATGACTTATGAAGAGATCGTATGTCTTGAGGTAGGGCATCGCGATCCCTTTGCTTATTACTTAGATTTTCTTCTCGTGAGCGAGCCGCCAATAGTGGTACCCGAGGGCGGTAAGACGACACGATCTGGAGTTCATGGCTGCGAAGTACATGTGTTCTTCAGCGACGGGCACAACGAGCCCGACACTCACGAATTTTTGCAGATCCTTCATTGTTTGGACGTTTGCTGGATCCGCGCTCGGCGACGTGGACTCGTGCGATGGATCGAGCCGGTACTCGTCCGATGCGTGTGGGAAGTACACGCAGAGCTTTCGAAGTGTAGCCAGTGGGATGGGCGGGCTGACCTGTCGCAGCGATGTGAAACGAGTGACGTTTGTCTTGAAGATTGGTCGCTGATCCCATGGTCCGAGTGCCCGATCAACGTACGAGTAGACACCACCTGGCGTCACGTGGCCCCGCAGATCCGCTGCTCCACCTTTCAGCGCCTCAGTGACAAGGCTCGTGAAGACACCTGAGCCGTTCACCTCGAATGCCGACTCCGAAGATCGGCTTGCCGTCATCACCGAGAGCCCTTCGGCAAGTTGAGCAGTATTGGACCCCGATAAGGCGGGCGAACCGAACGCACCAGAATGGCAGCAGTCAAGAAGGATGACTCGATCTCTTGCGCGCGAATTGTTAGCGAGCACGAGAATCTCGTCCATAGAGATACCTTCATCGTACTTCTTGTAATCCGGAGTGATAATATACCCGCCAGTGCTCTTAATCAGCCCGTGACCTGAAAAATAGAAGAGGGCAATATCACAGACATCCGCAAAAAGTTTATCGATGGCCTCTCGCAGCTCGCCCCTGGAGATTGAAGAGCTTGGGGCAGTGATGAGTCTGACCCCGAAGTTGGGGGACCCGTCTCCGTGCGTTTCTAGTATCGTCGCAACTGCACTCGCGTCATTAACGCAGCCCGCAAGGGGTGCTCCCATGTAATCGTTGATCCCCACGACAAGTGCTCGCCTCATCGATTCGCCCCTTCATCATTCAGCTTCGCAACGCTCCGCAATTTCTGCGGAACCTTCAAGCGTCCAGGATGCGCGTTCGCTTTGTCTGCCGTTCCGTCTACCATCCGGCCCGCCCCATGATTTGCGAATGTGCCGCGACGCGAAGCGCGGTCGGTTCCATTGGCTTGTTGTGGAGACCCGCACTCACCGTCATTAATGCGTCAGGTACTGGTATGCCAACCATGCCAGAAAGGCGACAGTCAGAGCGATCACCCCAGCGCCCGTAGCGCGCCCAAAGCTGAACGACATCTGCGCCGCCGCGCTCTTCTTCTGTGCGATATCCTTCCCCGCTTGAACCCGCCTTATTGCCTGTGCATCACTGCCCGCATCGGTCTGTTGAGTAATCCTCCCTCCAGACGAAGCGTCCTCAACCACCTGACCGAGCATTTCCGGTTTCTTCTTGGGCATCGGAGTTCCTTCTCCGCGGGCGGGTCGCTCCGGCATGGATGAAGTTTCCTCCAAGGCCGGCGCCGCATGAATGTGGGTAATTTGAATCAGGTCTCTTCCGATCGAGCTCTGTGCTACTTGCTGGCCGTTCCCATGTTGCGACGGTCCGACGGCATCGAAATCAGTGACCTTAAGAAGAGCGTCTGCACGACTCCAATTAGGAGATCCATGCCCTTGCAGCAGCATCACTGGACTGGGCCCGTTGCCCCTGATGTTGCGAGAAAAAGAGACGCGCTCGGCCGCCATTGCCTCCTGTGCAGCGCGAAGCCGAAGCAAGCGCTCCCGCCAGCTCAACTCGGAGATGCCCAACACTGGCGCTGTGATGTCCTGAATGAAACCCTGACCTGCGTATCGGATTTTTCTCAGCAAATCAGCGTCATCAAATGGGTGCCCACAGACACCGCGCCCGACAAGAACGTGCAATTCAGCCAGTATGTCATCGTACAGAAGCATCGAGGCATCCGATACTGATGCTCTCGCGGTCGCCGAGAGTTGCTTAACGCCCTGCGCGTCGTAGGAAAACTCCCATGTAACGGTTCGACTCGTAAAATCGCCGTCCGGTAGTGGGGTAGATAGAGTCCAGCCCGCGGTACATTCCGGAAAAATCGCTATGACACGGTACACGTCTCGCTCGACATGCGCGCGATTCATCGGAGAAAATAGGAAAGGATCCGCAAAGTGGATTTCGTGCTCCCCCGGGATCAATCGGCCTCGTCGATGAATATGAGCGCCGAATGAACGGACGCCCCCCGGAGCCAGCTCGGTAAGTGGCTGCGTTCCAACAACGAATCCGTGCCAAGTTCGCTCGCACATCCACTGCTTGTTTTCCATCGAGTCGTAAGCAGTGACGTATTCTGCCGGAGAATCCGTAACGCGAAAAGCCACCCACGGAGTATGCTTGATGAAGCTGTACGGGGCGCAACCAGCGTTGCTTATGGTCAAGGAGAATAGTTCGTCGATGTCGCCATTCCTGCGTATGATGGCTCGACGCTCGAATGTCGTATGGAGCCGCGCTCCGCCTGTTGGCATACTACTTCTTGGAGCCGGAGGAGCCAGCGCCACCTCCCGAAGGCGTCGATTGCGGAGTGGCGCCGCTGTTCGGCGGCGAAGGCGAGGGACTCACGGGAGTGGCGCCATGCGAAAAGGGATTACTCGTCGTGAGTCCTCCCCCTGCACCCTTATCGGTCTTGACCCGTGAGCCCGAGTTCGACTGATCCTTCGATTCCATGGTTCGTCCTCCATCACTACTTTTTCGACGATCCGCCGCCGGGAGTCGTTTGCGGCGTGCTGCCACCCGAGCCGCCCGTATTCGGCGAAGCCGGTGGCGGAGATGGGTTGACCGGAATCGCGTTTCTGGAGAACGGGCTCTCAGGCGAAAGTCCGCCGCCCCCTCCGTCAATACGCGGTTTGGCGGGGCTAGGGGCGGTGATTTCGTGATGCGGTCGTCCGCGAGAAGCCATGATTCCTCCGCTTTGTCCCGGAGACACTGGGACAAATGTCCCAGTGTCATTTCTCTGTGCAGGTGTCAAGTGGTTCTGCAGTGCGCCGCGTGGTCCGCAGGTCCGGGTGTCGCTCGGAGGACCAGGCGGCCCACCGCGCGAACGCGTCCCGCCGCTACGCTTGGAGCTACGCGACACCGGCGGTGCGGAATCGTTCAGTGCGAGCGCGGCACGTCGCGGCGCCGAGTGTATGCCGCGGTGACGACGCCCTGACGGCCGCGCACCTTCGAGCGGCGCGACCTCGCCTCTGTGCGCAAACCCCGGTTCCCCCACGCGCGGGTCGAGGGCGGAGCGACCGCGGCGTCGACGTGGACGGCGGCGGGCTCGGCGCGGGCGCCGTCCACCTGGCCGAGCTCGGGCCGTCGCTGGCGTCGACGTCCACCTGGCCGAGCTCGGGCCGTCGCTGGCGTCGACGTCCACCTGATCGAGCTCGGGATCGGCGTTCTGGTCCCTGCCGGCGCTCCGCATCGATCGGGAGCACGTCCGCAAGGGGCGCGGCGGCGGGCTCGGGGCGGCCGTACGGGTCGAGGGCGACGTCGGGCGCTGGTGGCTGGACACCGGCGCTTAGCGCCGGCGAGCTCGGGGCCGTGGCCGTCCACCTGGTCGAGCTCGGCCACGTCGCGGCGCTGGACGCCGACGAGCTCGCGTTCACGCTAGCTTACACGGCGCCCGAGCAGATGGCGGGGTGGTGGTGTCGAGGAGCACCGCGGCGGGGTCCGCACCTGCCAGCGGACCGGAGGGGGCTGTTTATGAGGGGATGCGCCGCCTGATGAAAGGAAGAGCGTGGTCTCCCGGGTGCGGCGCGGTGGCCGTCTCCTTTAGCTCGGATCCCTGGGATTGGGCATGGGTCGGCGTGGCCCTGCTCGTGCTCGTCGGCATGGGCGCCGCGGTCGTCCTCGGCATTCGGCGCCGTCGCTGACATGGGAGGCCGGCTGTAGCCCGCAAGGGGCTGCCGCTCGCTTAAGGAGGCGTCATGCGGAGGAGCGGCCGCGGGGTCGAGGTTGATGCCAGCGAGCTCGGGGCCGTCGATGTCCAACTGGTCGATGGCGGAGGGGCCGCGTCGATGTCCACCGGGTCGAGGCCGAGCGCCGCCGTCGGCCTGGTCAAGCTCGCACCCGTGCTCCTCGTCGCCGGCGACGGGCCCGAGTTCGGCCCAGGTAGACATCGACGGCTACGAGCTCGCCGGCGTCCACGCCGCGGCTGCTCCGCGCTCGCGGTGCGTATTCCGGACGGAGTCGCACAGCCATGCCGGACCCGGACAAGGGCTCCGAGTGTGCCACACCGAGCCAGGAGCCCCGGCGGAGGCGCTCCTCGCCCGTCGCTGCAAGTCCGGAGCCAGGACGGCTGTTATCGAGCGCTCTCGTTGATGGTGCCGGCGCGTTCGTCGATCCGGCTCTTTGATGGCGAGGAGCGCAGCCGGCCGCATCTCACCCTCAGCGACGTGGCTCTGTCGCGCAGAGGCGTCGCCGGGGAGCGCTGAGCTACCCGGAGGCCCCAAGGGCATGCATTCCGGATGGCCTTTCAGATTTATCACTCAATTTCGGCCTGAGCACAAAACCCCCCAGGCAGCGCCGTCCTCCACCCTGGGCCGAGAAGCATTACCTTCTCCTCTTGAAAATTATCAGCACGGCTCGTCCCTCGCCGGTTGCGGGACGGGCGTAGGTCTGCCTCAGGAGCGCGGCGCTATACCAGCGCCGTGACAGCACTCGTTGACGCACCTGGAGCTGCACGACGTCATCCGTGCGCCAGCGTCGCCCGCTCCCTGAACAAGATCGGCCAGCAGGCGCGATAGGCACGCACGGGAGATGTATGTGGCGAAAGTCCAACGCGACGCCGCTTCATGTGCTCGACTGGCGCGCTTCCCGCCGGGCAGTGCTGCACCGCAGACGAGCATGCCGATCGCCCGGACGTGGGCTTGGGACCGCGGGCGTCCCGCGCTCCGCCGCCTCCCACGCAGCTCGCAGGCTGCTTTCAAGTTTTCCTCCCCCCTCCATCGGCGGTCCCATTCGCTTCAGCGCCTCCAGGCGCACAGCCTCCAGCCTCGACCGGCGCGGCGCCGTCGCCCGGCGCTTCTCCACGAGCTCACCGAGCACCTGCGCCGCGCGCTCCCACTGCTCCGCCGCCCCCGGCGCGTGCGCGATCCTTCGCACGGCGTTCCAGGGCGCTTCAAGCTGATCACACAGGTTGCCGATCTCGGGGTGCAGCCGTGCGATCGCGCGCAGGTGGCACCGGGTCTGCTTGTTCATCTGGAAACACTCTTCCAGGACGTGGCTCGGCGCGCGGACAACTCCGCACGCGAGCTCGTACCAGCGCCGCGAGCTCATGCGTCTACAAAAGCACCGAACCACAAACCTGCCAGAGCGAAGCCTTCATTTTCCGTTCAACTTTAAAGAGCGTTAAAGCACAGTACAAGAGTCGGCTCCTGGCGAGGGCGACGGCATTAAAGACTGATGTAGCGTGCGACCAAGAGGACGCCGGTTCTCACGTGGCACCGTGACCTGACTGGCATTCGCTGGGGCCCGATCACGTGACCTCGGTGTGCTGGGTGACTCTCCCGGCGATCCCACGGCCCGGCCGTCGAGCGGGGGCCAGCTCGCCCGGCGCCGCGGTCGCGAGCCGCGCTGGCATCCACCTGCGCGAGCTCCGCCTTGCGCGTGCGCCAGCCTCCCGCCTGGACGAGCTCCGCGGCCCCGTGCGCCGAGTTCTCGCCCCGCGTCAGGCCGCCCCGCGGTCGTGCCCGTCGCGCGCCGCCCTGTGGAAGACGTACGCAACAAAACGGAGGTGGGCGGCTCGCCGGAGCCCCTCAGCCGACCCCGCGCAAAATTACCAAATCGACCCCTTCGCGCCCCCCCCAAATTGGCCCCTCGGGAGCTCCCTCGAAGCGGTCTAACTGCGCGTCACCAGAGCGGTTTCCACACCTGACCAGATCCCGGTAACTCGCGACGAGATACCGGATCGTCAGAATTACCATTTCGGGCCTCCTCACGGGCTCTCGTTCAGGCTCCGTCCCGAACCCGAAACACCACAACAACGGAGGTTTGTATATGGCAGGAGCAGCTACCCTCGCGCTCTCGGCGACTCCAGACGCGCGGTCGTCGGGCCGCGCTGGCGAGCGACGCTGCTGCACGGGCGGCATCGTGCGCAGCCCCAGGCGTTCGGCCGTCAGCGTGCGGTGACCGCGACCTGCCCCACGGCGCGCTCCGACGAGCCGCCCGCGCGCGGCACGGCCACGCATGGGCGACGTCGTGCAGTTCCAGCCGCGTGGTCGCCAACACTCCGCCGACGCCATCGAGCGCCGTCCTGCCCACGGCGCCACGCCGGGCCGGGCAGGCGGACAACGCTGGCGCACGGACGGCGTCATCGCCACGCCAGCGGGCCGGCGTCGCGGCGGTCGGCGCGCGCGTCCGTGACGCCGCCCACGCTCCCCGCGCCCGTCACGGGCGCGAGGCCAAGCGCCAGCGGCGGCGCTTCACGTCAGACCGGGCATACCGGACGATGGCGCGCGATCGGCCAGCTTGGCGCCTCCGACTGTTTCCCGAGAAAATGTCTCCCAGGGCGCCTCGCGCGCGGACGTCCACGCGCGCCGATCCGGGCCGCGCATGGCGACGCTGAACGCGGGCGCCAACGTTGGGGCCCTGCACCCGTCGATCGTGTACGAGAACATGGGGCTGCCGGCCGACGTCGCAGGCTCGCCGAGCTCCCTCGCGTCCGCTCGGCTTCAACTGCGCACGGTGAACACCATCTCTTGTGGGAATGGAATCCAGCGCGACCCCTTGCATGTGCGCGTAGAGCCCACACGATGCCGACTCGCCGCGCTCGGCTCGCGCATCGTGATCAGAGGCGCACGCCTGGAGCGGCACGACGTCGTCCGGGCGCCAGCGTCGCCCGCGAGCGCGGCCCGATGCTGGCACCGCGGGCCTTTTGCGTCGACACCACGACGACGCGGGTTCGTCGGCAGCTAGATCGGGGTCTCGTCATCCCTCAGAAGCCCATCAATCTTGCTTAGCAGTTCTCGCTTGACCCGCTGCCGGTTCAGTTCGTCTTCGTAACCGGCCTTGACAGATGATACCTTGGCGACGCCCTTCAGCATCATCAGAGCGTCGATCATTCGCTCCGCCTCGTCGTCATCCAGGTCGCGCCGGAAGTGAACAACCAGGCCCTTGACGCTCATTGCAGTCCCACTCCCCGCGAAGAGATCTCGCCGGCTTCCCGAAGCATAAGGATATTACGCAGCTCACCGATGGCCCGTGCGCGTCGCCTGCAAAGCGTCGAGACGGGCAGCCCTGCATCTTGGGCGATCTGGGCCATCGAAACTCCGCCCAGATCGTGTGCCACGAGAACGAGTCGCAGCCCCGGATCGAGCTCATTCACTGCATCCATGGTGCTGGCCCGGACGTTGTCGGACTCCATCACAGAAGCAGCATCCGGCGCTGGATCAAGCACCTCGATCGAACTGACCAATTCCTCCCTGCGCTTTCGCGCACGCTCGTGGTAGTGGGAGGCAACGTGTACGGTGATCGCGTTCAACCAGCGCTCCGGCCTGCCGCGTTTCGGATCGAACCTGGGCCAGCTCTCGCAGGCGTTAAGCCAGACCTGGCCCGCGACGTCGCCACGATGGCGCTGTGGGACCCCCATCCTCTCCAACCAGAGCAACACCGCACGAACCAGCATCGGGCAAAACAAGCGCGCGTACGCCGCAGCGCGCTTTCCTTTATCCGGACAATCCATGATTCTACCCCCTTGCGAAATCGCACCCTATGATGAATGCGAGGCACGGCTGCGCTCACCCATGGCTCCCTACTCCCGGAAGCGTCGTGTTCAGCGGAGAGCGCTCTGCGTCCTCCCAATCGGGCGTGCTGGCGGAGCTCGTACCCCCTTCGTCACGCTGTAGCGGGAAGCTCGTCAGCGTGGCGGCGCGCTGGGCGAGCTCCGCCCCCGTCGCGGCACGGACAGGGAGCGGCGACCGAAGCCGCGGCAGCGGAGGCGGCGGGAGCTTCGCCCGCGGGCTCCTGGCCGCAAGCTCGGGAGACGGCACCACGGGCGGAGGAACGTCGAGCGCGCGGGGAGGCACCGCCGGCGGAGTCGGCGGCGCCGAGCTCGGGGCCGGCGACTCCGCCGGACGCGCCGAGCTCTCGCGCTTGGTGACGGGCTCGCCGACTGGGATCACGACGGTCTCCTCTGCGTCCGTTCGGTAGTCGTCGTGTAGCCGCCACAGGCGCTCCCAGTACCGCGCGGGCGTGCCGGTGAAGGCTTCCAGCTGCCGCGCGAGGCCGGGCGTCATGGGGAGCTCGCTCCTCAGCAAGCGCTCCACCTCCCTCGGTTCCAACCCCGTGCTCTCGGCCAGCTTTCTCCTCCACGAAGGCATCGTCGCACAGAACGACTCGAGGACCCTTCCTGGCCAGGGGACGGGGCGCGCGCGGGCGACTGTCAGCTCTGCGAGCGCCGCGTCGACATGACAGTCCAGAAGGCGCCGGTACCGGTCCCGCTCCCCCGCGGCTTGCTCCTTCGCATCGGTGAGGGCTGCCTCCTCGTCGTCATGCGCGTGCTCGCGCGCCTCGCGAAGCCCGCGCTCTCGTCCCAGCGCTTCGCGCGCGGTGACCGCGAAGCCGATCGCGACGCAGGCGATCATCGCGAGCCCGAGCGGCGAAATAAGCCACATCGCACCAAGCACATCCTCCATCGTAGTCATCGCGTTTCGTCTCCTAGACGTGAACGTTCTTGTCGGAACGCAAGGCGGATCTCGGCCCTGTGCTGTCTGGTCTGAAGACACCACCAGCGTCACCGCCAGCTCGCCGTCGATCGACGGCCGATGATTCAGCGAATGAGCCTGAGCAGCGCTTCGCGCTCCGCTGCGAGCCGACCGCGCGGAAACTCCCGCGCATGGGCTTCGAGCAGCTGGCGCGCCTCGTGATCGCCCTCTCCGTCGTTGTCCTCAATGGCCCTTCGGGCCTGGCTGATCAGGCGCATCTCGCGTGCGGTGACAGTTGGCCGCACGGGGCTCCCCGGGGACGAGATACGAGGTGCTGTCGTCACAGCGGGCGCGGGCGTGCTGCGCGCCACAGGCTCAGCGCGCGCACTGCCTGTTGCCGCCAGCGACGAGCTCTCGGGCGCGGCGGGCGCGGCAGCGGAATGCGCGCTGTCACGTGAGCCTTGCGCCGTGACGTCGTCTGGTGCGGGCGCGCGCCCCGGTGCGGGGAATGCCGCCGGGTGCAGCCACGATTCCGCGCTGGGCAGCGGCGGCACCGCCGAGAGGAGCGCGCCGGTCAACACGACAAACGCAACCTGGACGACGATCCTCACGCCCAGCCGGCGCAGCCAGGCCGTCCACGACGCACGGCGGTCTAGCCCGAGCACCAGCGGGACGCAGGCGCGCTCGTCCCTATCGTGCGCGGGTTGCTGGGCCCTCCACCGCTTGAAAGCCGCATCGAGTCGCTCCCAAGCCCGGCGGTGCTGCGCCCTCACTGTGTCCAACGGGACGTTCAGCTCGGCAGCGATCGTGGAGAGCGGTGTCCCCTCGAGCTCGTGCTTGACCAAGAGATCCCGGTACTTGGGGCCGACCCGGTCGAGCAAGTCCCGGGTCAGCTCTTCCCGCTGCCGCAAGCGCAGCAGTTCCTCCGGCGTGGGGCATTCGTCTCGGGGATCGCGCTCCTCGAACGGCGTCAGCACCTCTCCGCGGCGGCGCTCGTTCCGCCTGTGCTTCCGTGCCTCGTTGAGGACGATCGTGACGAAGTAGCGCGCCGGATCGCCGCTCAGCTCGACCCGCTTCGCCACTTCCAATCCCCGCAGCAGCGCGTTCTGCGCGACGTCCTCGGCGTCGCGCGCCGGCACGCCGTGAAGCCTGGCCAGGCGCCGGAAGCGGCTGAAGCTGAGGAGATGGGTCGCTGGCTTGCCCACGGTAGGTAGCATCCCTGACCCACTCGAAACGGTGCAGGAAAGTGCAAGGAGCGGCCACTTTGGTAGCACCAGGTGGCACCGATACATGTGTTCAGGCGATCGAGCCCTCGCTGCCGCGAGGAGGCGATCGCATTGCCGCCCCCGAACGCAATTTGCCACTGCCAGGGCCACTTTGCATCGATTCGCTCCCGTTGACGCCGCGCGGCTGGCGCGAGTACCGTCCAACCATGCGATGTTCCGCATGCGTTCTGCTCCTCTCTGCGCTCCTCGCCGCAACCGGCGCTGCGAGCTCGGCCAGCGCGGAGGACGCCTATCCGGAGCCAGGACCACGTGACGGCGCAACGGTGAAGGACCATGTTCGCCGCGGTCGCAGGGCACGCAACACCGGGCAGTGGACCGAGGCATACGCCGCCTTCAAGGCCGCCTTCGAGGCAGCAGACCCAGCGTCCAGCACGGAGCGAGAGCGCGCGGAGCTCGCCGGCGAGCTTGGGCTCTGCGAGCTCGCGCTGCGCAAGTACCGCGATGCCGCCGAGCACCTGGCCTTTAGCCTCGAGCAGCGCACGGCGCTGCCGCTCGCGCTTCAGCTACGATTCGAGAAAGGAGAGCGCGAGGCAACATCGCACGTCGCAACACTCGTGCTCTCGGTCGATCCGCCGGATGCCGAGGTGCTCGTCGACGGCAAGTGGGTAGGCCGGGTCGCGCGGACGTACAAGCTGTTCTTGGAGCCCGGCCAACGCATGGTGCGTGCCCGCGCACCGGGCCGCCAGGATGGTTTCCATGAGTTCGGGGCTGTGGCCGCAACGGCGTACAACGTCAGAATGCCGTTGGCGCGTATGGCGGTGAGCCAAGCTCCGGAGAGCGCGCCGGGTTCACCGAAGGAAACGCCGAAGACCAGGAGCTCGTCGCCTGCAGCGCGGGGCCGGCCGTCCAGCCCTTGGACATCCTGGCCAGGCGCCCTGCGCATCACCGGTATCGGGTTGACCTTGGCGACAGGCTCGCTCGGTGCGGTCTTCATGGTTCGTGCGAGGACCGCCGACGGAGACCTGGACGAGCGGAACGCGAAGCTCGACGCCGTGGGCGTCTCTCAAGGGGCATGTCGGGGAACGCCGAAACCCTCCGCGTGCGGCGAGCTGACGAGTCTCCAACGAGAGCGGGATCTCTTCGCCGGGCTCGGCACGGCGATGGTGGTGACGAGCGGTGTGGTGGGCGCTGCGACTCTGGCTTCGTTCTTCACGGACTTCTCTTTACTGCAGGCTGAACCGACCAAAGCTCGGGTCGCGCTGGTGCCGACGGTCGCGCCGACACAGGCCGGCCTCGTTGCGTACGGCGCGTGGTGATCAGGGGGCCAGGACGTGCGTCTTCTCGAACCGCGACGAATGCGGCTGCTGTTGGCTGTAGGCACCGTCTCCACGGTCGGCGCGGGCGGCCTCTCCGGGTGCGCTTACGACGAAAGCTGCTACGACCGACGCCTCTGCCTCACACCGCCGACGTCTCTCTGTGACGGCGACCCCACCACGGCGCCGGCGCTCGACGAATGCGGGGTGTTCATCAGCGAGCAGGGCGACGACAGCAGGTCCGGCACGAAGGACGCGCCGGTGAAGACCCTGCAACATGCGATCGGGCTCGCCGCGCACGGGCGAGGCCACGGCGAGGAAGCGACCCGGCGCGTGTATGCGTGCGGCGGGGAGTTCGAGGAGACGATCACGCTGCCGTCGGGGGTCGACCTCTGGGGCGGGCGCCTGTGTGACGGCGGGGATTGGTCGTACGAGGGCTCGTTTGGCGGGCCCGATCACCCGACGATCATCGCTCCGCCGGGTGGGATCCCGCTGCGGGTCCTCGGGGCGGAGGGTATGGCGCTCGCGGGGGACGACACGACGTCGGTGATCGCCGGCGTGCGCGTCGTGGCGGCGGACGCCTCGGCGCCGGATGGCAAGTCGTCGATCGCGGTGATCTTGAGCACGGGGGCCACGGCGATCGTGCAGGACAGCGTGATCGTGGCGAGCGACGGCAAGGACGGGGAGCCGGGAGAGGACGCGGACACCGAGCGGGCGACGGACGGCGTCGTAGGGAGCAACGGCGCGAACGCGTGCACTGTAGACGCTGCGGTGGGCGCCCTTCCGGTGGTGACCGTGTGCGGCGACGGCATCGAGTCGACGGGCGGCTACGGCGGTGACGGCGGACTCGACGTGGGCGGCGATGGCGCACCGGGACAGCCGGCGCTCGCGGAGGATCCCGATCGCGACAGCCATGCGGGGCTAGGCGCGGATCAAACGCGCTGCGAGGACGGGGGCGATGGCGCAGACGGCGCCGACGGTGGTCGTGCGGATGGCGCCTTGGGTCCAGGCTTCCTCAGCGACGATGGATGGATCGGTGTCCGTGGTAAGGACGGGACGAAGGGCGGCGTCGGCTATGGCGGCGGCGGTGGTGGCGGCAGCAAGTCGCGCGGGGACATGTTTGCGTGTCCGACAAGCCGCCCCCAAAACGGTGCGGCCGGCGGCTCGGGGGGAAGCGGGGGCTGCGGCGGCAAGGGAGGCTATGCCGGCGGCTATGGCGGCGCGAGCATCGGTATCGTCGCGCTGGAGGGCACGGACCTGACTGTCGGGAACACCGACGTGTTCGCTGGCAAAGGCGGCCACGGCGGCGTCGGCGGAACGGGCCAACCGGGCGGTGCCGGGCAGTCCGGCGCCCACGGGGGCTTGGGTTATGGTCCTAATGGTATGTGGCGTGCATGCAATGGCGGCTCGGGAGGTAACGGCGGTCGCGGAGGTGATGCCGGCGGCGGGCTCGGGGGCGCGTCGGTTGGCATCGCCTACGTGGTGCCCAACTTCGCCATTCGACCCGGGACCTCCATTGTTCCCGGAGCCCCCGGTCTCGGTGGCCTCGCGGGGAACGCGGGTCCGGAGGACGAGGTGGGCAAAGGGGAAAACGGCCCACAAGGTCCTCTGGTTGCCTTTCCCGCGGCAAGCGAGCCGATCCATTGAATGGTGCCGCATGACACGCGGCCATCGAGGGATGCCCATGAATTTGAATTCCGCGCTCCTCCTCGTCGTTGCTCTGCCGCTCGCCTCGGCCGGCTGTGGGACCGCACCGGGGGTGGACGACCCGAACGGTGCGCCGCCGTGCGACGGACCCTCGACGTGTGGAGGCGATCCGGTCCCCGAGTCCGTCTGCCTGGAGCAGCTTGCGAAGCGTCAGCTGGTCGACGGCTGCGGCGTGTTCGTCAACCATCCGTTCTTCGGCGGCGACGACACGAACCCCGGCACGAAGGACAGGCCGGTTCGTTCCCTCCAGCGCGGCATCGAGCTCGCGCGCACCGGGCGCGGTCGCGTGTTCGCCGCGAACGATGGCTTCGAGGAGTCCATCACGCTCCCCTCCGGGGTGGATATCTATGGAGGCTTCAATGTCGTCGATTGGGAACGCCTGGAGAAGACTCCACTCCCGGAGCAGGGCATGAGCAAGCTCCTTCCCCTCTCGGCCGGGCAGATCGCGCTCATCGTCGACCCGGCCCGCGCCGGCGACACGGGGGCAGCGGACGGGGTCTCGGTCATCGATCACATGTTCGTCCGCAGCCAAATGCATGTCGGGATGATCGTTCGGTCGGGCACCGCGGTGGAGATCGTCGGAAGCTGGATCGAATCCGACTACGGATTGGGGGGCCACGACGGGGACAAGTGGCCGGGCCGGGCAGCGGAAGGACCGGATGGGCAGTATGGGGGAGACGCGTGCTCCGCAGCGACGGTCCCAGGTGGGGCTCGGGCGGTGAACTCCTGCGAGGGAGGGATCCCGAGCGCCGGTGGCAAGGGGGGCGACGGGCTCGCCGACGGCGCCGGAGATGGGGACGACGGCGAGCCCGTACCCGAGCCGAACCCACAACACCAGGGGAATGGAGGATCTGGCAACCGGGCAGACGGTGGCTGCAACAGCGGCGCCACCGGAAAAAGCGGCATGTGGGGCGCCGCCGGCGCAGCGGGAAAGGGCCGCGGGCGGATCGATGAGACCGGATGGCACGGCGACGGGGCCGGCGACGGCGCTCGGGGGATGCCGGGCCAAGGCGGCGGCGGCGGCGGCGGGCGTCGCGGTGGGCTCGCGGTGTGCGGCGTGGCCACCAAGGGCGGCGCCGGCGGCGGCTCCGGAGGCGCGGGCGGTTGCGGGGGGCGGGGCGGTCGAGGGGGCGGGAACGCCCAGCCGAGCATCGCGATCGTGGCGCTCCACGCGAAGGTGACGGTGCGCGATAGCTTCATCATCAGCGAGGACGGGGGCCAAGGCGGCGACGGCGGAGAGCCGGAGGAAGGCGGCAAAGCCGGCCGAGGCGCTCCAGGTGGCGCCTTGGGGGACGGCATGTGGTCCTGCCATGGTGGCAGCGGCGGCCCCGGAGGCGACGGCGGCTACGGCGGCCCCGGGCGCGGCGGCGACTCGATCGGCATTGCCTACCTCGACGAGGACCAGCTCACGCTCGAGGGGGTCACCTGGGACATCGGGCTGCCGGGCCCGGGCGGCACGAGCTGGGATTGGTCTGGCGACGTGCTCACGGGGGAGGACGGCATCGCCGTCGAGACGCAGCGTTTCCCTGAATAGGATCGTCCAACTCGACCCCGCGGCTGCTCCCCCGCTTGGCGCCGCCCCAAGGGAGCGGGCCCCCTCCGGGGTGCGGGCGGCCTACCGCGTCAGCGACGGCGCCTGAAGCCGAGGACGAGCGCGGCGCCCATGCCGACGAGCACGAGCAGGGCCACGGCGACCCACACCCAATCCCGGGGATCCGAGCTGAAGGAGACAGCCACCACGCCGCACCCGGGAGAACACGCTCTTTTCATCAGGCACCCATCCCTTTCATCAACCACCGCCGCCGGTCCGCCGGAAGGTGCGGACCACGCCGCGATATTCCTTGACGCCGCGGCCCCGCTATCTGATCCGGCGCCATGGGCGACGCTGGCGTCATCGCGCGCCCGCGGGCGTCGACCTCGACGCGCGCCGCCGCTCCGCAAACCGTGGCGCCGAATCCGGCCATGGGACGGCGGACGCCACGGACTGGCTACGGATCCACCCAAGTCCAGACACCTGAGAAGAGGCACACGTAGATCGTCGCCTTGCCCATCAACGACCAATACATGTCGACATCTGGCACCAGCTCGTTCCCGATCTCCGGCGGGATCGTCTGGTAATCGGGGTACGTGGCCTCGATCTCCCGGGCGACCTCGCGCGCCACCGGCTCCTCCTCGGGGATGCCGGGGAGGTGGATCCCGTAGTATGGGCCGAGCAGGGACACGTGGAAGCTGAGCGCCGCTTCTTTGGTGAGCCAGATGCGGGCCGAGTATGCCGGGTCGATCCCCCCCGAAAACAGGTTGAGCGACTCGTTCTGAAGGCCGTATCGATCCCCCAGTCGGCGGATCATCGCTTTCCACGTCGGGTACTCCGCTCGCCCGCTGTTTGCGGCCTCCACCAGGCGGCCGTACTCCTCCGTGTCCTCCCAAACGGGGTCGCCCGGAGGCACATAGTTGCGCTGGATTTGTTGCACACCCCGCGGGTAGAATCGGTAGATAATGTCGAGCAGCTCGGAGCGAGTTGTCTTCATGGATTCGTCACCGAGGCACCGAGCCCCATATACTTGAACTTGAATGCAGCGTCCGCCGCGCCGGCAAACTGTTTGCAAAAGATCCCCGGCGGCAGCTTGGGGTCCATGGCGCTTGCGACCTCCTCTGTAATCTCTTCGCTGAGGTTGGCTGCGCGCAGCGGATCGATTTTTCCCATAGCCTCAGTCCGGAGCGGCATTTTGATGGTGACAGCGCAGGACCACTCCCTGGTGCCGGCTGAACTTACATGCTTAAAATTCAGGTTTGTCTTGGCCTGTTGGTACCCTCCGGCTTTATCCGTTCCGTCATCCGGGACAATGGTAACAAACGTAAAGAGCGACGAGTCGAAATCTACCCAGACGAAGTGGGCCATCCCAGGCTTCGGACACTTCGAGCTGCATGCACCGCTACAGCTCAAGAAGGTCGCTCCGGCTCCCGCTACATCGCCGGCTCCGGGGCACGCGTCTGGCGGGCTCTCCGGGCGGTATGTCGTTGGGGTCTCCGAGCTGTCGCTCGGTCTCTCCTCTTCGTCTTCGAGCTCCCACTCGTTGCACGCGATCTTGCGCTCGCCGCCGCCTTGGGGGTCGGCCGCGAAGTCACCGGATGCGGAGGAGGTGAAGACGGGGCGTGGCTCGGAGCCCGGACCGGCACCTGCACCCGAAGTTCTTTCCCCCACAGGATAGCAGTCGCCGAACGTCATGTTGCACGCCGCCAGCGCCCAAACCGCGATGACCAAGATCAATAATAGAACTTTTCTCGCGTTCATTTCTCACTCCATCGAAGCACAGGACCAGCAACAACGACGACGGACACATAGCCCGGGAGCACCAGACTGCCCCGACCGACCCAATCCACGTTGACGCTCACCGACACCCCCAGCGGCCCGGCGACGTACGCGTTGGTCTGCGCGTGGCCGCCTACGGCCAAGCCACCGACCTGGCCGCACAAGGTGACGCCGCACGCCGGCATGAGGTAGAACGCGACAGACGGCCCCGCGCTGACGTTGCCGTCCTTCCACGCGTACCCGATGTCAACCGAGGTCTGGTTGTAGATCCCGAGCCCGTCCTCCTGGATCGGGGGTAGGATCGTGCACAGGTCGTGCACCGTGAACAGGATGTCTCGCTGGATGGGCCAAGATATGCCCGCGTGCGGCCCCACCGCGAGGCGCGGAACGGTACCGGCCTGGAGCCACCCGAGGCTCACACCAGCGCTCAGCTCGGAGGCCTCTCCGTGCGTCGGTACGACGACGAGCAGCGGGATGACCAGGATCGCCCATGGGATCCTCCGCATTCTTGTGCCCATCGTCCCCTTCCCGTCTTCCGCAACTCGTGAGCAACGTGCCGACGCGGGGCATTCTTCTGATCAGAGGATCGGCGTCAAACGGAATCTAGGCGAGCACACTACACCGGCCAGGGGTCGTACCGTCCAGAGCGTGCGCCAGCGAGCAGCTATCCGTGCGGCGCCAGCGCGGGTCGACGTGCTGGCGCCAGCTGCCTGGCCGCGCCGCCGCGGGTGCGCGCGACCGGCCACGCGCCCCGCGCTGCACGATGTCGGCTGCAAGCCCGACCCAGCGCGGCACCGTGCCCAGGCAGCGGTGACCGCGCGCCGTGATGGCCACGCGCGTGGCACCACGCCACGTCGCCACCGCGCCACGTCGCCCGCGCGGCCACGCTTCCCGCGAGCGCGGCGCTTGGCGGTGGCCTGCGCGGTCAGCGACGACGACGCGCTAGCGCTCACGCGCCTGGAGCCGCACGACGTTGCTCGCGCGTCTGAGCCGCCCGCGAGCGCCACACGCCGCGGCGCCATCGGCGGGGAGCCACGAGACCGGCTACGGATGGCCCAATGGGGCTCGGCAGGCACCGCAGCCCGGACGGTCCCGCAGCCCTCGCCGCTGCTCGAGGGCGTCGCCGCTGTTGCCCCGGCCGGCGAGCCTCTCGGCGTCGTCGAACTGCCGAGCCGGCCTACGCCGATCACCTCGCGCAGGCGATGCAGATCGCCCAGGAGCGCCATCGCCTCGATCACACCGCGCGCGGTACTCCGGCGAGCGGAGCGGGGGAACAAACGGTTCAAGAGCTCGATCATGCCGCTGCGCATCCGCACGTCTTCGCTCGATGGCGCCCGCGCGACAAGGGCAGGCCGCGCCGGTGCCTCACGGTTCTGCCGTGCCGCGACCACGCATGGCTTAGACGCCCACGCTCGCAACGAGCGACGGCCGGGCCCGACGCGCTTGAGCACACGGACGTCGACGGCCCCGAACTCGTCGGCATCCACCTCAACCCCCGCGCGCGGAGCGGTCGCGGACCTCGACCCTGCGGCCTGTCTGCTCGAGCGCCGTGTAGCGCGCCGTCGGCGGCCCCGCGCACCTGCGACCGCCCCGGAGTGTTGACGCTCAGGCTGGCTGATGGTCCGCCGAGCAGGCCGCTTGATGGCCATCGCAGGCGCGCTCCGTCGAGGTCAATCGTCGGCGGATGTTGTGTCTCATCTGCGATGGGTTTTACTGCCCCGCTTCGTCATGTCCGCCGAACGACGATCGGCGATGAGCCGCGTGGTGGGCTGGCGAGCGGAGCGAGCCGGCCCACCACGTCGGATCCAGCACTGAGTTGGGCGGCATCTGGTGCTCAGGTCGCCGTGATCGAGAAATCACACCGACCGTTTCCACCGACGGGTTGGAGCGCAGAGTTGAGCGACCAGATTCCCCAGGCGTTGTACCACCAGTGAATGGACAGATCCACATAGACCTCATTAACCTGTGCTTTGCCGCCTCCGTCAATGGCCTCCCTAACGTCGCCGGGACTGTAGTGGCGTCTGCGGAGCTCGGTTGCGGACACCTGCTCCTTCGCCGTGTCTCCCCGGATATTGAGCTGCCATTTCGCGTCAGCAGGAGCGTACCCCTTCCATTCGATATGAACCGGGAGGTCGCCCTTATCACCAACGAAGTAGGAGACGTCATGCCCCTCCGGAAGGTGGAACGGGGGTGGAACGCTGACGACCTTCGGTACGATGACGGTGCCCGCCGGCGGAACGCGCTGCTGCAACGTCTGCCGCCCCGTGCGTTCTTCGGCGAACCGAATGACATAGTCATATCCCGTACCACTCAAATGCGCGGCGCGATAGCGCGTAGCCTCAAACGGCTGATCTTCGTAATAGGCATACAGCACGTCGGAGCTCATGCTTCCGATTCCGAGGGGCTGTTCGCGAGCCGTGAGGGTGACCAAAACGGCGTAGATTTGGCATACGGCATTCGCAATCACACCCGCGATTTCGATCGCGGCCCCTGCCGCTTCGGCGTATGCGTTGCCGGTGGAAGCGAGAATTTCGCCGATGTCAGAACACATTTCTTCTACCATCTCACCGGCCATCTTGACGTTCTCCGCCGCCCTCGTGGCATCTGCCATATCATCCTCCCAGAGAGCATAGGAGCACGTCCACAGTCCGACACCATCAGAGTTGATCCGCGCATCTGCCAGGACGTCATTTGGCACAAATTGGCTCCCCGACAACATTAAATTGGCATCTTGGATTCTCTTGATCACCGGAGCCAATCTGCCAAGATCCTTCGAATCTCCAGATTTTGCATAAGCGGCCACCTTGATGGGATCTACTGCAACACCCCCAACCAAGAGGTACGCCTCGTCGCCGTCGGATTCCGTTGGAGTATTGCACCGCAGCATGTTCATCCGGAGCGTCGCCCGCTGAGGGGCATAATAGGTCGTGTACTTGTCGGCGGATGCTTTGTCGAACGTCCGGGCAGGCGTGGACTTGCTGGTCTTGAAGGGGTTCTCGGCCTTGAGCCGGATTGGATCCAGGTGGCTGTACGGCCCAAACGGCGAGAGCGCATCGGCGATGGCGCCAAAGATTGAGGGCGTCCGATTGAAGATGCTGCGCGGGACGCCGACGATGCTACGCGCAGCGTTGGCAGACCGAGTGGTCAGCCCACCCGTGCCGTTCGCGCGCACGAGCCTCTGGAGTTCCGCCCGAACTTGTGCTTGATAAGGCTGCGCCATATGTTGCAGCGGTGAACATACCCTCTGAATGAAGTTCTCTGCAGGACGCCACGCCGGATCCTGAGCACGGGCAGGCGGCATGGCGCTATTGAGCGCGCTGTTCGTCAGAAACTCTCCCGCAGCGAGGCATGCGCGCACCCATTGCTGCTTTGCTGCGCGTTGGGCGATGAGTTGGGGCAGCCGATTCCCCGGTGGGATGCGGCCCAGTTCTCGGTCATATCGTCCGACATCGATCAGGAGGTCCCTAGGAATGCCGAGTTCAGGAGGCAACAGGTTGACGGTCATGCGGATCTCCTTTCAGGTTTGTTCGCTGGAGGAATGAGACGGATTCTTCTGGGATTGCCTGTCGGGCTCGAGCGTCATGATTCTCCACGGTCCAGCCACGCTGGACGTGCACGCGCCCCCGAGCGAAACGAGTGCAGCGTGGAGGGCGGCCGCCGCGAGGCTGCGCGTCGTAACGACGGTCGCTGGAGGCAGTGCTGAATGCGAGGGAAGGTGTTTCATCGTGAGGGCAACAGCAGCACGGGTCGTGCCGGCCACGCTCGGCGCATCCATTGCGGCGCACCGAGGCCGGAGCATCGCGGTGTCGCGACGCCATGTCGCGGTCCCGCGACGCCTTGGGGCTCGTGAGATCAGGCGCTCGGAATCCGAAGCCTGTGCAGGCACTCGGTGATGGAGAGCACGCCTACTCGAAGGTGCTGGAAGCGCTTCGGGACGAACCTCGCGAGCCTCTGCAACCAGAGGCGCCGCTCGCCGCCGATGGCTGTGGGGTCCTCGATCAAGGCTGCGACCTCGAGCGCGAGCCGGGGCACGCCTCGCGCAGCGAGGCGATCTGCGAGCTGAGCGTCATCGTGGTCCGGTGCTCGCACCCCCATCGCCACTTCGAGCGCCCGCAGCGTTGCGGTACCGAGCAGCTCGTTGTGAGGAGCGCCGGCTTCGCGCGCGATCGCCGAAAGCCGCACGAAGGTGTCGACATCGCCGAGTCGATACGCGAGCGTCGCTTCCGAGACCGCGAGCACGAGGACCAGATCCGGTGCGTCGAGGTGACGAGCCGCGTCGACGAGCTCGACGTCAGGCGAAAGAGGCACGCCGGATCGGTCGGCCGCCGTGCGCCAGATCCACTCGGCCCTTCCCTCGAGGAATGGGAGGCGGCTCGCGGCGGCCTCCTCTCGCCCGCGCGCAGCAAGCCGCATCGCGCGGCGGAACGAGAACGCTTCCATCCAGGCAGAGGCGGCGTTGAGTCGCGCCTCGATGCGAGCGGATGTCCAGGTGGCGTGCTGGGCTGCGATCTCGTGGCGCTGCGCGGCGGCTCGGTACCGCTCCTCGACGTAGAGGAGGCGGCCTTCCCACGCGGCGATCTGCCCTCGCCACGAAGCGTGGCGCGACCGTCCGCGCGCGCGGCGGGCGGACGCGACCTCCCGGCGCATCGCCTCGACCGACACCTTCCGAGCCGCAAACACCCGGACGTGCCATCGGAGCTGCTCGAGCTCCCGGTCGGCGAACGGCGCGACGGAGCAAGCTCGCTCGAGGCCGTCGCCGGTCCAGTGCACCGTCGCGTCGTACGCGCGCGTGAGGGCCTCGATGGCAGCGAGCTCGTCGTTCTGCCCCGTCAGACGCGAGATGTCGTACAGGAATCGAGCGGTCAGTGACCGGTCCCGCGCCGCTACGACGACCTGCGTCCAGAGGTGTGCCGCGCCGAGGACGGTCTCTCGATCGGCCGGAGGAGCAGCGGCATACCGGATGACGTCGCGCAGGATCGCCTCCGCGTTGTGGAGGCGACCGCGAGCAGCGAGAGCGCGGGCCGCGAGGAGGTCCCGCCGCGGGCGGACGGTGTTGCGAGGTGCCGGCGCGTCCAGGGTATCGAGCGCGGCGCGGTCGATCCGGATGCGCCCGTTCTCGACGGTCGCGAGCCGCGCATGAATCCAGCGCATCAGCTCGTTCCGCGCCGCGTCCCCGCCCGAGGGCGCGCGCCGCCCGAGGAGCGCGACGGCATCCTGCGGCAGGTGGAGGAGCCGCGCAGGACCGTGAAACGACGCCGGCCTAGTAACATCGGTCGTCGGGCAAAGCACGCCTCGCGGGAACGCGGCAGGCGATGTGCCGCGACGCGCCGCTCCGATCCTCGCGAGGACGTCGTCGGCGGAGGCGGGACGATCCTGGGGGGCCGGCTCGAGCAGGGCCACGAGCACCTCCGCAACAGCGCGCGGCGCTCCGCGCGCGACGAGCGCCTGAGCGCACGCTGCAAGCGAGGGGGACGGATATTCCCCCACGAGGGCCAGGTACGCCATGACGCCCACCGCGAATAGATCGGCGCGAGGGGTGGCCGGCGCCGACCAGCGCTCGGGCGCTACGTACGGGCGGGTACCCCGAACGCGAGCACCGCTCGTCCGCCCGATCTCACCGGCGCCGCCTAGGGAGGCGATGCCAAAGTCGACGACGACCGGCTGGCCATACGGATTGACCAGCACGTTCTCGGGCTTGAGGTCGCAGTGAACGACGCCGACGGCATGCACGCGCGCGAGCGTCTCGAGGAGCGAGACGAGCGGGGGCTCGAGCGCACCCCAGCCTTGGCCGCCATGAGCTCCTGGAAATAGCGACCCTTGGATCCTCTCCATGACGAGCCACGCGTCCTCGGCGCCAACGCCGTCGTCGAGGAGACGCACGACGCCGGGAACGATCTCCGGGCGCTGAAGCCGTCGGAGGATGGCGATCTGGAGCTGCACCCGCGCCGGTCGCAGCAAGCGATCGAACGGGATCCACTTCAGCGCCACCTCGCGTTCCGTCAGGCGGTCGATGGCCGCGAACACCGTCCCCTCGCCGCCCGCACCAAGGGCGCCCCCTACCTCGTAGCGCCGGGCAACGACCGCCGGAGGACGAGCCCCCGTTGAGGGGCCATCCTTGTCTTCGGTGCGCGGGTCGTGCAAGAGCGAGGGCATGATGCCGCGGACCTGGGTGGAGGAGGAGCGAGCGTGAAGACGAAGGAGCTGAGGGGGCCGGAGCCGTACCGGATCCGCGGCTACCGCGTTCGGGTCGTCCGCGGCGACGCGACTGTGAGAGAATTCAGCCCTGGAAACATCGCCCAGGTCAAGATCGGCAGCGCCGAGGGCAACTCGCTCGTGCTGCCCGACCCGACGGTGAGCCGTTTCCACCTGCGGTTGCACGCTTCGGCGGAGGGCGTTCACGTCGAGGACCTGGGCACGACCAACGGGTCATTCGTCGGCGGCGCCCGCTTCCGGGAGATCGAGGTCCAGCGCACGACCGAGATAGAGGTGGGACAATCAACGCTCCGCGTCGAGCTCGAAGCCGATCGCGAAATCGAGAGCAGCGGCCGCGAGAGCTTCGGTGGGTTGACGGGACGTTCGGGTGCCATGCAGCACGTGATGCGAGAGCTGGCCTTCGCGGCGAGGTCGAAGGAGCTCTCGGTGCTGTTGCGGGGAGAAACTGGCACGGGAAAGGAGGTCGCGGCACGCGCCGTCCACGAGGCGGGTCCGCGGGCGAAGGGACCGTTCGTCGTGGTGGATTGCGCGGGGCTCTCGCCGACCCTCATCGAGGGCCAGCTCTTCGGCCATGTGAAGGGCGCTTTCACGGACGCGAAGGCATCCACCCCCGGGCCATTCGAGCTGGCCGACGGGGGGACGGTATTCCTCGACGAGATCGGCGAGCTGCCGCTACCGCAGCAGGCCAAGCTCCTGCGCGTGCTTCAGGAGCGGGAGGTGACGCGCGTCGGTGCGACGAAGCCGGTCAAGGTCAACGTCAAGGTGCTCTCGGCCACGCGGCGCGACCTGCTCGAGGAGGTGAACGCCGGACGGTTCCGCGAAGACCTCTACTACCGCATCGCGGGTGAAGAGATCGTGCTGCCGCCGCTGCGGGATCGCTTGGATGACCTGCCCCTGCTTGCCCGAGCGATCGTGGACGAGATCCTCGCACGCGAGGGCGAGCTGGCGACGCGCGGCATCCCGGACGAGGTCGTCAACGGCCTGCGGCAGCGAAGCTTTCCCGGCAACGTCCGCGAACTCCACCACACGATCCACCGGTACCTCGTCCGGGGTGAGCTCGCGCCGCCGCGTTCCCTTGGGCAGCTCGCCTCGAACGCCGCCCGCCTCGAGGACCTCCTCGAGATGAGGCACGCCGACGCGCTCCGCGAGCTCGAGTTCAGGCTCGCGCGGCACGCCCTCGAGCGCGAAGCGGGCAACTACACGCGCGCCGCGAAGCGTCTCGGTATTGATCGCAGCACGCTCTATCGCCTCCTTCAGAGGAGCGCCCCCGACCGGGACCAGGCCGCGCGAGGCGCCCGGTCAGGAGCCTGACCACTACGGATGCGTGGCAACCATGCGCCCGGAGTAATACACGACGCGATATTCTCCGTTCGGCGCCAATGCCACGGCTTCTTTGACCGTGAACGCGCCCTTCCCAGCGGCAGGATCCTCGTGCACGAGATCCAGGACGCGATTTTGCCCCTGAACCGTGGGGACGCCCGAGAAGAGCACAACCACGAGATCAGGATGCCGGACCATGATGAACCCGACCGTTTGGCCGCTTGTGCGGTCTACCATGTGGTAGCGGCCGGGGTCGATCTCTCCGATATGAAGCTCGTCGAAAAGTCCTCTGGCGATCATGGAAATCTCCTCGGATGTTGGGGGCCCGCTGGAACCCCGTGCCGGTCCAGCGAGCAACAAGACGGTGTCGGTCGAACGAGTGCGAGACCAGGCTTAAGCAATTTGGAGACCAAGGCGCGAAGCCAGCGGGCACTCCGATGCTCGCGGAGGAGCCGGCTGCGCGACGTCGCGTCGCACCCGCTCGTCATCTAGCCGAGAGCACGCTGAGCACGCGCCGATCAACCGCCCGGTATGGACGGTCGGCGCGCCAGTGACGGATGCGCCGAGAAAAGGAAAAACAAAACGATTCGAGGATGTCAAGGCGAACCGCTGCGCTCACATCAGGTGACAGAGGGCTCCTTACGCGATCCGCCCCCCTACTGGAAAAGTGACGCGGAATCGAGCAACTCCTCGACGAGATCGGCGAACTGCCGCTACCGCAGCAGGCCAAGCTCCTGCGCGTGCTTCAGGAGCGGGAGGTGACTCTATCGCCTCCTTCAGAGGAGCGCGCCCGACAGGGACCAGGCCGCGCGAGGCGCCCGGTCAGGAGCCTGACCACTACGGATGCGTGGCGACCATGCGCCCGGAGTAATGCACGACGCGGTAATCTCCGTTCGGCGCCAAACTCAGGGCATCTGCGACGGTGAACACGTGTCCACCGATACTCTCGTACACGAGATCTAGGACGCGATCTTGCCCCTGAACCGTAGGGAGGCTCGAGAAGAGCACAACCACGAGATCAGGATGCCGGACCATGATGACCCCGACCGTTTGGCCGCTTGTGCGGTCTACCATGTGGTAGCGGCCGGGGTCGATCTCTCCAATATGAAGCTCGTCGAAAAGTCCCCTGGCGATCATGGAAATCTCCTCGGATGTTGGGGGCCCGCTGGAACCCCGTGCCGGCCCAGCGAGCAACAAGACGGTGTCGGTCGAACCAGTGCGAGACCAGGCTTAAGCAAATCGGAGACCAGGGCGCGAAGCCAGCGGGCACGCCGATGCTCGCGGAGGAGCCGGCTGCGCGACGTCGCGTCACATCGGCTCGTCATCGAGCCGAGAGCACGCCGAGCACGCGCCGATCAACTGCCCGGTATGGACGGTCGACGCGCCAGCGACGGATGCGCCGAGAGAAGGAAAAGCAAAACGATTCGAGAATGTCAAGGGCGAACCGATGCGCTCACATCAGGTGACAGAGGGCTCCTTACGCGATCCGCCTCCCTGCTGGAAAAATGACGCGATATCAACAGCTTGCATCGACGGGGCCGCCTTCACTCCACAGCCTGCGGGCTGGAACCATGGGTGACGGACGGCGCCTCTGGTTGCGGAGCCTCGTGAAATCCTTCCCGGAGCGCTTTCAGCACCTTCGAGTGGGCGTGCTCTCCATCGCCGCGTGCGTGCTCAGGCTCCGGCTCCTGCCAGCCTGACCCCGCGAACTCCCAGGCGTCGCGCGGCCGCGACATGGCGTCGCGATACCGCGACGTCCCCGCCTCGCGTGACGCGATGGACGCGCCGAGCGTGGCCGGCACGGCCCGTGCTGCTGTCGCCCTCCGAATGAAATACCATCCCTCGCCCTCAGAACCGTCTCTAGCGATCGTCGTTATGATCCGCAGCCCCAAGGCGGCCGCCCTCTGCGCCGCGCTCGTCGAGGCGAGCCGCGCTCCTCGAGGGCGGTGCGCTCGACTTCGGCGCTCCGCCGCCCCGGTGTTGCGACGGCGCGAGGAACGCGGTGGAGATCGCTTCTTGCGACGGGCCTGTGCCGATCGAGGGCTACACGTTCCGCAACGTGTCGTATGGATTGATTGGAGGATGGATGATGGACACAACAGAGCTGAAACGGGTACGGCACCAGTCACAGGAAAGCGGGAGCTCAACCC
The DNA here is from genome assembly GCF_028368935.1 of Sorangium aterium. NCBI lineage: Bacteria > Pseudomonadati > Myxococcota > Polyangiales > Polyangiaceae > Sorangium > Sorangium atrum. The sequence goes on along the minus strand of NZ_JAQNDK010000003.1, from coordinate 881,886 downwards.
GCTCCGACCAGATCGTCCGTTCTCCGACGCCCGCCCTGCGACGGTCGTGAGCGTGGTCGCGGCGCATACGGCCATTCTATAGCGGATGTAGCCCTCTGCTGGGAAGGCACACATGCGCTCTAGACAGGCCTGGTCGGGAGGCTTCGCTTGACCAATCGACTGATAATTGGAATGTCATAGACTGGCCTTCGCGCCGCTCCTCGAGTCGAGCTTATCGTGTTGCTGTAGACCGCCCGTCGACCCAAACAGACGTCAATCCGGGAGTGAACCATGTCTAAGTTAATGTCAGCAATTTTATTGACAGCAGTCGGCGCCACATTTATCGGCTGCGACCCCCAAGGTCAACCGGATGTTCGCAGCGTTCGGACCCCAGGACAGTATGCAGGTCGCCGAACGCATAGGGATATTCCACCCCAACCTCCTGGGTACGTTTCGCTCGTCAACGCGGTATCGAACCTCTGCTTGGGCGTCCGAGAAGTCGACAACCATGGGCCGGGCGCAGGCGTGGAGGTGTACACCTGCAACCCCGGCGGCGCCGATCGTGGCTGCGACAACCAGTGGCGCATGGAGTCCACCACCGATGGCTTCGTTCACATAAAAAATCGCGTCTCCAACCTGTGTCTCGGCGTCCGCGGGGTGGATCAGCACGGTCCAGGAGCGGAGGTGGAAGTCTATCACTGCGCGCCGGGGGGCTCTGATGGGGGTCGAGACAATCAGTGGCGCGTCAAAAGCGATCTCGATGGCTCGAGCCGGCTCGAGAATCGAATCTCCGGCCTGTGCCTCGGTGTTCGAGGCGTGGACCAACACGGGCCTGGTGCGGGCGTCGAAGTTTATCCCTGCAACCCGGGTGGGGCTGACAACGGCCGCGACAACCGCTGGAGGGTCGAGCCGGTCGGTTCATCAAGTGCGTGTGAGCAGGCAACAGGGGGGGTAGAATCTCCGGTCACTACATTTCCTCTCGTGGCTGGCACGGCGACCTGGAAACATCCCGCAATCGGCGTGTACACGTTTCCAACCAGCCCTACCACGAACTCCCGCTGCACGGCGACGCTCGTGGCATCCCGGCTTGCCATCACCGCGGCTCATTGCGTAATTCCCAACTCGTTCGGCACAATCCAGTTCTTCTCCACAACTGGCACCTCTATCGCCAACAGACGCGTAATCGGATCCAGGAGGTTCAGACACGATGGAACGCCCGGCCACGACGACGTCGGGTTCTTGATGATTGATGATGCTATCTGCAGAGATGGGATCGCCCCTGAGAAAATTGCTGACAGCCGCCCGAAGCCGGGTGCCGACATCACGGTGTATGGCTATGGTTGTACCAGCAGAGCTGCGACTTGTCCCGGGGGCAGCGGATCAGGAGGCGGGTCGAAGACGTTCATCAACGGCAGGTTGGGCAAAACGGTTGCGCTGTGCCCTGGCGACAGCGGTGGGCCTGTCTTTCATGGCAGCGAGATCATTGCGGTCAACTCGGGTTACGAGTGCAATTCTGGCAACGATATCTTTGGTTACTCCGCCGCAGAGTTGCCGCCGTCGCCGGAGCATCACTATGAGATTGATATGGCGTACCGTTCTCTCGCGCAGCAGTACTCTTGCCTCGGCACATGCCCAGACGGCCAGATCGTATGCCCACTCGACGGAGGGAACCGCTGTCTTTCTCCTTCAGGGTGCAGCAAGCTGCAAGACCTGGAAGAGCAACAGAGGCGAGAGCGAGATCGGTAGGAGATGCAATCCAAATTTGCACTGCTGCCGACGGGCGGCCAGCGTCCCCCCTCCGCGGCAGACCGCAACGTTCGGCGGGCGGAGGTTGTTGGTGAGGGGCGCAGAATGCCGTCGTGTCGAACCACTGCGCGGCCTCGATGAATGCGTCAGGTAGCTGCGCTGTGTCAAGTGACGGTAACCTTTGACCCATTATGACAGTAAACTGACCCCTCGCCTGCGCTCCTGGATCACCTGGCCGACGCGGCGTTCCCGCCGAGCAGACCCGCCTTCTTTTTCTGTTTCAGCCTATAACTGTCTCCCGAGATCATCAGGGCGTGGCTGTGGTGGAGCAGAGGGTCGAGGATCGCGGCGGCGAGGACTTCATCCCCGAAGACCGCGCCCCACCGCGTCACCACCTGGTTTGTCGTGATCAAGGTGCTGCTCTTCTCGTACCTCCTGGTCACGAGTTGGAAAAGAGATGGGCGCTCTGCCTGTCGAAGGGCAGGTAGCCCAGCTCATCGACGCCCAGCAACTTCGGCTTCGTGTAGAATAGGAGCTTCTCCGCGAGCTGACCCCTCGGTTTCCGCCTTCGATAGCGTCGCCAGGAGCGCGGTCGCGCTCGTGAATAGCACCGAGTGCCCGCCTCGACGGCGGCCCGCCCCAGTGCGATGGCCAGATGTGTCTTGCCCACCCCGGGAGGGCCTAAGACCAGCACGTTCTCGGCCTCGGCGACGAAACGCCCGGTGGCGAGCTCGCGGACGAGCTTCTGATCGATCGAGGGCTGGAACTTGAAGTCGAAGTCCTCGAGGGTCTTGATCACCGGAAAATGCGCGATCTGGATCCCCATCGCCTCCCGCTTGCGCTGCTTGGACCCGAGCTCCTCGCAGAGCATCTTGTCCAGGAAATCCAGGTAGGTCGGCTCGGTCCTGGCCGCCTCGGAGAGCAGGGCGTCGAGCCGCTCGGCGATGGAGCGCATCCTAAGCCGACTCAGGCTCTGGACAACGCGCGCATGCACGATCTCGCGGCTCACGAGACCACCTCCGGATGACGGCCGCGTAGTCCGACAGGCTGCGCCCCATGGCCTCCAAGGCGCTCAGGGGCGCCTCCGCACCGAGCTGGTCGACGTTCACCTCCACGTCTGCGACAGCCCCGAGCGTGCCGAAGTGGACGACCGCGGCCTCGAGTTCGCGCGCAGGGATCTCGACGCCGGCTAGGCATCGAGCGGCACCCCGACCAACGCCCGCGGCGCGGCGAGGGACCGCGCCGATCGGCTCCGGTGCCATGTGCTCGACGGCGGCGGCGCGGAGCTCCTCCTCGTTGAGCTGCTGGATGGTGAACGACCACAGCCCCGAGCGCGTACCCCAGGCACAGCGATCCCAAGCCACGCCCTTGACGACCCGCGACCGCCAGGACCGTACGGGCGCGCCCCGATGGCGCGCGCGCATCTTCCCAGCCGCCGTCCACTAGCCGCCGTCCCTGCCGGGCACAGCTGCCAATCCATTGTAATTAATAAGCATTGTTTCTGCGTATTCGAATTGTTTCCCCCTTGCAGAAGACCTCGCCGAAGATGCTCGCTGCGCGGAGGAGCCGCCGCGCCCCTTCGTCGAGCTCTCCGAGCCGCGACTCGACCATGGCCACCACCGTCTCCGGCATGTCGGAGCCCTTGCCCTCGGCCGTCCAGCGGATCAGCTCTTCCAGGTAAAAGGCATTTCCCTCCGACAAGCGCACGATGCGTGCAATGGTCTCGGCGGCCGCCCGCTCGCCCAGGACGTGCCGCGCGAGGCGCTCGCCGGCCCGTCGGCTCAGCTCCACGAGCCGTATCTCGTGCAGCCGGCGGCCTTCCCAGAGCTTCGGAAAGACGTCGCGCACCTCGGGGCGCGCCGCGGCCAGGACGAAGAGCGGCCGCTCCTCCAGCGTGCGCAACGCCACGTCGAGGAGCTGCACCGTCGGCCGATCTCCCCAGTGCAGATCCTCCAGCAGGACGAGCACCGGCGCCTTCGCGCAGGCCGCGCCGAGGAAGTCGAGGAACGCCTCACGCACCTGGTCCGCCATGAGCGGCGCGTCACGCCGCGCGGACCGCAGCGCGAGGCTGTCTTCGTCCGGGAACGGCGCGCCCACGATCTCGCCCAGGAACTCCGCAACACGCCGCTGCTCGCACGGGGCGATCCACGCCGCCACCTGCGCCAGCAGCTTCTCCCGCCGGATCTCCGGCGGCTCGCCCTCGTGGATGCCACACGCGCTCCGCAGCGCCTGGCCGAGCATCTCGAGGGGAGCGCCTGTGCGCAGCGTATCGCCGCGCGCGATCCAGATCGACACCGGCTCGTCCCGCGCCCTGAGCTCCTGCAGAAGCTCGTTGGCCAGCCGCGACTTGCCCATGCCCGGCGGCGCCACGACCAGCGCCGCCTGCGGGGTCGCCTCTTCCACGGTCTCGGCGAGCAGCGCCCGCAGCATGCCGAGCTCGCGCTCGCGCCCCACGCACGGCGTGGCCTTGCCCAGGAGCAGGCGTGTGCCCTCGGCGACCGCACGCTCTCCCTGCAACACGAAGACCCCATCGCCCTCGCGCACATCGAAGCGCGCGTCGAGCAGCCCCGCGACCACCTCGTCGAGCAGCACCGCGCCCGCCGCCGGCGCAGCGTCGCGCGCCATGGTGCCAGAGAGCCGCGCCACCCGGTCGATGGCGGGCCCCAGCGACCGAGCCGAGCGGTCGCTGCGTCCGATGGCGAGGGCGACGCTCCGCCCGCCGGCCTGCGCGCTCAGCGAGAGCGCGCAGCGCGCCGCCCGCGCGGCGAGATCCGTCGCCAGGCTCCTGCCCGCGATCATCACGACCACCGACCCGTCGATCAGATGCTCGCTCGCGCCGCCATGCACCTCGGCCTCGCGCAGGATGATCACGTCGTCTGGGGTCAACGTCAGGGTGGAGCTTCCATCGAATCGCCGAGCCTCGACGCCTGGCGGCGCGCTCACGAGGATCACCGCCACCGCGCGCTGCTCGCTGCTCGTCAACGACGGTGCTCCGCTGGAGCGTGAAGGCAGCCTGACAGGCGGCTCCCCGAGCGCCCGAAGCGCCTCCGCTGTTGCCCTGCCGTCGAGCGGTCGCTCCTCTCTCCCCTTGGACAGCATCCTTCGCAGCAACGCGTCGAGCGCCTCGGGCACCTCCGGCCGCGCGCTCCGCACGCTCGGGGTCTCCTCGAAGAGCACCTTCGTCAGGATTGCCGCCAGGTGCTGGCCGCCGAACGCAGGCTCGCCCGTCAGACATTCGAAGAGCACACATCCGAGCGAGAAGACGTCCGCGCGCGTATCGATGCTCGCCTCGCCCCGCGCCTGCTCGGGCGCCATGTACCCGGGCGTTCCGAGCAGCGTCCCTGCGCACGTCATCGTCGCCGCGTGCTCGATCCGCGCGATACCGAAGTCGAGCACCTTCGCCTCCTCCAGCCGCTTCCCCGGCAAGAACAGGTTGCTCGGCTTCAGATCGCGGTGGATCACCCCCTGCGCGTGCGCATACGCGAGCACGTCCGCGACCCTCAGGGCGAGGGCGACGCTCTCGTCGATGCCGAGCGGGCCGCGCCCGAGCCGAGCCGAGAGATCCTCGCCATCGAGCCACTCCATGACGAGGTAAGGAGCCCCCTCGGCACTGGCGCCGTGCGCCAGGTACCGCACGATGCACGGATGCGAGAGTCCCGCGAGGATCTGCGCCTCTCGCGCGAACCGGGCCGCGTCCTCGAGGGCGCCGCCAAGCAATACCTTGACCGCCACCGGCTCGCCCGTCTCCTGGTCGAGCGCCTTCCACACCTCCCCCATTCCGCCCGCGCCGACACGGCGCTCCAGGCGGTAGCGCTCCGTGAAGACCGTCGCTGGTTGCACGGGGCGAGTATCGTCGCGCGGGACCGGGGTGTAAAGGCCGGGTCGGCCGGCGGGAGGGCGTCTCGCCCTTCAACGCCTCGTGGACCTCCTCGGCGCGGTATCCCTCGGTTTACACGATCTTCCGCAGATAATGGAACTTGGGATCCGTCAGATCGTCGGCCGTCAGCGCCCACCCCTCGTCCCGCGGGATCAGGTAGATGACATCCGATTTGACGCTGGCGAAGCTCACGTGACCGAGGTTCTGGAGGATGTGGCCAAACACGTCGCGGCGCCACAGGCGATCCTTGGGGATGTCGCAGACCGTGCGGAGCATCCGATCCGTGGGTGAGCCCTGGATCAGCAGGAACGCCATCGTGAAGGTCAGGTAGCGGGGCTGGCCGCGGTACGGGTCCGGCGTCCCCGATGGCCCCTTGCGCGCGCCCTCCTCCGTGATCATGCCGCGGGACCACATGCCGTAATCGTTGAGCGCCCGGGAGTCGTCGTCGAAGTAGTCCCAGCACCCCTTCTCGATGGCGTGCAGATTGGACAGCAGCGCCATCTGCGCGCGGCGGTACTGGTACCACTTGTATTGCAGGCTCATCTTCTCGAACTGGACCTGGACGGCCTCGTGCAGCGTGCGCTGCAGCGTGCTCCCGGGGTCCATGCGCGCGCACACCTCCATCGCGAAGATCGAGTGCTCCACGGTCAGCCTCCGTATCCGCCCGAAGCCCGGTTCCACGAGCCGCTGCGGCTGAGGGCCGCGCCGAGGATCACGCCGGTGCCGAGCGCCACGACGACTGGCACCGTCCCGAAGCCGTCCGGGATCGGCGACACCCCGCTCGACGCGGTGCCGCTCGAGAACGGCGTCGCGCGCTGCGTCGGCACGTACGATTTGCCCGGCCTCGGCGCGCTCGGCTCGACCGGCGCCGGGCGAGGGGGCGGCCCCCACGGATAATCCATCCAGAACCAGCCGTGGGACGCGGCGCGGCCGCCGTAGTAGTAGGGAGGCCAATCCTCGGACTCGTTCGCGGGCTTCGACTCCGCCGCGTCGGCGGCGAAGACGCTCGCGGCCATCAACGCGACGTCGAGGCGGCGCGACCGGAACGCAACGACGTCGTCGTTGAGGTCGTCGGACTCGGTCGTGTCCCTCTCCGTGGGCACGATAACCAGCACATGGCGAACTCCCCTGTCCCAGAGCGCATCGGCGGACGGCAGCCTCGCGACATGCCGGTTGTCGAACTGCGCCGCGTCGTCCGAATAGGGCGAGAGCCGCTGCCGATCGAGGACGAACATCGTCGCGCGGGGGCCGGGAACCGAGCGGGCGAAGAGCGGCTGGTAGTACGCCGCCGCGGCGAGCGTCAGGTGCGCCTTGACGACGCCCCGCGGGTGCGGCCAGTTGTCGAACGTGAACACCGGATCGAACGCCTCCGCCGCGCCGGCGGCAAAGGCGACCGACTCGGGGCCGTCGAGATCCACGATGACCGCGATGTCGCGGCGGAGGCCGCTGTCCGTCCGGGCGGCGAGGAGCAGCGACGCGAGCGCCTTGCCGCTCCGGTAGGCGCGGTCCATCGCAGGCGTGAAGATCGGCCGGAGCACGTCGCCGAGCGGCGTGATGGGCGCCGGATCCCCCTCGGCGACGAGCGTTGGCACGGCCGACGGCGACTCGAACAGCGCGGGCACGTAGTAGGCGCGCGCGCCCTCGTCCGCCGGCCTGAGGTCGGTGGACATCCTCGCGAGCGCGGCGCGGTCGAACGGCTTCTTCGACTCGCCGTCGAACGTCACGCTCTCCTGCGCGGCGCCGAAGCTCCAGCCGAACGTCCGCTGCATGTCGAGCGCCCGCTTCCTCTGCACCGCTGTCTCGTCGTCCGAGCACCCGTCGGCGGCCACGGCGATCGCGGCGGCCACCCCGACGAGCCCTACCGCGCCGAGCGCGGCCAGGATCGCGTTCCGCCGCGACGCGTCCTTCGGCGCGTCGGCCAGGCCCTTGTGCCACCAGCGCGCCCCGACGATCCCGGGCTTGTCGAGCACCTCGGCGCGCTCGAACGGCTCGTCCAGCCGGCTCACGCGGCGGCCTCCCCGGCGCCCTGCGGCGCACGCCCGGTCGGCGCCGTTGGCGCGGCCCCTGCCGCCCTGGCGTGGTCGCGCCGGAGCGCCTCGATGAACTCCGGCGTGAAGGTGCCGTCGACGCGCACCGAGTACCTGAAGTACGGGTCCGCCTCGACGCCGTGGTAATCGTGATCGTTGAACCAGTAGGCCCGGCCGGCGACCGCCGTCTTCCGCCGCGCCCGCTCGTCCCACAGGAACAGCCGCTTGTTGCCCGCGGGACAGAGCGTGATGAAGTGGTCGGGCTCGCTGTCCGGCGCTCTCCCCTCCCCGTCGTGGTGCACCGTGCCGTGGTCGTTGGCCTCGAGACCCATGATGTTGCAGCGCCCTATCGACGAGAACGGCAGGCGCTTCACGTAGGCGATCGTCCTCGGGAAGAACGATCGCGCCAGCCGGGTGAAGTCCTTGCCTTCACTCCGGCTCTTGTCGCTCCAGGTTCGGTTCGGGATGAGCTCGACATAGACCTTCCAGGGGAAGTACACCCCATGGCGGAACTTGAGCCACAGCATCTGCCGCCGCGAGAGCGGGATCTCACGCTCCTCACCGAACTCGAGCGCGGCGCGCGCGGAACGATCGATCGACGCTGGGTCGTCCGAGAGGCGCTGGAACGTGGCGAACTCCTCGTCGCCGAGGCCGCGGATCACCTCGCCGTAGTCGGCGAACGCCTCGCCAAGGCGCGACGGCGGCATGATGCCCATCGTGCGGTGGCTGCCGCCGGTGTAATCGATCGGCACCTGCGTGAGCCCGAGGCAGATCTCCTCGTGGATCTCGTCGAGCGGGGCGAGGTCGAGGTACGGCTCGAGATCGATATAGGGTCGCGCGAAGATGCCCTGGATGCCGGAGTCACAAGGAGGTTCGACCATGGGTCCGCCGCCGGAGCCGGGCGTCACCGCCCCGCAGGCCTACCCATATCACAAAGCGCACGGCGCCCCGCAAAAGCCCGAAAGCCGACTGCGCATCGCGGCGGCGTGACGCGAGACCTTGGGCTTGTGAGGGCGCGGCGCGTTCTGTAGCGTGCGTCCCATGGATCTGTCCTACGTCATGGGGTTCGGGCTGGGCACCACGCTCGCTCTGCTCGCCCTGCTGCGCATCGGGCAGAGGGTCTTCTCACCGGCGCACACGGTCGCCCGCGATCTCACCGAGAGCAACGCCGCCCGCCGGCTGCTCACGGTGGGCCAGGTCCTCGCGGTGTTCCTCGTCGCCGCCAACGCCGTGAAGAACTGCCTCGAGGGCGAGGGCTTCGCGCGCGACCTCCTCTGGGTGAGCGCGTTCGCCGTGGTAGGCTTGCTCCTCGTGCTCGCGACCGGCCACCTCGGGATCCGCCTTCTGCTCAGGGCGCGGCTCCCGGCCGAGATCGAGCGCGGCAACGCGGCCGCGGGGCTCGCGGCGGGCGCGCACTACGTGGCGACCGGGCTCATCACCTCGCGCGCGATCGCGGGCAAGGATCTCGGCGATCTCGCGATCTCCCTCGGCTTCTTCCTCCTCGCGCAGATCACGCTGCACGTGTTCATCTCGCTCTTCCGGGCGCTCACCACGTACGATGACGCCGAGCAGATCCAGGGAGAGAACCTCGCCGCCGCGCTGAGCTACGCCGGCGCCTCGATCGCCGTGGCCATCATCATCGCGCGGGCGCTCGAGGGCGACTTCGAGGGTCTCTTCATCTCGCTGAAGGGCTATGGCGGCGTGCTGCTCTATCTGTTCGCCCTCTACCCTGTGCGGCAGCTCCTCGTGCAGAGCGTGCTGCTCGGCGCGCCGCTCGCGCTGCGCGGCGGCCGCCTCGACGCGGGCATCGCGGCCGACCGCAACGAGGGGCTCGGCGCGCTCGAGGCGGCGACCTACCTCGCGACCTCGATCGCCATCGCGCGCCTCCTATGACCTCCGCTGACCGCGCCTACGACGCCTTCGCCGCGAAGATCGTCGACACGGGCCTCATCACCGACCCCTGGTTCGACGGGGCCCCGCGCTTCCGCGAGGAGCCGGTGTTCGTCACCGCCGCCGAGCAGCGCGCCCTGTACCGCGCCGCCGAGGAGGTCGCGGCGGTCTACAACGAGCTTTGCCTGATCGTCGCGGACGAGCCGTCGCTGCTCGACGACTTCTTCTGTCTGACGCCCTGCCAGAAGGCGATGTGGCTCTCGTCACAGCCGCTGTGGCACGGCATCGCGCGCGCCGACGTCTTCCTGACGGACGAGGGCCCCGCGATCGCCGAGCTGAACTGCGACACGCCGACGGGCGAGGCGGAGGCGGTCGTGCTGAGCGCGCTCGCGGCCCCGGATCACCCGGGCGCGCGCGACCCCAACGGCGAGCTCGGCGCCCGGTTCTGCGCGATGGTGGACGAGGTCGCCCGCGCGCTCCTCGGCGAGGCCGCGACGCGGCGCCTCGGCCTCGTTTATCCTACGGAGTTCACCGAGGACCTCTCGGTCATCCGCCTCTACCGGCGCTGGCTCACGGAGCGCGGGTATTCCGTGCTCCTCGGCTCGCCGTACAACCTCGGCCACGACGATCGCGGCCTGTCGCTCTTCGACGCCCCCTTCTCGGTCCTGCTGCGCCATTACAAGACGGATTGGTGGGGAGAGCGCTCGAGCGTGTGGACCGACGAGCGGATCCCCGACGCCGAGCCGCTCGCCGGCCCGCTCGGCGCCGTGCTGTCCGCCGCGGCCGACGGGCGCGCGGCGATCCTGAACCCGCTCGGCGCCGTGCTGCCGCAGAACAAGCGCTCGATGGCGTTCATGTGGGAGCACCTCCATCGCTTCTCGCCGCACGCGCAGTCGGTGATCCAGCGTCACGTCCCGGTGACGTCGCGGCTGGAGACGGTGCACCCCGAGCTGCTCCTCGCGCAGCGCGAGGAGTGGGTCCTGAAGAGCGATTACGGCGCCGAAGGAGAAGAGGTGATCCTCGGGCGCCACACCCCCGACGACGTCTGGCGCGCGTCCCTGGCCAAGGCCCGGGAGGGGCGGTGGATCGCGCAGCGGTACTTCGCCGCCCTGGAGAACGCGCGGCGCGAGTCGGTCAACTACGGCATCTATCTAATCGCCGGCGAGGCGTGCGGCATCTACGCGCGCGTCCAGGCCGGGATGACGGACGCGGCCGCGCTGAGCGCGCCGGCGCTGGTGCGGTAGGAGCGTTCGCAGGCCGGACGCGCCCGGGGGCGGCTACTGCGCGGGTCGGGCCGGGGCATCCATGCTGCGCACCGCGCGGAACGCGTCGGCGGTGGCCTGCGTGTTCTGCGTCGTCACGATCTGGAGCCGGTCCCCCGTGCGCCGCGCCACGTGCACAAGGATGCCCTGCATGTCGGGCACGGGCTGGCCATCCGGGGTGACGACGCCCGTCAGCTCCCATGCCCAGCGGACGACAGCGAGCTCCGGCGTGACGAAGCGTGTCTCGACACGCACGCTGGCGAGGCGGCTCTTTGCAAAGACGGTCTTGTGAATGCCGACGTGATTCGCACGGATCTCCTCCCGCCCATGCCACCACATCCCGAAGATGTTCACGAAATCGGCGTCCTCCGCTTGAAGCGCGGCGAACGCATCCATGTCGTGCCGGTTCCAGGCGTCGTTGAAGGCGGCGACGAGCTGCTCTCCCAGCGCCTGCTGCTCGCGGGCGTCAGGCGCCGCCGCCGCGCTGGCCGGCGCTGGCGCCGCCGGCGCGACGGGCTGGGGCGTCGCGGGCGCGCACGCGAGGACAAGGAGCGGCAGCGCGACCATGGCGAGGGCTCTATGCATGGGACGCCACTTACTGCGAACCGGCGCGGGACGTCAACCGGCGCCGCGCTCGATCGGGCTTCGGGTCGACCCGCTGTCTCCGCGGCCGGTAGAGCTGCCTCGATCACGTGGAACAGGCGTTGACCCGCTCGCATCGTCATCGAGGATCAGCGCTCGGCCGGATCGCATGTTGCCAGGACGACCGCGGATAGGTACGCTCGGGTGTCCGCTGGGTCCGCTGCGCACAATGCTCGGCGGCGCTGGAGGCGATGAACGGCGCTTGCGCTCACAGCATCCTGAAGGAGCTCGCGTTCACTGCGCGCCGCCAACTCAGCGTGACCTCATGATGCTTGAGGGCCAAGGTCGAATATCCGGTATCACGGTCGCGTACCAGGATGTCTGAGGAACGCGCCCCAGGTTGACATTCCCATGACCGGGGCGCGACGGCCCGGCGACCCGACCCAGGTTGACGGATGAGGAGAGAGATGCATCGATTTGTCTTCAGAACGTGCGGATACGTGGCCACGATGTGCCTGCTCGCGCTCGTGGCTTGCGGTGACGACGAGGCCTCCGACGGGACGTCCACGTCGACATCGGGGAGCGGGGGCGCCGGCGCTTCAGGCTCGGCGGCCTCGACAGGCTCGAGCGGCACGGGCGGGTCAGGTGATGGAGGCGGCGGCGCCGGCGCGACGGGCTGTCCAGAGCTCGCTGGCCGCGTCCCCATGCCGGAGCTCGGTCCGTGGATGTATGGGCCTCATCCCGGACCGTGCGCCCAGACGGACACGGAGCTGGACACGGGACTCGAGACGTCGATCGTCTACGAATACGACGGCCAGCATGTCATCGGAGCGATCGAGACGCGGGGCAGCGATACCCATACACACACCTTCGACTACGAGGGCGGTCGAATGATCCGCATGACCCGGACCGGCGCGGCCGACACCCGTGTCCTGGAAATCGACTACGACGACGACGCGCGGGCGATCACCTTCGGCAACGACGATTACTTCGTCCGATACGATCACGATGACCAGGGGCGCCCCGCTCAGCTGACGTTCGACCGCTTCACGGATGATCTGCCGACCATCACGACGGAGATCGTCTACGATGGTTGTCGTCTCGTCCGCCGGGAGCAGGGGGTGAGCCCGCTCGACGGCACGCCTAGCCCATCGATCCCGGCCTTTACCTACGTCTTCGACGGCGATCTGCTGGTCGAGCGTACCGGGGAGACGTTGCACACGGTTTACGACTACAGCTGCTGGTGATCAACCCGGCGGATTCGCCGGCGCGTGGCCCCCGAGCGCGCGCACGTCGTCCGCCGTATCGACGTCGATCGCCCCGCCCGCCCAGTCGATCGCCGCGACATCCTCGGCGCGCAGAAGGCGGCCGGCGCCCTGGTCGCCCTGGAGGCGCGAGAGCGCGTCCCAGCGAGATCGATCGAACACCGCCGGCGCGCCCACGACGCCGCTGAACCGCGACGCGGCGATCGGCGCGCCCGAGAGCCAGGCCTGCCGCAGCGCGGTGAGGTGCTCGACCGTGAGCAGGGGCTGGTCCGCGAGCGCGAGCAAGAGCGCGTCGGCCTTCGAGGCCTCCGCCCACCGGACCGCGGCGCGGACCGAGGAGGCGATGCCCTCTTCCCACCCATCGTTCGCGATGTGCGCGACCTCCAGATCGCCGAGCGCGCGCGCGACCGCGCCGGCGTTGGCGCCGAGCACGACGCCGACCGGTCCGGATCGGGCCTCGACGCACGTGGTCGCCACGCGCCGGACCAGCGGCGCTCCGTCGAGCTCGACGAGCTGCTTGGGGCGACCGAGTCGACGTGAGCCGCCGGCGGCGAGCACGACCAGCGCCACGCGCGCATGCAGAGGTCGGGCGCGGGCGCGGAGCTTTCCCCCCTGCGCCCGGCGCGCGACGGCCTGGAGCTCGCCCACGATCGAGAGCGCGATCTGCTCGGGCGTCTCGGCGCCGAGATCGAGCCCTATCGGCGCGTGGATCCGCGGATCGTCGCCGGGGTGGCCGATCTCGGCGAGCAGATCGCGCGTGCGGCGCGCGGGCCCGAGCACGCCGATGTAGCGGGCGCGCGACGCGAGGGCGACCGCGAGCGCGTCGCGATCCGGCGTGAGCTGATGGTGCATGATCACGACGTACGGCTCGGCCGCGGCGTCGATGAGCGCGCGGAGACGATCCGCCGCGCCGCCGGTCGAGACGACGCGATCCGCGGCGCGGAACCGGGACGCCTGCCGGATCGTGGGACCGGCGACCGTGACCCGGAACCCGACCGACGTCGCGAGCGCGACGATGGACACCGCGTCGTGACCGCCCCCGAGCACGAAGAGCTGCGGCGACGGCGCGATCTTCTCGACGAGCACGGTGATCCCGAGCCCGTCGAGCTCCACGACGCCGGCCGGCCCCCGCGCCGCGGCCTCGATCGCGGAGCGCGCGGCCGGATCGGTCACCGGGTGCGCGAGCGCGCACGGCGGGCCGAACGCGAGGCGCGCGCCGACCCGGACCGCGCCGGCCGTCGAGCGGATCACCGTGACCAGCGTGCCGGTGGTCTCCTCGGCGAAGCAGGCCGCGGCGAACGCGAGCGCGTCGTGGGTCGCTCCGGCCGCGACGTGCTCGAGCAGGACATCGACGACGCCGTTGCAGCCGAGCCCCACACCCCACGTCTCTCCGTCTTCGGTTGTCGAGTCGTAAGTGACCACCACGGCGCCATCGCGGCAGCGGTGCTCTCCGCGGAGCATCACGTCGCCCTCGAGGCAGCCGCCGCTCACACACCCGGATACCCAGCGATCGCCGGCGACGAGCATCCGCGCCCCCGGACGCCGGTACGACGACCCCGACACCCGCACGACGGTCGCGAGGAGAAACGGGGACCGCTCTGCTACCAATGTCGCCGCTTCGCGCACGATCCGCTCAAGCTCGTTCATGCGCTCGGCATCATTCACCCTTCATGAGGCCCCCGCCAGGGCGTTCGCCGTCGCTGGCGACGACCGGACCCTCTCCACGCCGCCCGGCCGCTCGCCGTCGGGCGTTGCGTTACAGGACGCCGGCGAGCCGCTGGCCGATGGTGAAGAAATGATAAGGACATGCGCAGTCGCTTGACGGCGCGCCGGCTCAAAAGTATGGCCTGGACGGCCATGAAGCTCGATGTCAACGGCGTTGTTCGTGACGTGGATGCCAGTCCGGAGATGCCCCTGCTCTGGGTGCTCCGTGATCTGCTGGGATTGACCGGCACCAAATACGGCTGTGGCATGGCCCAGTGCGGCGCCTGCACGGTCCACATCGACGGCAAACCTGCGCGCTCGTGCGTCCTGCCGGTGTCGAGCGTCGGGACGCGCAAGGTGACGACGATCGAGGGCCTGTCTCCCGACGGGTCGCACGTGGTGCAGCAGGCGTGGGCGCAGGCCGACGTCGTCCAGTGCGGGTACTGCCAGTCCGGGCAGATCATGACCGCGGTCGCCTTGCTCGAACAGAAGCCTGATCCGAGCGACGCCGACATCGACGCCGCGCTGTCCGGAAACGTGTGTCGGTGCGGGACGTACGTTCGTGTACGCGAGGCGGTGATCCTCGCGTCGAGGCTCAAGCGAGGTGGCAAGTGACCGTCTCCCGGCGTGACTTCTTGCAAGCGACCGCGGGCTCGGCGGCCGGGCTCCTGATCAGCTTCTACGTCCCGCAGGGGGTCCGCGCCGCGCCGAAGGCTGCGCAGCCGCCGCCGCTCTCGCCGAACGCGTTCGTTCGCGTCGGCACCGACGAGTCCGTGACCGTGGTGCTCGCGCACTCCGAGATGGGCCAGGGCATCTGGACCGGGCTCGCGATGCTGATCGCCGAGGAGCTCGAGTGCGACTGGTCGAAGGTGCGGTCGGAGCACGCGCCGGCGGCGCCGGTCTACGGTCATCCGGCGTTGCAGTTCCAGATGACCGGGGGGTCGTCGACGACGAACGGCGAGTTCGAGCGGTATCGCACCGTCGGCGCGATGGCGAAGGACATGCTGCTGCGCGCGGCGGCCGCCCGGTGGAAGGTCGCGCCCGCGGCGTGCACCGCCGCGAACGGCGTCGTCACCCACGGCAAGGACAAGCTGACCTATGGCCAGCTCGCCGAGGAGGCGATGAAGCTGGCCCCGCCGGCCAAGGTGAAGCTGAAGGACCCCAAGGACTGGAAGCTGATCGGCACCCTCGTGCGCCGCATCGACACGCCGGAGAAGGTCACGGGCAAGGCGCAGTTCGGGCTCGACGTGCACTTCCCCGGGCTCCGCACCGCCGTGGTGCTCCGCCCGCCGGCGTTCGGCGCCAAGCTCGTCAAGTTCGACGCCGCCGACGCCCTCAAGGTGCCCGGCGTCGAGAAGGTCGTCCCCACCGCGAACGGCGTCGCCGTCGTCGCCGCGCATTTCTGGGCCGCCAAGCTCGGGCGCGACGCGCTCCGCGCCGAGTGGGCGCAGCCCGAGGGCGGCGGGGTCGACAGCGCCAAGCTGCTCGCCGACTTCCACGCGCAGGCGCGGACGCCCGGCGTCGTCGCCGCCAGCGTCGGCAAGGTGGAAGACGCGCTCGCCGCCGCCAAATCGCGGCTCGAGGCGGAGTACGACGTGCCCTACCTCGCGCACGCGCCGATGGAGCCGCTCAACTGTACGGTCAAGATCGACGGCGATCGCTGCGAGATCTGGACCGGCACGCAGTTCCAGACCGGCGACCAGATGGCCGCGGCGAAGATCCTCGGCACGACGCCCGACAAGGTCCAGATCCACACGACGTTCCTCGGCGGCGGCTTCGGGCGGCGCGCCAGCCCCGCGGCAGATTTCGTGGGCGAGGCCGTGATCGTCGCGAAGGCCGCCGGCGTGCCGGTGAAGGTCGTGTGGACGCGCGAGGACGACATGCGCGGCGGCTTTTACCGCCCCGCCTTCGTCCACCGGATCCAGGTCGGCGTCGACGCGCGCGGCGTGCCGGCGGCATGGGATCAGGTGGTCGTGGGCCAGTCGATCGTCGCCGGCACGCCGCTCGAGTCGTTCGTCACGAAGAACGGCGTGGACCTCACCTCGGTGGAAGGGATCGCCGAGTCGCCCTA
Source organism: Sorangium aterium (assembly GCF_028368935.1). NCBI lineage: Bacteria > Pseudomonadati > Myxococcota > Polyangiales > Polyangiaceae > Sorangium > Sorangium atrum. The sequence continues at coordinate 865,483 of NZ_JAQNDK010000003.1, read as the reverse complement.
TGTCGAGCGGACGCCCGCGCTCCGCGTGTCGCTGCACTCGCCGAGGACGCCGGTCACCGTGCTGTGGTGGCGCTCGGTCGGCAACACCCACACGGCCTTCGCGGTGGAGAGCATGGTCGACGAGCTGGCGCACGCCGCAGGGCAGGATCCGCTCGCGTACCGCCTCGAGCTGCTCAAGGACAAGCCGCGGCACGCGAACGCGCTGAAGGTCGCCGCCGAGAAGGCCGGCTGGGGCACCGCGCCCGCGCCGGGACGGGCGCGGGGGCTCGCGATGCACGAGTCGTTCGGCTCCATCATCGCCGAGGTCGCCGAGGTCTCGATCGAGAAGGGGCGCATCCGCGTCCACTCGGTCACCTGCAGCGTCGATTGCGGTACGGCGGTGAACCCGCTCGGCATCGAGGCGCAGATCCAGGGCAGCGTCGCCTTCGGCCTCACGGCTGCGCTCTACGGCAAGATCAACATCGCCGAGGGGAAGGTCCAGGAGAGCAACTTCCACGACTATCCCATGCTCCGGATGTTCGACATGCCGCGCATCGCCGTCCATCTCATCCCGAGCAAGGCCAAGATGGGCGGCATCGGGGAGCCTGCCACCGCGCCGATCGCGCCTGCCGTGGCGAACGCAGTGTTCGCGCTGACCAAGCAGCGGCTGCGCTCCCTTCCGTTTCGCCTCGCCTAGGAACTGACCATGATCCGATCCTCTCTTGTCCTCGCCTCTCTCCTCGCCGCGTGCGGGGGACAGACGCCCGGGGCCTCGCAGGCGCCGTCGCCGTCGCCGGTCAGCCGCGAGACCGCCCTCGCTGCGTTCGAGACCGTGCGCGGCGTCCTCCAGCACCCTCGCTGCCAGAACTGTCACCCCGCCGGCGACGTGCCGCTCCAGGGCGACGAGGGCCGCCTGCACACGCAGTTCGTGCTCCGCGGTCCCACGGGCCACGGCATGCCAGGCGCGGAGTGCACGACGTGCCACGGGCCGACCAACCCGCCGAACAGCTTTGGCGTGCACGTGCCGCCGGGCGTCTCGAAGGGCTGGCACATGCCGCCGCCCGAGATGCCGATGGTGTTCGTCGGTGTCGCGCCGGGCGCCCTGTGCGAGCAGATCAAGGATCCGAAGCGCAATGGCGGCAAGGACATGGCGGCGTTGCGCGTCCACCTCGACGATCCCCTCGTGACCTGGGGCTGGAACCCTGGCGCTGGCCGCACGCCCATCCCGACGCCGCGCGCCGAGTTCGTCGCTGCATGGGAGACCTGGGCCCGCGCCGGCGCGCCCTGCCCGGGTGGATGATCGACGGTCACGCGCTTCGCCGTCGGGCAGCGCCTGCTCTATGATGCGGCGCATGGGGTCGTCTCCCGCCTCGGCATCGGGTCCGTGTCGGCGCGCCGGCGGCACGTCGTCGGCTCTCCTTCAGCTCTTCGTGCTCGCGGCGCTCGTCGGGTGCAGCGTCGAGGAGCGCCGCTTCGTCGGCGGGGGCGGCGGCGCCGGCGGGACAGGTGGCGCAGGCGCGGGCGAGACGAGCAGCGACGCCGCGTCGAGCAGCGACGCTGTGTCGAGCGCCGGTTCCGGCGGCAGCTGCACGGGGCCATCGGATTGCCCTGCCCCGGCAGAGCCCTGCCAGGTCCCGGCGTGCGTCGCCGGAAGGTGCGGCACAGCGCCGCTGCCCGAAGGGACCGAGATCGCACCGAACGCAGGCGACTGCCAGCGCCTCCTCTGCGATGGGCGCGGCGCTCAGGTCGCCGTCGCCGCCGATGAGCCGGAGGACGATCACAACCCGTGCACGGCGGACACCTGCGTCGGGACGACACCCAAGCACACGCCCCAGCCGGGGTCCTGCCCGGCCGGACGCTGCGACGACGCTGGCAACTGCGTGCCGGCGGCCGAGTGCTCGCGTGACGCCGAGTGCGGAGCCTCGACGGAATGCATCCGATACACCTGCGATAACGGTCTCTGCGCGGCGCAGCCCGCGCCGGCGGGCACCTTCTGCAACTCCCTGCAAGATCAGTGCGACGGCGCCGGCAGGTGCATCGACTGCGTGAACAGCGGCGGGTGCGGAGAATGCTGCGTCTGCTCCGCGGCCGGCGTGTGCGTCCAGGCGTAAGTCGAACGCGGCGACGGCGAAGGCGGGCGGCGCCGCTAGCGGCCGGCCGGGTCCTGGCAGTAGAACGCCTTCAGCTGCTCGTAGAGCTCCGGGTGCTTCGCCCTGAGCTTCCGAGGCTTCTCGAAGAAGGCCTCGGTGACGACAGCGAAGAACTCGGCCGGGTTCGTCGCGCCGTACGGATCGATGACCGTGCGCTTGAGGGTCGCCTCGTCGCGGAGGAGGCGCTCGTACTCGCGGCCGAGGATGCGCGCCCACGCCGCGTACATCGAGCGCTCGGGCAGCTCGGGCGCGCCGTCGGCGGGGCCTTCTTCCTGGTCGAGCTGGTGCGCGAACTCGTGGAGCACGAGGTTGTGACCGTCGCTCATGTCCGCCGCGCCCGCGAGCACGCCGTCCCACGCGAGCACGACCGACCCCCGCGACCACGACTCTCCGAGCCGCGCGCGATCGCCCTCGACGACGATGCCCCCCTCCCGCACCTCCCGGCCGCGGGCCACGTAGGTGCTCGGGTAAACGAGGACGACCTCGAGCTCAGGGTAGTAGTCGGTCTCGCGGTGCAAGAGGAGGAGGCACGCCTGGGCCGCCACCGTGACCCGGATCTCGTCGGTGATCTCCAGGCCGCCGCACCCTTCGAACGGCTTCTCGTCCAGAAAGACCTGGATATGCCCGAGGAGCTCCTGCTGGTCCTCGGCCGGAAGGCGGCTGAAGCAGGGCACGTTCCGGTCGAGGATCTCGCGCCACGTGGGCGGAAAGGGCTCGCGGCGGACGGCGTCGCGCCGCCGCTTCCTGAGGAAGGCCAGCATCGACGACCACCTTACCCGCTCGCCTGGCGCCATCGGAAGAGCGGTGAGCGGCCCTCTCGGAGTGCCCGTACCGCAGCAGCGGATCACCACCGGCTGCTGCCATGGCAGCAACGAGGGGCCGCCGCGCAGCAGGCGTGCCGCCTGCGGCAGTTCGTCAGAGCCGGCTCTGCGCCTACGCCTACGCCTGCGCCGTCGCCTGCGCCGCGCCGGCCGCGCGTACGCCCGTCGCGGGCACGGCCTCCGGCGTCGATCCCGCCTGGGTCAAGCGCCGCTTCGCCTCGGCGACCACCTCGCTCGGCAGGGGGCCCTTCCTCGCGAACTCCAGGTTGTCGCGCAGGTGCTTCGGGTCCCGGGTCCCGACGATCGTGGTGCTGAGTCCCGGGTGCGACAGCGTGAAGCGCAGGGTGAACTCGATCCGGGTCTGGCCATCGAGCAGCTCGTCGAGCCTGGCTCGCTCCCACCGGTCCTGCATCGTGGTGCCCGGCAGCATGTAATTCGTGCGCTGCCAATCGGTGGGCGCGCCGCGCGCCACGCCGCCGCGGATGATCGTCCCGGCGCCGGCCTGGGCGGCCTTGCTGATCACCTCTTCATGCTCGCGCTGCAGCGCGGAGTACGGGATCTGGAAGGCGTCGAAGACGCCGAGCTCGATCTGCTCGACCAGGTTGGGCAGCGTGCCGGAGACGCCGAGGAAGCGCACCTTCCCCTCGCTCTTGAGCTTCAGCGCCTCTTCGAGGGCGCCGTCCTGCTCGAACTCCTGCCGGGTGAGGCTCCGGTGAAACTGCACCAGATCGAGGTGGTCCGTCTTCAGCAGGCGCAAGCTGTTCTCCACGCCGTGCCGGATGTTCTGCGCCGTGTGCACGTGCTCGCCCTGGGCTCCGCCGACGACACACCCGCATTTCGAAGCCAGGAAGTACTCGTGCCTGCGGTGCGAGAGGAAGCGCCCGATCCGCTCCTCGCTGCGACCGTAATCGATGGAGGTGTCGATGAAGTTGATCCCGGAGTCCAGCACGTCGTTCAGGATGCGCTCCGCCTCCTGATCCGAGAGCTCAGGGCCCCGCGGGGCGCCTCGCAGCTCCATGGCGCCGAAACCGAGGGTGGTGACGCGGACGCCGGTGCGTCCGAGCAGGCGAGTGGGCAAATCGGTCATGGTCTTCCTCCGAGAGCGAACACGAGCTGGTCGCGGCGGCTGGCTGCGCCGCTGAGCGAGGGATGTTTGTATTACGCGCCACACACAAGACGCGTGATTCGCGGCAGCGCTGGGCGCCCCGCAATCTGCATCTGCAGAGTCTGCAAACCGTGAGCCAAGGGCGGGCCAGGCGGAACGCCGCTTGACGCCGCCGCCCCTCGCAGAAACCCTGGCTCCTCCTCCGTGACCCCGCGCCCCGCGACCCAGCCGGCCACGGTCTTCGCGCAGGCGCTCGGCATCGCGGTCGTGACCGCGTCGCAGCGCGACGGCATGGCGCCGCCCGAGGTGTGCGCGCGCGTCGGCGTCGACCCTGCGGTGCTCGGCCGCCCCGACGCGCGGGTGACGCACGACGAGCTCTGCCGCGCGTGGGCCGCGCTCTCGGCTGCGGACGAGTCGTTCGGCGTGCGCGCCGCGGTGCTCGTCGACGCCGCGCCGCAGTCGCTCGTCGAGTACACGTTCGCGAGCGCGGGCGACGTGCGCGGCGCGGTGCGGGCGTTCCTGCGCTTCCAGCGGCTCATCCACGACGCCGCCGCGCACACGTTCGAGGAGGGGCCGGCCCACGTGACGTTCCGCTTCGCGCTCGCGCCGGGCCACACGGCCCCGAGCGCTGTGTGGGACTACCTCGCGGCGACCACCGTCCTGCGCTTCCGGCGCGCCGCGACGCCCCCCCGCGAGCCCACGGTCGTCCGCCTCGTGCGCCCGCCGCCCGCGGAGGACGCGCTCGCGCGCAGCGTCTTTCGCGCGCCCATCCGCTACGGCGAGCCGCGCGCCGAGGTCGAGTACCCGAGGGCGGTGCTCGACGCGCGGATGAGCACCACCGACCCGATGCTCTTCGCGCTCCTCGCCCAGCAGCTCGAGCGCGCGCTCGGCTTGCCCGCGGGCGAGCACCGCGTGCTCCCGCGCGCCGAGGAGGACGTGCTCGCGCGCGTGCGGCGCGAGCTGCGCACGGCGATCCCGCAGGGCGAGGCCACGCTCGACCGCGTCGCGCGCGCCGTCGGCCAGAGCGCGCGCAGCCTCCAGCGCCGCCTGTCCGAGCGCGGGACGAGCTTCCAGGCGATCGTCGACGACGCGCGGCGCGCGATGGCCGAGGAGCTCCTCGCGGCGCACCGCGCGACCGTGACCGAGGCGGCGTTCGCTGTCGGGTTCACGGACGTCGCCGCGTTCACGCGCGCGTTCAAGCGCTGGAACGGCGTGCCGCCCGGCGCGTGGTCCCGCCGCCGCTGATCTGCTCCGGCGTGGAAGCGGCGTCGAGCGGCGCCCGGCCGCGCCGGCCCCGAGCCACCGCGGCCGCCGACGTTCCCGCTCGGGACGCCCATGACGATGGACACGAGGGCGAATTTTTCCTGCCCCCCTACACAACGCTTCGGTAAGACCTTACACAGCCCGCCGTGGCGGCTGCCCGGCGCGAAGCGCCCCCATCGAGCGTCACGTCCTCGTGCTAGGATGCGCCCGCCCGCCAAGAAAGGTGCATGATGTGGCTCGATCGGGTCATTAAATCGCTTTTACCTCGTGAAGAGCACTTCTTCGACTTGCTCGAGCGGGGCGCCGACTGCGCCCTGCAGAGCGCCAACGTCCTCTCGGAGTGCTGCAGCGCCCGGAGCGCCAGCGAGAGGCAAGCCCTGGTCTCGCGCATCACCGACATCGAGCACGCGGCCGACGCGGTGATCCGCGACGTCTACGACGCTCTCAACAAGACGTTTGTCACGCCGCTCGATCGCTCCGACATCTACGCCCTCGCGACCGACCTCGAGAACGTCTCCGATCGCGTCCACTCCACGATGATGCGCGTCGTGGTCCACGCCATGGAGGATCTCCCGCCGGCGAGCCAGGAGCTCGCCGCCAAGATCCTGGAAGGGTGCAGCGAGATCCACAGCGCCGTCAAGCTGCTCCGGGGGATGAAGCGGGTCGCCGAGATCAACCGACATTGCAAGGCCATCGCCAAGCTCGAGCACGACGGCGATCAGATATTCCGCTCGGCGATCGTCGACCTCTTCAACACCGAGAAGGACGCTATCCACCTCATCAAGCACAAGGAGTTCCTCGAGGGGCTCGAAAACACGCTCGACGCCTGCGATGACGTCGCCAACGCGCTGGAGGCGCTGGTGATCAAGAACGCCTGAGGGGCGCGCCATGAACACTCTCCTCGTCACGCTGACCCTCGTGATCGTGGTCGCGCTCGTCTTCGATTACATCAACGGCTTCCACGACACGGCCAACGCCATTGCCACGGTGGTGAGCACCGGTGTCCTCCCCATCCGCACCGCCGTGATGCTCGCGGCGCTGTTCAACTTCGGGGGCGCGCTCACCGGCACGGCGGTGGCGAGCACCATCGGGAAAGGGCTCATCGTCCCTTCCGCGGTGACCCAGGTGGTCGTGCTCAGCGCCCTCGTGGGCGCGATCTTCTGGAACCTCTTCACCTGGTATTTCGGTATCCCATCGTCGTCGTCTCACGCCCTCGTGGGCGGGCTCGTGGGCGCGGGCGCCGGGCGGGCGGGCACCGCGGCCGTGCAGGGCGCGGGGCTCTTGAAGGTGGTCAAGAGCCTGGTCATCAGCCCCCTCGTGGGGTTCGTGATCTCCTTCTTCGGGATGATCGCCATCTTCTGGATCGTCCGGCGCACCCGGCCGGCGGTGGTCAATCGGCGCTTCCGGACCCTGCAGATGGTCTCCGCGGGCTTCATGGCGCTCTCGCACGGGAGCAACGACGCCCAGAAGACGATGGGCATCATCACCATGTCGCTGGTCGCGTACGGCGTGATCCCTGCGGGCCACGGCGACTTCCACGTGCCGCTCTGGGTGGTCTTCGCCTGCGCGACGGCCATGGCCCTCGGCACGGCGGCGGGCGGGGTGCGGATCATCAAGACCATGGGCACCAAGATCATCGACCTCAAGCCGATTCATGGCTTCGCGGCCGAGACCAGCGCTGCGGCGACCATCTTGACCTCGTCGTTCCTCGGGATGCCGGTGTCGACGACGCACGTGATCACCGGCTGCATCATGGGCGCGGGCGCGAGCCAGCGGGTGAGCGCGGTGCGCTGGGGCGTGACCACGCGCATCCTCTGGGCCTGGGTGCTCACCATCCCTGTGAGCGCCGTGGTGGCGTGGGCCTGCTACCGCGGGCTCTCGTCGATCCTCGGCGGTTGAGCGTCGAGGCGCCGCGTCGCCCACTGCTGACACTGCTGACACTGCTGTTCGCTTTCCAAGGAGGCCCCTCCGTGCACCGTCGCCATGCGCTCTGGATCCTGATGCTCTGCCTGACTCCCCTGCTCGCCGCGTGCGGGCACCCCTGGAAGACCTCCCGTCAGGCCATGCCGAACCCGTTTTACGGCCAGGGGCGCTTCGGGGTCGTCCCGATCGCGTTCAACGCCCTCCAGGTTGGCAACAGCTCCGAGGCCGACTGGATGGCGGAGAAGGACGCCGAGCAGCGGCAGAGCTGGCAGGAGGACAAGTCGGCGATGAACGAGGCGTTCACCGAGGCGCTCGTCGAGAAGGCAGCGTCGGAGGACGCGATCGTCGTCAGGGCGAGGAGCGCCGCGGACGCGCCGTTCTTCATCCGCGCCAACGTGACGTTCTACGAGCCCGGCGTCTTCACCGGCGTCTTCAACATGGACACGCTCCTCAAGGCGACGGTGCAGCTCACCGATCCGGCAGGGCGCGTGTTCGACGAGTTCTTGATCGAGGCGAAGTCGCCGGCTTCGTTGCTCAACCCGTCGAGCGGAGGTCGCGCGCGGGACGCGGCGAGCCAGCTCGGCAAGCTGACGGCGATGTACATCAGCCATCGGGTCCGGGGCGAGGACTGAACGCTCGCGAGGCGCGCTCAGCGCGCGATCTGCGCGAGCGCCGCCTCGGCCGACGGCGCGGCGAGCCCTAGCTCCGTCGCTCCGTAGCGCGCGAGCGCCCGGCGGTCTGCAGGCGAGAGCGGCCGCGCGCGGAGCGCCTTCGCCGCCTCGGCGGCGCCCTCACCGCAGGACGCGGGCACGCTCGATCCGTAGCGCAGCGCCCGGTGCGTCCGGATCATCGCGAGCACGTCGAGCGACGCGCCCGCGTAGTGCGCCACCTGATCGAGCAGGAACGTCGCCAGGGGCCGCGGCACGGGCACGCTGTCGAGCGCGTCGGTCAGGCGGAGCTCGTAGACGACGCGCTGCTTCGACGGCAGGAACGTGGTCCGATCGAACGTCGCGTCGCACGCGAGGAAGATCTGCGACGTCGGCACCAGCACGCGGACGGACGGGGCCACGTCCCAGGCGGCGATCGTGTGGTTCCACGTCGGCCAGAAGAGGCCGACCCCGCGGACGTCGAGCCGGCGCGCGAGCCCGGCGAAGAGCGCCGAGAGCTCGTCGCACTCCGCCGTCGCCGAGGGCCCGGCCGACGACGCGAGCGGAGGGCTCTGCCTCCACGCGGCCCAGATGTGCCAGGCGGTCGGGTTGCGATCGGTGATGCTCCAGCGCAGCCGGAACGGACCGCCGTCGCGCGTCATCTCGAAGAGCGTCCGGACGCGCACGTAGTCGCGGACCCGCCCGGCGCTGCATTCTAGCCCGTGCTCGGCGCAGAAGCGCTCGGCGTCGGGGCGCCGCGCATCGGCGGCGCACGCGTCGATGCGCTCGCCGAGGCGGACGGCGAAGTCGCGCATCGGCAGCGCGTCCGGGAGCGCCTGGCCCTCGGTGGCGGCGCAGGTCTCGGCGCGCGCCCGGGCAGCGGGCGTGGTGAGCGCCGCGGCCAGCGCGAGCGCGAGCAGGTGATGCGGTCCGGGGGGCGAGCGGCGGTTCGGCATACCCCTCCATCGCGCGGCGGCGGCAGAGTGTGACCGGCAACCCGGGTCGGGCAGCCGGTGCCGCCCGGCCGGCGGCGTCCGCCGGGCGCGACAGGTCGCGCTCACTCGATGGTCGACGCCGTGACCATGATCGGCGTGTCGTCGTGGTTCGAGATCTGCGGATAGGTCGGGTACCACGATCCGCCGATGTTGTTGGTGATCACCGACCGGTCGATGACGATGTTTCCGGAGTGATCGTTGCTCACGAAGAAGATCGCGCTCCCGTGGGCGTTCACCTCGTTTCGCTCGATCCGGGTCCCGCAGAGCGTGAGCGTCATCGTGTCGCCGTCGTTGTAGATGGCCCCGCCGCTGCCGCCGCCCGGCGTCCCGGCCATCGCGGGGTTGCCGCCGTTGCCGAGCGCGCGGTTGTGGGAGAACAGGCTGTTGATGACCGTCCAGGAGACGCCGATGCTGCTGATGCCGCCGCCGTTCGCGCACTCGTTCCCGTAGCCCTCGGCGCCGCCGAAGGTGCTGTTCACCACGTAGAGCGGAAGGCCGTTGTACTGCATGAACGCCCGGATCCCCGCGCCGCCGAGATCGGGGCCGGTCGGATCACACGTGTTGTTGAAGAAGCGTGAGTTGACGACCTTCAGGCGCCCGCCCTGCGCGAAGATGGCTCCGCCGCCCTCGTCGTCATCGTTCGTCGAGTTGCCCCCGAGGAAGGTGAGGTTCTGGACCGTCAGGCGCGGGTGGTCCTGGTTGTCGCAGTTCGGCGTCGTCCAGACCTGCGCCTCGTCGCAGGTGTTCATGTAGAGGATCCGCCGCTTCCCGCCGCCGCTCAAGGTCACGAGCCCGCCGCCGTCGATCACGATCTCGGGGCCGGTATCGTTGAAGATCTTCGCCGTCTCCTCGAGCGTGATGGTGATCGGCTCCGGGCCGCAGTCGAATGTGATGATGCCGCCGGCCGCGACGGCGCTGACGACCGCCTCGGAGGTGCAGCTCTCGGGCGTCCCGTCGCCGATCACCGTCTTCGGTGACGAGGTGTCGACGGCCTGAGCCTCGTCCGGAACAGCGCAGCTGCCATCCGGGTTGCCTGCCGCGGGGCCGCCGCCTTCGTGCGCTGGAGGCTCCGGCGTCGAGCCGCCCGAGCCCGGGCCGGCTCCCGAGGAGCTCGTCGCTCCGGCGCCACCGGTGCCCGTCCCCCCGTCACCCCCATGCTGGTCGTCCCCGCAAGCCGCAACCACGGTCGCCATCGACAAGCACAAGATCAGCCCCAGCGATCGCCGCATCACGCCCTCCTCGCTCCAATGGTCGTTGCTCAGCGGCGTGGACACCTCTCGGGCCGGTCGCTCCTCGCGTGGCCAGTCGCCAGCATCATCGCAGGGTACCTCCGTCGTGCGGCGGTCCGCTCATCGATCCCACGGCGACCGAAGAGCCCATGGCACACCCGCGACACGGATGTCCCCCGAGATCAGCCGCTGCGCCCTGTGAGGTTGCGGGCACACACCAGGCACACACGTTGCAATGCGCGCTCACCGGAGGGACGAGATGCAAAACAAGGCGTGGATGGTCGCGGCGCTCCTCGTGGTCGGCTGTGGCGGGGCGGACTTGCCCGAGGGCTGGGAGGATGCGGAGGCGATCGAGGGCCTCACCCAGAGCGAGTGCAAGGCGGGCGCGTACGACGACACGGTGCAGGAGGCGCTCGTGGCGACGCCCGAGCGCGGCGCTGTTCGCCTCGAGTACCGCGCCGCGCAGTTCCGATGCGACCAGGAGGTGGAGGGGTTCGTCCGGATCGCCGGCAGCAGGGTGGATGTGCTCGTGCAGCCCGTGGACATGGACCCCGGGGCCGTGGCCGGGTGCGACTGCCGCTATGACATCGGTATGGCCATCAAGGGCCTGAGCAAGGGGGCTTTGGGCGTCGAGCTGTACCGCCGCTGGGACAACATCAACGAGCCGAACGATCCGAAGAAGATCGGCTCCACCGAGGTGCAGATCCCCTGAAGACGGCCGCAAACCGAGGCTGGAGCCGTGGAGCTCGGCCGCGCGGTAAGCGATGTCGGCCGAACAGCCGGCGGACGGATCGCTGCTCGCCTGGAAGACGCCCGTGATCCGCTCCTCGCTCGCGAACGAGCTCTGCTCGACAGGCGGGATGGGAGGGCCGCCCGGCGGCATGGGCCCGCCTCCCGGCGGCTGATCCAGGCGAGCCCGACCTAACCCGCTTGCCCCCTCGGGAGCGGCCATGCAGACTGGCCCGCACGCCATGGTCGAGCTGAGCCATCAACAGATCGAGCGCTTCATCGCCGATGGATTCGTCCGGATCGACGCGGCGTTCCCGCGGGCCCTCGCCGACGAGGGCCGCGCCATCCTGTGGCGTGACACCGGGATGGATCCGCAGGATCCGAAGACCTGGACGAAGCCGGTCGTTCGACTCGGGATGTACGGCCAGCGACCGTTCGCTGACGCCGCGAACACGCCAGTGCTTCACTCCGCGTTCGATCAGCTTGTCGGCCGCGGGCGCTGGCAACCGCAGAAAGCGCTCGGCACCTGGCCCGTTCGCTTTCCGTCGCCCGATGATCCGGGAGATGCGGGCTGGCACGTCGACGTGAGCTTCGGCACCGAGAACCCCGACTTCATGTCGTGGCGCGTGAACGTCGCGTCGCGCGGCCGCGCGCTGCTCATGCTGTTCCTCTTCTCGGATGTCGGCGAATCCGACGCGCCGACGCGCATCCGGGCGGGGTCCCACCTGGACATCGCGAGGCAGCTCGCGCCGGCGGGCGAGCCGGGGCTGACGTTGCGTGAGCTGGCCGCGAACGGCTTCGCCGAGACGGCCCACCGACCGCAGGTGCTCGCGACCGGCGAGTCGGGAACGGTCTACCTGTGCCACCCGTTCCTGGTCCACTCAGCGCAGCCGCACCGCGGCACGCGCCCACGCTTCATGGCCCAGCCGCCCCTGCTCCCGACCGAACCGCTGCGGCTCGATCGCGAAGACGGCGAGAGCTCTCCGGTCGAGCAAGCCATCCGCGCGGCGCTGCGCCGGGATCCGTGAGCATCCGACACGCCGCGACGCGCAGGCCGCGCGCGGCGAAGCACCGTCAGCCCGCGGCAGCGCGTGCCCCGCGCGCGCGCCGCACCCGGTCGACGGCGACGGCGACCACGATGATCGCGCCCGTCGCGATCTCCTGCACCCAGCTCGGCAACCCGAGGTGGACGCCGCCGGTCCGGATGACCGTGATGAGCAGCGCCCCGATCACGCTCCCCGCGACGCTCCCCTCGCCGCCCGAGAGCGGCGCGCCGCCGATGACCACCGCCGCGATGACCTCGAGCTCCAGGCCGATCGAGTCGGTCGGGTCGCCCACCGTCAGCGTCGCGAACTCCATCACCCCCGCGACGCCGGCGAGGAGGCTCGACAGCGTGTACACAGCGATCTTCACGCGCCCCGTGTCGATGCCGCACAGGCGCGCCGCGGCCTCGTTGCTGCCGACCGCGAACACGTGCCGCCCGAAGCGCGTGAACAGGAGCACGGCGAAGACCAGGATCGCCAGCGCCGCCGTCACCCACAGCCCCGGCGCGGCGAGGTCGGCCGACAGCAGCGCGTCGAGCCCGCGCGGATCCGCGTCGATCTTCTGCTCGGACGCGAGCCCCTTCGCGGCGCCGCGCAGCGCGCTCATCGTGCCCAGCGTCACGACGAAGGGCACCATCCGCGCCCGCCCCACGAGCGTCCCGACCAAGGCGCCCACGAGGCCCGCCGCCGCCGCGGCGACGAGCGCCGCCGGGAGCGCCGGCACCCCCGCGCGCAGGAGCTTCGCGAGGACGACCGTCGTGAACGCGACGAGCGAGCCGGTGGAGAGGTCGATCCCGCCGGTCGCGATGACGAGCGTCATGCCGACGGCGCAGATGCCGACCACCACCGTCTGCCGCGCCATCGTGAGCAGGTTCTGGCTGCGCAGGAACGTGTCGGGCGTCAGCGCCGCGAAGAGCGCGTAGACGAGCAGCAGCGCGACGAGCGGGCCCACCCACGGCGGACGCTTCTTCACGAGGATGCCTCCAGGAGGAGCGACGCCTCGGTCCACGACGACGCGGGCCGCGGCGGGTCGAGGGTCCCCCGGCGGAGGACCGCGATGCGATCGCAGGTCGTGACGAGCTCGTCGAGCTGGCTCGACACGAGCACGATCGCCTTGCCGGCGCGCGCGAGCTCGCGGAGCAGCGCGAGCACCTGCGCCTTGCTCGCCACGTCGATGCCGCGCGTCGGCTCGTCGACGAGCAGCACGTCGACGTCCTCGCGGAGCAGCCGCGCGATCTGGACCTTCTGCTGGTTGCCGCCCGAGAGCTCGCCGACGCGCTGCTCCGGCCCTCCTGCGCGGATCGCGAGCCTCTCGATCCAGCGCGCCCCCTCCGTGAGGAGCGACCTCGGCCGGGCGAAGCGCGGAGCGCGCGGCGAGAGCCAGACGTTCTCGGCGAGCGAGCGGCCGAGCATCAGCCCTTCCCCGCCGCGATCCTCGCTCAGCAGGCCGATCCCGCGAGGAGCGCGCAGCGCGACCGTCCCGCCGCGCCTGGGATCGAGCCCCGCCAGGATGCGGAGGAGCTCCGTCCTCCCCGAGCCGACGAGGCCGGCGATGCCAAGGATCTCCCCCCGGCGCAGCGTCAGCGACGCGCGCTTCGGCCGCTTCACGCCGGAGACGCCCTCGGCCTCGAGCACCACCTCGCCGCCGTCCGGACGCGCCGCCTCGGACACCGCGCCCGCGCGCGTCTCGGCGCTCGCGCGCGTGTCGGCGCTCGCGCGCGTGTCGTTAAGCGCGCGGCCCAGCATCTCGCGGACGATCTGGGCCGGCTCGGTCTCGCGCGGATCGCCCTCCCCCGCGACGCGGCCGTCGCGGAGCGCCGTGTAGCGATCGGCGTGCGCGCGCACGTCCGACAGGAAGTGGGTCACGAGCAGCACCGCGAGGCCGGCGTCTCGCAGGGCGCGGACGCGCTCGAACAGGCGCACGGCGTCCGACCGACCGAGGCTCGAGGTCGGCTCATCGAGGACGAGGAGCCGCGCCGCGAGCCGCCCGTCCTCGCGGAGGCCGCCCTGCGCGAGCGCCCGCGCGATCTCGACGAGCTGCTGATCGGCGACGCCGAGCTCCCCTGCCCGCGCGTCGAGCGGCACGCGGCCCGGATCGGCGGTGACGAGCGCGATCGCCGCCCGCGCCACGGCGCGCGCGCGCGAGCGGTCCCGGATCCCGAGCCGCGCGCGCGCGAGCGGCTCGATCCCGAGCACCACGTTGTCGACGACCGTGAGGTGGGCGCAGAGCGTCCGCTCCTGCGGGACCAGGACGACGCCCGCGCGGCGCGCCTCCTCGGCCGACGCCGGCGCGTACCGTGCCCCCCCGAGCAGGATCGCGCCCGCGTCCGCGCGCTCCATGCCGAGCAGGACGCGCGCCAGCGTGCTCTTGCCCGCGCCGTTCTCTCCGAGCAGCGCGTGGATGCTCGCGGGCGCCACCCGCAGCGAGACGTCGCGCAGCACCGGGTTCGGGCCGAACGCCTTCGCGAGGCCCGTCACCTCGAGGAGGGGCGCGCGCTCTCCGCCCACGAGCCGCTCACTCCCCGAGCCACCTGGCGAGGTCGGGTCTCACGATTGCCTGCACCGCCGGATCGTCGAGGTCCTGCCTCGTGACGACGCGCGAGCCCGTGTCGATGCGCGCCTCGACCTTCTCTCCGTGGAGGTGCGCCACCATCGTCTTGATCGCGACGTACCCCATGTTGAACGGGTTCTGCACGACGAGCGCCTCGATGTCGCCCTCGCGCAGCGCGCCGAGGAGCTTCTCCGACGCGTCGAAGCCGACGAACTTCACCTTCCTCGCGACGTTCGTCTTGCGGAGCGCCTGCAGCATCCCGAAGGTCGTCGACTCGTTCGGCGTGAACACCCCGGCGACGGCCCCTTCCGCCGCCCTCTGCGCGAGCAGCAGGCTCTCGCTCTTGTGGAACGCCGACTCCGTGGTCGCACCGCCATACTGGTTCTCGCTCGCGACCGTGACGCCGGGCATCGCGCGCACCGCGTCGAGGAACCCCTTCTCGCGGTGCTGCGTGCTCGCAGAGCCCTCCTGGTAACGGAGCACGACGACGTTGCCGTTCTCGCCGATCGCCTTGCCGAGGTGCTCTCCGGCGAGCCTGCCGGCCGCCTCGTTGTCGGTGGCGACGAAGCTCACGTGATCGTCGCTGGCGAGATCGGAGTCGAACACGACCACCGGGATCTTCGCCTGCGCCGCCGCCCGCACCGGCGCCCTCAGCGCCGTGGCGTCGAGCGGCGCGAGCACGATGCCGGACACGCCCTGCGCGACGAAGCTCGAGACGACATCGACCTGCGCCTTGAGGTCGTCCTCCCGGAGCGGCCCCTTCCACACGACGTCGACGTCGAGCTCACGCGAGGCCTTCACCGCGCCTGCGTGAACGCTCTTCCAGAACTCGTGTGTCGTCCCCTTCGGCACGACGGCGATGCGGAGGCGCGCGCCGCCGGTCGCGCCCAGGCCTGCATCCGTCGACGTCGTCGCCGATGACGACGTCTTGGAGCACGCGGCGAGGACGGCAATCGCGAACGCGCACACGACGACATGGACGCTCATGGGCGCGAGAGGATAGTCGACGGATCGCTGCCACGCTCGCGCGGGCAAGCACGTCGTCCGCGCAGATCCGTCCGACAAGCACCATCTGAGTCCTCGGCTGCACCCGGCGCAGGCAAGCTCATCCCAGCGCGACGCTCGCGTGCAGCCCGTCATTCACCCGGGTCGAACCGACGAGCGCGCGCGCAGGTCGACCCGGGTCGGACGGCGCCGCTCAGTCAGCCCGGCGGCGCGGCCTTCGGCTCAGAGGCCGAAGAGCTCCTGGAGAAACACGCCGCCTTTCCCGGCCCCTGCGTGCGTGAAGAACAGGCGCCCCGCCTCGAAGTCGCCCGCCTCCGCCACCCACTCGGCCGCGTGGGCGCGCAGCCGGGCAACCGCATGCGGCGGGAACGCGAACGGCGAGCGCGAGCGGTAGACGAACGTGGCGTCGTAATCGACAGGATAGCTTGTGACCGCCAGGTAAAACCACCCTTTCCGCTCGAACACGAACGGTGACTCGGTGTAACCGCTGTTGCGCATCGCCGTCTCCGGCCCGAGCGTGAGCGCCATGGCCGGCGGGCTCCAGCGGACGAGATCGAGCGACGTGCGGTAGGCGACGCCGCTCAGGGGCGCCTCGATCGACGCGCAGCGCGTATAGTACACCACCCACAGATCGCCGAGCCGGGCGAGCATCGGATCGCGGGCGACGCAGAACTCCTCGAAGAGCGTCCCCCCCTCGCGGCCCCAAGTAAAGCCGTCGCGCGAGCGCGCGATCCGGAAGCCGGATCGGTCGGGGTCGTGCGTGCCCACATGAAAGATCATGACCAGGCTGCCGTCCCGGTCCTCGACCATGTGCGGGGCCCAGATCCAGCGCTCGTCAGAGAGGGCGTGAATCGAGAAGCGCTCCGGGGCGAGCGTGAGGCTCGGTGAGACGGACTCCATCCAGCGCACCGGTCCGGGTCCGGGCGCGGTAGCGAGGACGAACTCGCGCTCCATGTCAGGTCGATAAGGCTCGAGGTGAAAGATCCCGGTGAGGATCCAGCGGCCATCGGCGAGCTGGATTATCGAGTGATCGTTCACATAGAACGGCCCCCCGGGGAGGCTCCCCGTGTCCAAGATCTTCACCGCGGGCCCCTGGGTGAGCCGAGGCGCGGGAGGTCCGGAGAAGAACCGCAGCGTGTACCCCCGCTCGCTCCAGGGCGCCTGGGAGTGTGTCGCGTCGATCTCCAGGACCGGGCGCCTGCCTGCGCTGCACTGTTCGGGTGGGAGGTCGATCCAGAGCGCGTCCTCGGCGAGCGACCGGACAGGGTTCGCCTGCATCTCGTGGAGCACGCCGACCTCCCGCCCGTCGAGCCTGACGCGCGCCGTCTGGGGGGCTCTCTCCGCGGAGTACGCGCGGAGCAGCAACAGGCCGCGCGCATCGGACGGGCATTCGACCTCGATCCGGGTGATCCTGCGCCCCTCGCTGGACCAGGATCGCCGCCGGAGCTCCAGCCGCTCGGCGTCGACGGCCGAATGCACCAGCCGCCGCCTCCCGGCCGCACGGACCTTCTGCTCACCGATCACCTGATGATCCGAGAATGCGTAAGCGAGGCCCAGAGAGCGCACCCGCAGCGGCGTGTAGGCGCCGGTCGGCCCGGCCTCGATGCCGAAGCGCATACCGGAGCGGCTCACGATGGGATCGGCCACGTGCAGGCGGTACAGGGAATGGACGAACGTGGCGTTCCTCCATCCCTCCTCGGGATCGATGACGAGGAAACGGAGCAGCCCGCTGAAGGGGTTGCTGTGCGCGCCCAGGAAATAGAAGCCCCCATTGAAGTAGTCCTCGGTGCCGGTCCCCATCTGCAGCGGGTGCGACATTCCGTCGGTCCGGATCATCTCGTCCCCCTCGAGGTACGTCCGATCGTTCGGCCGGCCGCCGCTGATCTCCTCGACAAGCGCGACGAGCTGGAGCGGCTCGTCGCTCTCGAAGAGGGGCATCGTCGTCTCGCGTCCGGGGGCCATCTGATCGCGGAATTGCGCGATCAGCCGCACGCCTCGGCGGGCGGGCGCGAGGTCGACGGCCGCCTCCACACCCGCGATCTCCTGCCCGGGCGCGGCCTCGAGCGAGAGCACCTCCCCTTCGGCCAGCGGGATCGGCAGGCGCGTCGCGAGCCTGGCGGTCCCAGCGGCGTCGGGTGTCCACGCGGCGTGCAGCGCGCTCCGGAAGGTTGTCCATCCGCCGTCGGCGTCGGTGCCCGAGCTGGCGAGGCCGAAGAAGAACGACGCTGGTACGGGCGTCTGTCCGCCGATCCTCACCGACAGGTCGTTCAAGCTCCCCGCCGGGATCCGGACGTCGACCCCTGATACGGTCGCGGGCCCTGTCGCCAGGACGAGCGGCGCGCTGGCGTCCAGGCTCTCCCGGCGCGACGGGGCAGGCAGGGTGGCTGTCCAGTCCTCCGTCATGAACCGCGAGAGCGCCTCGGGCGTCGGTCCCGACGCGGCCCCAGGGCCCTCGCGGTAGGTGACCTGGTAGTAGATGGGAACGCCCCGGAAGCGGACCTTGGCCTCGCTCGACCAGGCGAAGGGGACGTAGCTTGTATATGCGCCCGAGCTCGCGTCCACGTCGAGCACGAGAGGCGACTTCCAGGGGCCCCTACCCCCGAAGAAATCGCCGGGCGACCCGCGGAACGCCGTGTGTCCGTCGACCTCGATCCATATCTCCTGGTCCGGCCTCTCGAGCTCCGCGCGGGGGGCGGTCATCCAGATCCGCGCGATTCTCCCCTCCCCGCGGGCGTGGAACAGGACCTGGTGATCCCCCTCGAGCGCGACCCCCGGGCGATACCCATCATCGTTGCCACCTGCGGGGTCATGCGTGGTCACGCTCCGCGTGATCCACCCGGGATGAAAGGAGAGGAGATCCTCCAGCACCGGCGTGATCGACGCGGCGCCCGGCGCGATGGCGAGGGACGCGCCGAGGAGATGGCGGGCCGCGCTCGAGACGAGGCGATCCAGGAACGCGCCCGCGCCGCGCCCATTGAGGCTTCCGGTGTTCATGATCGAAACCTAATGGCGCGAACAACGCCAGGGGAGCGGGCTCGGCGAGGCACCTCCCTTGCACCACCGCGAAGCGAGAGCATGCGCGACGCACCGATCGCGCACTCGAGGGGGGCAATTCATGCGCACCCGCCGCGATCGACGCCGTGTCGAAGGCTCGCCCAGCACCGGGCCTCGCGCATGCGCGCGCGGCCTCCTGCTCGCGCTCCTCTCTCTATCGCCGCTCGCCGGCGCCGGCGACGCGCCGCGCTGCGCGCTCGCCGCTCCCCTGGAGCAACGGGACGGCCCGGGAATGTCCCCGAGATCGCGGATCCAGCTCGATCGCGCGGCATACGCCGAGCGGCTCCGCGCGATGTGGATTGGCGCGTGCATCGCCAACTGGACGGGGCTTCGCACGGAGGGCGTCCGCATCCAGCGCCCCTTCTTCACCGACGCTGACTGGGGAAAGCCCCTGGGGCGCGACGGGGCGCCGATCGACTTCGTCCTCCTCGACCCCTGCCCGGCCGACGATGACACCGACATCGAGTATGTCTATCTCCACCTCATGACCGAGGCGGGGACGCTCTTCCTCTCCCCCGAGCAAATCCGGGACGGATGGCGCGCGCACATCAACGATTTCATCTGGGTCTCCAACCGAAGGGCGCGGGATCTCCTCGAGCGCGGCGTGCTGCCCCCCGCGACGAGCGATCCAGCGCTCAATCCGGACGCGCTCCAGATCGACGCCCAGCTCACCACGGAGATCTTCGGCGCCCTCGCGCCCGGCATGCCGGGGCTGGCGCTGCGGATCGCCGACCTCCCGATACGGACCACCGCGCGCGATCACGCCGCGCACGCCGCGCAGTTCCATGTTCTCCTCTTCTCGCTCGCGGCGACCGTCGATCTGGAGAAGCCGCGGCGACAGGAGATCGTGCGCATCGTCCGTGAGGCCAGGAGCTACCTGCCGGACGAATCCAAGGCAGCCGATGTCATCGACTTCGTGCTGTCCGCCTATCTATCGACCAGCGATCGCGCCGAGGATCGCGACGACTGGGAGCGCGTCCGCGATGCCATTGCGGATCGCTACCAGGAGCGGGCCTCGGCGTACGGCTTCGTCTATCGGGGGTACACGGAATCCGCGATCAACCTGGCGACCGCGACGCTGGCCCTCCTGTTCGGTGAGGGGAGCTTCCGGCGCACCGTACAGATCGGCACCCTGTCCGGCTGGGACTCCGACAACGGCACGGCGACCATGGGCTCGCTCGTTGCGCTCATCGGCGGGATGGACGAGCTGCGCCGCGCCTTCCCGGGCGCGCGCCTCTCCGACCGTTATCATATCCACCGCACGCGCCACCCTGCCGGACCGGCTCCCGCAGGATCCCGAGGCCGAGGACACCTTCACGGATGTGGCGAGGAGGATGGCCGCGCTTGTCGACCTCGCCGTGCAGGAGGGAGCCGGCCAGGTCGAGCCGACCCGGTGGGTCCTCCCTCCTCGCCCCCGTGACGGCACAGGAGCCAGCGCGCGCGCCACCCCCGGCTCCGAGCCTCGGCCCCGCGCTCCTCGCTCGGCGAGATGACCTGGAGCTCAAGGCGCCTCGGGCCGAAGACGTCGAAGTAGGCCTTGGCCGCGGCGAGCAGCTGTTCACCTTCAGCCTCAACCCCATGATCACGTCCACCCCGTCTTCGTGGCGCCACCTCCGGCCCCGCTCGAAGCGCCTGTCGTCGCGCTCGCGGCACCGCCGCTCTCCGAAGCGGCTTGCTCGGAGATCGCGCCGCCAGAACACGCGAGAAGCAACGAGAAGCTCGTGAACGCGAATCGCATCTTCATGAGACCTCCGCGAGGTACCCTTCGGTTCACCAACGACCAGCGTGCCCTCCGCAAGGAAGCCCCTTGCCAGCACACGGCGGAATCTTGCCTCGAATCGTCGCGGACGTCGATACGCCGCTCGGGAAACCACTCGAGTTCTCTCCCAGGGCGCCGCAGCGCGACCGGGGCAATTCGACACGTGGATGAATCTTTGGGTGTGGTCGATTTTTCAGCGGGCGGCCGGATCGCACGCGAGCTGCTCATAGCGACCAGCGCGTGCAGCGTCGCTGCACGATGAAGACCTCCACCGCAAAGAGCTACGGCGACATTTCTGACATCCCGATGAGGTCGCGACTCGACGCTGCGTCTTTTCAGACCGTATCCCGCGCAAAGATCAGCGTCATCGACTATACTCGTCGTCGATCCCGGGGCTCCGGCGAGGCATGCACTGGAAAATTCCGCCTCTGGAGACCTCACGTCGCTAACTAACTTCGTGCCCGCGGACCGTGCTGGCACGCGTTCGAGAAGGAGTCGGCTCATGAGATTGCCTAGGATAGCCATTGCATTGCCAATGGCGGCTTTGATCGGCGCGGGGTGCGGAGGGGCCAACGAGGGCAGCGGGGACAGCGCTGGCTCGCAGAGCAGCACCGGCGCCGGCAACAGCTCCGGCTCCGGCTCCAGCACCAGCAGCAGCACCGGCACCGGCGTCGACGACACCTTCGGCGGAAGCGGCGTGGGCTCGAGCGGGAGCTCCGGCACGACCGGCAGCAGCAGCGGGGGCTCGACGGGCGCGGGGGAGGCGTGCGCCACCCAGTCGTCCCAGGCCGGGTTTCAACAGGTGTACCTCGTGTTCGCGTTCGACGTATCGGCCAGCATGACAGCGAGCGACGTGGAGTGGCGCAGGAAGGACCTCAAGTGGGATCCCGTCGTGGCCGCGACGAAGCAGTTCTTCCTGGATCCCGCGTCCGAAGGCTTCAGGGCGTCGCTCACCTTCTTCCCGGGCTCGGCTCAGACGACCCAGGCGTGCCAGGCCACCGGCTACTCGACGCCGAATGTACCGATGACGCCGCTCCCCTCCCCGGCGTTCGGCGAGGCGATCGATGTCATCGAGCCGCAGGTGAGCACCATGGGCACGTGGCGCACCAGCACGCCGACGGCATTCGCGGTCGAAGGCCTCACCGCTTACATCGAAGCGCAGCGCCAGCAGAACCCCGGGAAATATGCGATCGTGCTCGTGACCGACGGCTATCCGGAGGGGTGCCGGCAAGGCGGCAACGCGCTCGCGGACGTCGTGAGCAACGTCGAGGCCGCGCTCTCCAACAACATCTCGACCTTCGTGATCGGGGTCGACAGTCCGCAGGGGGAAGGCGCGCCGCCTAGCCTCACCAACCTGCACGAGATCGCGGCTGCGGGCGGCACGGGAGAGGCGTCGATGCTGAACACCGGCGACCCCGCGCAGACGGCGGCCGCGTTCAAGACCGCGATCGATAAGATCCGCGGCGCCGCCGTCTCGTGCACGATCCCGATCCCGCCGGCGCCCGACGGGAGGAGCTTCGACAAGCAAAAGGTCAACGTGACCTACACGAGCGCCGCGAGCAACACGCCGACGACCCTCACGTACGATCAGGCCTGCTCGGCCGCAGGCACATGGCGCTACGACGAGCCTGCGAACCCGACGGCGATCATCCTCTGCGACGATACCTGCGCCGTTGTCCAGGCCGACGTCGAGGTCTCCCTGGGCGTCGACTTCACCTGCGAGGACGTGCTCCAAGTGCCCCAGTGATCGACGACGCCCGCTGGCCGACACGGGTCTTCGCGAGGAGGCGCCGGCCAGCCGCTCGTCTCCCGGTGCGCAGCCGGCGAGTGGGTACGCCTCACTCGCCTGCCTGGCGCCCGAGCCCGTATCACACGAATCTACCCCCCGCTCCAGGCCAGAGAGACCGACGCAGACCTGGAGAGAGCGCGCCCGCATCCGTACGAGATGCGGGCGCGCCCGAGCTCCTTCGGTCGAGGGAGATCGTCCAGCTCAGCGCGTCGGTGCGACGTCAGTTACCACGATCGAGGAAGTCCATCAGCCACTGCATCGCCGGCCGCATGGTGCCGTTTTCCTGCTGGAGGCCGGTGCCGTTCCTCCACGTCTTGCCGACGATGTAACCCCACAGGGTGATCCCCGGGATCTTGGGGTGATTCCAGAACATGGTGAACTGCTCCTCCATGATCTGCTTCTGCCTGCTGTCGTTCGTTTCACCGATGTCGTACTCGGTGATGTACACGGGCTTGCCGAGCTCGGCGAGCGAGTCGATGTACCCCTTGACCGTGTTGGTGTTGATCTTGAATGCGTCGTGCGCCTGCGCGCCGAGGGCGTCGACCGGTGCGCCCGCGTCGATCACCTTCTTCGCGATGTCCTTGAAGTGCCTGTGCTCGTTCTCGTACTCGATGTTGTTGTAGTCGTTGAGGATGAGCTTGGCGTTCGGGCAGAACTCGCGAGCCCACTTGAAGGCGTTGACGATCCAGTCCCAGCCGCTGGCGCCGTTGCCGCCGAGGCCGGCCGTGTACGAGGGCGTGGTGTGGGGCGGCGGCTCGTTGACGACGTCGATGTACTTCGTGTCCGGGTAGCGCTTGCAGAACTCTTCCATCCAGCTCCGCACGGCCTTCTTCTGCTCGTCCGGCGAGAGGCTCCCGACCCAGGAGGGTTGCTGGCTGCCCCACACGAAGACGTGGTGCTTGAAGATGATCTTGTTGTCCTGCGCGTACTTGTAGGTCCTGTCGAGCGAGCTCCAGTTCTTGTTCCCGCGGCTGCTCTCGACGGAGCCCCACTTGCCCTCGTTCTCGGGCGTGATCTGGTTCCAGTACTTCGCGAAGCCGTCGCGCACGGCGCCGCTCGTCGTGATGTTGCCGACGAACTTCGGCTCGGGCTCGGATCCGCCGGCCCCCGTGGACGCGCTGGTCGACGCGCTGGTGGACGCGCTGGTCGAAGCGTCCCCGCCGCCGACCCCCGTGGTCGCGCCGCCGGAGGTGGCGCCGGTCGTCGGGGGATCGCCCGAGCTGCTGCTGGTGGCAGGGCCGACGCCGGCCGTCGTGCTGGCGCTGGAGCTGCTGTTCGTGCTGTTGCTGGAGCTCGTGCTGACGCCGGCGCTGGTGCCGGTGCTCCCCGCTCCGCCCGAGCCGCCCACGCCGTCGTCAACCCCCTCGCCCCCATCCGCGCATCCAAAGAGGGTCGCCATTCCGAGCGCGATCCAGGCCGTGCTGCACAGCAATCGAGAAGAACGCTTCTTGTTCATGTTGGAGTTCCGCAAGTCGGACGATTGTCGTTGGTGAAGCTGGGAGCGGGAAAGCCGAGGGGCGGCGGCAAGAACGGCAGCGCCCACGCTCAGCGATACGCACGCCGTGCAACTCGCGACGGATGATTCCCGCCACGCCTGGAAGTGATCACGACAGGCGCGCGAAGCCTGCTACATCTCAAGTTCCCAGCTGAGAGGAAACGTGCATCGACAGCGCATGTTGCAATCATGAAGCAACTTTGCACTTCGAGCGGCGGCCCAGCTCGTTATCCCTGGCTTGCCCGCTGACGGCCCGGTCCGTGAACACATCACGGAGCCGGTACGGTAGAGCGGTCTCAGCGGCGTCGGGGGACGGCCGTGCTCTTGCGCACCACGAGCTCGGTCTCGACCACGACCCGCACCCACGAGCGCTGGCCGCTCTCGATCTGCCCGAGCAGGACGTGGAGGCACCGGCGCCCGAGCTCGGAGAAGTCCTGGCGGACCGTGGTGAGCGGCGGCGTGAAGTAGGCGGCCTCCGGGATGTCGTCGAAGCCGACGATGCTGATGTCCCGCGGCGTCTCGCGCCCGCTCTCGTGGAGGAAGCGGAGGAGGCCGAGCGCCATCTGGTCGTTGGCCACGAACACGGCGGTGACGCCCGGCGTGCGCGTCAGCTGCGGGGCCAGCTCGTAGCCGGAGCGCGCGCTCCAGTCGCCCCGCAGGAGCGGCGGGATCTCGGCGCCGGCCGCCTGCAGCGCCGAGCGCCAGCCGTCGATGCGCTGGTCGGCCTCGAGCCAGTCGGTCGGGCCGGCGATGTGCCACACGGTCTTGTGGCCCAGATCGAGCAGGTGGCGGGTCGCGGACGCGGCGCCCTCGTGCTGGTCGACCGCGACCACCGGCACCGAGTCGTCCGGACCGCCCTCGACCGCGACCACCGGCACATCGGAGGTGACGTGCCGCAGCGCGTCCACCGCCGACCGTTGCGGGGCGATCACGACGATGCCGTCGGCCCCCTGGTCGCGCAGCCGCTGCACGGCCTCCAGCACCGGCGCGCGGCTGAACGACTTCAAGCTGGCGATACTCACGCCATAACCCGCGTCGTGCGCCGCCTCCTCGAGCCCCAGGAGCGTCGACGCCGGACCGTAGAGCGTCGTGTCGAAGCTGACCACACCGAGCGTCCGCGACCGGCCGGTGACGAGCGCCTGCGCCACCGAGCTCGGCCGGTAGTCGAGCTGCCGGATCGCATCCAGCACCCGCTCCCTCGTGTCGCGACGCACGTGGGGGCTGTCGTGCAGGACCCGCGAGACCGTCTGATACGAGACGCCAGCGAGCTTGGCCACGTCGACCATGACCGCGGCCCGCCGCCCGCCGCCCCTTTTGACGCGGCGCTCCGGAAGAGATTTGTCAGCCATCGGCGCGGGAGGATAGTCGCGGGGCGGTCGATTGGAACGGAGTTCTTCAATGTGAGCGTTCACATACTGGTCGGAGTTCTTCATTTCACTCGGCTTTCGCGTCACTGGGCGGGTGCGCGCCGGGGATCGTCGCCATCGGGATCGAGCGCGGCACCGACGCTGTTCGTCGTCGTAGATGCCATTCCCGGTGGGCCCACGATCGATCCCGCAGATTTCACGCCGGCTCTCACATCTGGCCTATGCGAACGGCATGCCGGCCGCTGCCGGCGAGCGTGGCCCCGTCGATCAGGTCCACAGCCCGGCCCCTCCTCCCCTGGAGGGCGGGCTTCGGAGGAACGCCGCTGGCGCTCGTACTCAACCGGTTCAGAAATCGTTGGGGTACCAGCCGATTCCAGTTGACACGAGAGATGTGAACGCTCACAATTCGGGGAACATCCTTAGGCATTGCACCGGCTAGGTCGTCGTCGTACGTCTATGCAGCGGGGCACTCGTCATCGATGTCAGCGCGGGGAGAGGCGGCGGGTCTGACCTGCTGCGCCGTGCGCTCGCCTCACACGCCATGGCCAACCAGGGTCGGCCCGCGCGGCAGCGGCGGTTCGTGAAGGTGTTACGCGGTGCGGCGCCAGATCATCTAGCGCAGCCCTGGACGTCAGCAAGGCACTTTTTCACACAGCAGGCGGACTCACAGGAGGGATCGTGTGAAATTATCTTCTTTATTGGCCGCCGCCTTGAGGCGTGCGCCCCGCAAAGCGCCGATGTGGCTCGATCGCCGAGGTCGCGCAGCAGAAGCCATGAAATCTTCCACTCACGATAGCGGCCCGAACGCCGCGTGTGATCGATGGAAGGTGGAAACATCCACTCACAGCGGGGCGGCCTCCCGGCTGCTGCGAGCGGCCGCGTGCACTTCGCTCCTCGTTGCAGGGTGCGTGGGTGATATCGGCGGCAACTCGAGCTCCTCTGGCTCCTCTCACTCCTCGGGCGCCGGCGCGAACCCGACGGGCGGCGGCACGAGCTCCTCGGGCGGCGGAGACGCCCTGTGCAACCCGCGGCTCGAACGACGGGTCGTGCTGCTCGCCGACCTTCAGTTCATCAACGCCATCCGCGGTCTCCTGGGGGACGAGGCCATCGAGGCGGAGCAGGCGCCGGACGCGCGGACGAAGCCGTTTGCCAAGAAGGGCCTTGTCGTGGGGACCTCCCTTGTGCATACGCGGCTCGCGAGGGCTGCCTACGCGGCCGAGAGCATCTCGGGGCGCTTCGAGCAGGTGACGGGGTGCGCCCCCGACGGAGACGACGCCTGCGCCAAGACGTTTCTGACGAAGTTCGCGCAACGGGCGTTCCGCCGGCCCGTGGAGCAGGCGGAGCTCGACAACCTGTGGTCGGTCTATGCGCTCGGGAAGGAGACGAGCTACGAGCGGGGCGTCTCGCTCGCGCTCGAGGCGCTCATCGCGTCCCCCTCCTTCTCCTACCGCACCGAGCTCGGCGGCGACGCGGACGGCGACGTGGTGAAGCTCGCCGCGCACGAGGTCGCGAGCGAGCTCTCGTTCTTCTTGACGGACAGCCTGCCGGACGAGGAGCTCGCCGCCGCCGCCGACTCCGGGGCCCTGAACGATCCGGAGGAGCTGGCGCGCCAGGCCGAGCGCCTCCTCGAGAAGCCCGAGACGCGCAGCAGCCTGAACACCACGCTGATCGCGGCGTGGGGGCTCAGCAACCTCTTCGGCACGGTGAAGGATCCTGGGCTCTTCCCGGAGTACACCCCCGCGCTCCAGGCGAGCATGTTCCACGAGACCGAGCTGCTCGTGGACGACCTCCTGTGGAACCGCGGAGCGGACGTGTCGGAGCTGCTCACCACGAGGGAGACGTTCGTGAACGCCGTGCTCGCGAAGGTCTACGGCGTGGAGCACACGGGATCGAGCCCGGAGGAGTTCAGCAAGGTCGAGCTCCCGGCCGACGAGCGCGCCGGGATCCTCACGCAGCCCGGCCTGCTCGCGGCGCTGGCCCGGACCGACAACACGAGCGTGGTGGCGCGAGGGCTCTTCGTGCGCGGCGCCCTGCTCTGCCTCGGGAAGATCCCGTCGCCCCCGGAGTCGCTCTCGGACGCGATCAAGGAGCTGCTCGAGGCCGACATGACCGAGCGCGAGCGCGCCGACGCGCGCGCCGCGAACTCCACCTGCGCCGCGTGTCACGCCCAGTTCGACGCGTTCGGCCTGCTGCTCGAGAACTACGATCCGGTCGGCCGGTACCGCGACACCCTCGACGGGGAGCCGATCGACGCGCGCGTCAACCTGGGCAACATCGCCGAGGTCGCGGGGAGCTACGCGAGCGCCGTCGAGTTCGCCGAGGCCGTCGCGCAGAACGACGGGTTCGCCGCCTGCATCACGCGGCACCTGCTGACCTACGGCACGGACGATGAGACGCTCGGGGTCCGCGACTGTCAGGTCGGACGCGTGATCGAGGCGCTGCCAGAGGGCCAGCGGACGCTGGCCAACGTCGTGAAAGCCATCGTGACGTCGCCCGCGCTGACCGAGCGCGCCAAGGAGGAATGACCGTGGGCTACAACCTTTCTTATGGATGGTCTCGCCGCCGCTTCCTGCAAGGCATCGGCGCCGCCGCGGGTCTCGTCACGGTGCTCAAGGGCCTCGAGTCGGCCGCGGAGGGCGCGGCGCCCCCGAGGCGCCTGCTGATCGTGCAGCGCCCCGTGGGCACCGTGTACGAGAACTACTGGCCGCAAGGCAACGGGACCAACTTCACGCTCTCCCGCATCCTGACCCCGTTCGAGGCCATGAAGTCTCGGATGATCGTGATGCGCGACCTGAAGCTGCCGCACGAGGGGTCCGTCGGCGGCGGCCACGAGCGCGGGACGGTGCTGATGTGCACGGGGACGCGGACCAAGCAGCTGTACCCGGGCAACGGCGGCGACGATCCGATGGCCGAGGCGCCGAGCATCGACCAGCTGCTCGTGAAGCAGTCGGCCGAGCTCCAGGGCACGCCCATCGCGTCGCTCCAGGTGTCCTGCGACAACCGCGCCGACACGCCCGAGGTGTCGACCCGCCACATGTCCTATTCGGGCGCGCGGGCGCCGATGACGCCCTACTACCAGCCGCAAGAGGTGTACCGGCGGGTGTTCGGCACGCTGATGCCGGGCGGCCCGACGAACGACAACCTGGATGCCCTGGCGCGGGCGCGCCTCCAGAAGAAGAGCGTGCTGGACTTCGCGATGAAGGACCTGAAGCGCCTTCAGAGCCTGGCGCCGAGCTCCCAGCGAGAGGCGCTGGAGGGGCACGCCGCCGCCATCCGCGAGGTCGAGGCGGAGTTCGACGCGGACCCGAGGGATCCCGCGACCTGCGGTATGCCCCAGGAGCCCGAGGTCATCCAGGTGAGCGGGCACATCGATCCCTACGGCGGCTCGCACGTCGTCTCGGAGCGCGACGACGTGAAGCACGCGCGCATCGGCGCGCTCCACTTCGCCGTGATCAAGGCGGCGTTCCGCTGCGACCTGACGCGCGTGGTCACGTTCCAGTGGTCCCCTGGAACGAACCACGTGAGCTTCGGCGAGCTGTGGCCCCCCAACTCCTCCATCTTCAAGGTGCACCACACAACGAGCCACGATCCCGATACACCCGACACGCTCGAGTTCCTCACGCGGGTGGAAGAGTTCTACGCCGGCTACGTCGCCGGCTTCCTGAAGGAGCTCGCGGAGACCAAGGACGTGACGGGCGGGACGCTGCTCGACACCACGCTGGTCCCGTACATCACGGAGGTCGGCACGCGGCATCACAACTGGGACAAGATGGCGTGGGTGCTGTTCGGCGGCGAGGGCACCAAGCTGCGCGGCGGGCAGGTGTGGAACAACGGCAACCGCGGCGGCCGCTCCACCAACGACCTGTGGATGGCGATCGCGGCCTCGTTCGGGGCACCGGATCTCGTGATGGGGGACAAGGACCAGCGGACCTCGGCGATCGAGGGGCTGTTCGGGTGACCGTGGGCCTCGGAGATCGGATACGGTAGAGCCGAGCCGGGCGTAGACGCCGCCTGCGAGGGGTCGTGAGGTGAAGAGGATGAAGTCGATCTGCAACCTGCACGCCTTGAGCCTGGCGGCGCTCTGCGCCTGCGGCGAGGCACCGGACAGCCCCGCGGCGACGACCGACGGCGGCGGCACGTCGGCGAGCGGCACCTCTGCGTCTGGCGGCTCTGCCAGCGGCGGAGCAACAGGCAGCGGAGCTCCGGGCTCGGGCGGCGCAGGCGGCGCGGGCGGCGCAGCACAGAGCGGGTCCACCGGCACGGGCGCCGGGGGGAGCTTCGTGCCCGGCGGCACAGGAGGAGGCGGCCCCGCTTACGTGCTCGACTGCGGCGCGAACGGCGTGGCCATCGAGAGCGCGGGGCCACCCGAAAACCGCGTCAACTACGTCATCGTGGGCGACGGCTACGACGCCACGACCGTGAACACCACGTACATCGAGCACATCGAGGAGGCGATGGCCAAGCGGTTCAGCAGCCCGATCGGCGAGCCGTACGGCAGGTATCGCAAGTTCGTCAACATCTGCGCCGTCAAGCTGGTGAGCCCCTCGAACGGCATCCCTGGAGCGCTCGGCTGCACGGGCGACGACGAGAGCCGCCTCGCAGAGTGCGACACCCGCAAGGCGGATCAGGCGCTCAAGGCGAACCTCCCCGACGACTTCGAGGTCGACTGGCACGCCATCGTGTTGAACAACGATCGCTGGTGGAACACGGGCTCGGCCTGGATGCTCTGGTCCGGCGCGCATGAGGAGGCCGCCGGAGCGGCCTTGCACGAAGGTGGCCACGGCTTCCATCAGCTCGCCGACGAGTATTGCGCCAAGGCGACGGGCTCCGCCTGCGGCGCGAACACGTGCAGCGGCAGCGGCACGGAGTACGTCGAGGTGAACAGCACGGGCAACTGCGCGACGACGGCGGGCAAGTGGGACAAGTGGCTGGAGTACGACGCCGCCGACGCGACGGGCGTGCAGGGCACGTTCATCGGCAGCCGCTACGTCGATGGCGGGCAGTACCGCCCGTCCTCGAACTCGATGATGAACAGCCTGTTCGGAGACAACAAGAACACGAGCTTCAATCCGGTCTCGCGCGAGAAGATGATCATGGACATCTGGATGCGCGTCAGGCCGATCGACTCGGCGGATCCGCCCGCAGGGACCGTCACGGATCCGGAGACGCTCGCGCTCGACGTGATCGATCCCGACGTCATCAGCGTGGACTGGACGCTCGACGGCGAGGTGATCGCGACGGACGGCGGCCCCGTCTACGACGTCGCCGCGGCGGGCCTCGCTTCGGGCACCCACACCATCGTCGCCAAGGCCTACGACAACGCCGGCGAAGAGCTGGTGCGCTACCGCAGCGGCGAGTGCCTCGACCCTCCTCCCTCGACCGATCCTCGTTACTACGATCCCTGCTGGGGTCGCGACAACTGGCCCCGCTCGCAACAGACGGTGACGTGGACCGTGACGATTCCATGAGGTCGGCGCGCAGGCGCGGGTTCGCCGCCGCGCTGCTGCTCCTCGTCGCCGCGCTCTACCTCGTGCATCGCTCTCGAGAGCCCGACGCGCGACGGCTGCCTCCCTCTCGGCAGGAGGCGTCGCGAGAGGCGGCGCCGCGCGAGGCGACGTCGCGCCATGGGACGAACGAGCCGCTGGCGTCGGCCGGCAGCACCACGCTCGCCGCGGCGATCGACGACCTGCCTGTCATCGGGCCGAGCCCCGACGACCGACACGAAGGCCCCGCCCACCCCCACCCCATCACGCAGCGCCACGTCGAGATACAGCATGAGAACGGCCTGATCGGGCTGCTGAACGACGCGATGGGCGCGCGGAACGGCGCGCGCATGCGGGAGCTCGTGCACGAATATCGTCGCACGCATCCCGGCGACCCGAACCATCTCCAGGACGGCTACGAGATCATCGCAGACTGCCTCGACGCGCCGGGCGAGTCGTCGAGAGCGGCGGCGGAGGGCTACTACGCCGAGCATCGCGCCTCGACCGTGAGGCGCTTCGTTCGCAGGATCTGCCTCGAAGGCGGCTGAGCCGCGTCCCCCGAGGCATCAGCCAAGCTCCTTCGGTCACGCTCAGGGCACTCCCCCTTCACTCCACCATCGGCCACCAACGTGAACGTTCACGTCGGTCGTGGTCGTGGTCGTGGTCGTGGTCGTGGTCGTGGTCGTGGTCGTGGTCGTGGTCGTGGTCGTGGTCGTGGTCGTGGTCGTGGTCGCGCTCGTGCTCGCTCCAGCCAGCGGCCCCTCGTCCCCTCCCCGGCCTGACCGCACGAGAGGAGAGTTGCAGCCTGGTTCATCCTCCGGGACCTTGGAAGCGTCGCGTTCCAGTAGATTATGATTGACAGCCACGTTGTGAACGTTCACATTTAACGCGGGGCACATCCTTAACTGGCTTCGCCCGGCCAACGGGTCTTCATGCGCAAGGGAACATTCGTCATCGGGATCGATTTCGGCACCGACTCCGTGCGCGCGGTCGTCGCGGACGCGCGGAACGGCGAGCTCGCGGGGGCCTCGGTCGCGCCCTACCCTCGCTGGGCGCAGGGCCTCTATTGCGACGCGCGCGCACACCGGTTCCGCCAGCACCCGCTCGACTACCTGCATGCCATGGAGGCGTCCGTCCGCGCGGCCCTGGACCAGGCGGGCAGCGACGTCGCCGCGCAGGTGCGCGGGATCGCGGTCGATACCACCGGATCCACGCCGGTCCTGGCCAACGCGAAGGGCAGACCTCTCGCGCTCTGCCCTGGCTTCGAGGAGGACCCGGACGCGATGTTCATCCTCTGGAAGGACCACACCGCGGTGGCCGAGGCGGCTCGGATCAACAGCGTCGCCCGGACCTGGGGCGGCGTGGACTATACGAAGTACGAGGGCGGGGTGTACTCGTCCGAGTGGTTCTGGGCCAAGGCGCTCCACGTCATCGAGACGAATCCGGCGGTCGCGCGCGCGGCGGTCACCGTCCTGGAGCACTGCGACTGGATCCCCGCCGTCCTGACCGGCACCGACGACCTCAGGCAGATCCGCCGGAGCCGCTGCGCCGCCGGGCACAAGGCGATGTGGCACCCGGAGTTCGACGGTTACCCCTCGAACGAGTTCCTGGCGAGGCTCCATCCGCGCCTGCCCGCCCTCAAGGCCACGCTCGGCTCGCAGACCTGGACCGCGGACGTGCCCTTCGGGACGATCTCGCCCGGGTGGGCCGCGACGCTCGGTATCCCGGCCGACGTCGTCGTCGCCGTCGGCGCCTTCGACGCGCACATGGGCGCGGTGGGCGGCAACATCCAGCCGAACCGCCTGCTCAAGGTCATGGGCACGAGCACGTGCGATATGCTCGTCATCCCGAAGACCGGCGCGCCGGAGGTCCTCGTCGCCGGGATCTGCGGCCAGGTCGACGGCTCGATCCTCCCGGGCGCGATCGGCTACGAAGCGGGGCAGTCCGCCTTCGGCGACGTCTTCGCCTGGTTCAAGCAGCTCCTTAGCTGGCCGCTCCTCGCCATCCTCCCTGCCCTGCCCGGCGAGGGCCATTCGCTCCGGACGACGCTGGCCGACGTGACCCTCGCCGATGCGGCGATCGAGCGGATCATCCCCGAGCTGGAGCGGGCGGCCTCGGAGATCCCGCCGGCGCGGAGCTCCGTGCTGGCGCTCGACTGGCTGAACGGGCGCAGGACCCCGGACGCGGACCAGCGGCTCAAGGGCGCCATCGTCGGCCTCGATCTGGGCACGGACGCCCCGCGGATCTACCGCGCGCTCGTGGAGGGGATCGCGTTCGGATCGCGCGCCATCGTCGAGCGCTTCCGATCCGAGGGGCTCCGCATCGACGGCATCATTGGTGTCGGCGGCGTCGCGCGAAAGAGCCCGCTCACCATGCAGGTCCTCTCGGACGTGCTCGACATGACCGTCGAGGTCCGCGCCGGCGAGCAGCCGGTCGCGCTGGGCGCGGCGATGTTCGCCGCGACCGCCGCCGGCCTGCACGCCACGGTCGAGGACGCGCAGCGCGCGATGTCGTCTGGGACCGAGGCCCGGTATCTGCCGGATCCCGAGCGCGCCAGGCTCTATGACGCGCTGTACCGGGATTATGTCGCGCTGGGATCGTTCGTGGAGAGGGAGTTGACGCAATGAGCGGGATCGCGATGCAGGATCTTCGAGAGGGCTTCGAGGTGTGGTTCTTGACTGGCAGTCAAGACCTCTACGGTGAGGAGGCGCTGAAGCAGGTCGCCGAACACGCGCGGGAGATCGCCGCGTCCCTCGACGCCTCGGGCAAGCTCCCGGTCAGGGTCGTCTGGAAGCCGACGCTCAAGAGCTCCGAGGCGATCCTCGCCGTCTGTCGCGAGGCCAACGCGTCGCCGCGGTGCGCCGGCGTGATCACGTGGATGCACACGTTCTCGCCCGCGAAGATGTGGATCGCGGGGCTCAAGCGCCTGGAGAAGCCGATCGCGCACCTGCACACGCAGTACGGCCGCGAGCTGCCCTGGGACAGCATCGATATGGACTTCATGAACCTGAACCAGTCGGCCCACGGGGACCGCGAGTTCGGGTACATCGGCGCTCGCCTGCGGATCGAGCGGAGGGTCATCGTCGGCCACTGGACGGACGGCGACGTCCTCGCCAAGCTCGACATCTGGGCGCGCGCCGCCTGCGCCATCCTCGACGCGCGGCGGCTCAAGATCGCGCGCTTCGGCGGCATGAACATGAGAGAGGTGGCCGTCACCGGCGGCGACCGCGTCGAGGCGCAGGTCAAGTTCGGATGGTCGGTGAACGGCTATGGCGTGGGCGATCTCGTGGGGCGCATCGCCGACGTCGACGAGCGCGAGGTCGATCGCCTCGTGGCGGAGTACGACGAGGCGTACACCATCGCCCCCTCCCTGAGGAGGGGCGGAGATCGCCACGGCGACCTGCGGTACGCGGCGCGGCAGGAAGCGGCGATGCGCTCCTTCCTGAAGGAGGGCGGCTTCGGCGGCTTCACCACCACCTTCGAGGATCTGCACGGGCTCAAGCAGCTCCCCGGCCTCGCGGTGCAGCGGCTCATGGCCGACGGCTACGGCTTCGGGGCGGAGGGCGACTGGAAGTCCTGCGGCCTGGTCCGCGCCCTGAAGGTCATGGCGACGGGCCTGCGCGGCGGCGTCTCCTTCATGGAGGACTACACGTATCACCTGGTCGCGGGGCAAGAGCGCGTCCTCGGCGCCCACATGCTGGAGATCTGTCCCTCGATCGCCTCCGGGAGGCCGTCGCTGGAGATCCACCCGCTCTCGATCGGCGGCAAGGCGGACCCGTGCCGGCTCGTCTTCGACGCCGGGGCCGGGCCCGCGGTGAACGTTGCCATGATCGACATGGGCGGCCGCATGCGGATCGTCGCCAACGAGCTCGAGTCGGTGCCGCCCGAGAGGGCGATGCCGAAGCTGCCCGTGGCGCGCGCGGTGTGGATCCCGAAGCCCGATTTCAGGCTCGCCTGCGAGGCGTGGATCTTGGCTGGAGGCGCCCATCACTGTGCCCACAGCCGCGCCGTGACGATGGCGCACGTGGAGGACTTCGCCTCCATCGCCGGCGTCGAGCTGGTCCGCATCGGCGAAGGGACCGAGATCCGCGCGCTCAAGAACGAGCTGCGCTGGAACGATCTCGCCTACCGGCTTTCGCACTGAGGCCAAGACGTGAGCGCGACCTATCGAGAGCTGCGCGAGCGCGCCTTCACGGCGAACATGGAGATTCCGCGCCGGGGGCTCGCGATCTACACGTTCGGCAACGTCTCGGCGTTCGATCGCGACAGGGGCGTCCTGGCGATCAAGCCCAGCGGCGTCCCTTACGATCGGCTGTCGGCCGACGACATGATCGTGGTCGATCTGGAGGGGAAGGTGGTGGAGGGACGCCTCCGCCCCTCCTCGGACACCAGGACGCATATCGTTCTCTACGCGAGCTTCCGCGGGCTGGGTGGCGTGGTGCACACGCACTCGACCTACGCGACCGGTTGGGCGCAGACAGGCACGCCGATCCCGATCTACGGTACGACGCACGCGGATCACCTGGCCGAGGACGTACCCTGCACCGAGGTGATGCGGCCGGACGCCGTGGAGGGCGACTACGAGACGGAGACGGGGAAGCAGATCATCGAGTGCTTCAGGGATCGTAACCCGCTTCACACACCCATGGTGCTGGTGGCGGGACACGGCCCGTTCGCGTGGGGAGAGGACGCCGAGAAGGCGGTGTACAATGCGGCGGTGCTCGAGGAGATCGCGAGGATGGCGTTCATCACCCGCACGATCCACCCGGGCGCCGCTCGCCTGCCCGACGCGCTCGTGCGCAAGCACTTCGACCGGAAGCACGGGAAAAAGGCGTACTACGGGCAGAAGTGACGCCGTACGTCGGGGGACGACGGCGAGGATGAGCGAGGTGCCTCATGGGACGAGGCGACGGACGAGAGGAGACGAGCTGCGCGATGAAGAGGCGAAACTTTGTCACCACGGGGATGATGGCGCTGGCAGGGCTGGCGCTGATCGTGGTCGGGCCGGGCTGTCAAAAGGAAAATAAGCAGATCACGCTCGGGTTCTCCCAGATCGGCGCGGAGAGCGAGTGGCGGACCGCGAACACCAAGTCGATCGAGGAGTCCGCCAAGGCGGCCGGGATCGACCTCAAGCTCTCCGACGCGCAGCAGAAGCAGGAGAACCAGATCAAGGCCATCCGGTCGTTCATCGCACAGAAGGTCGACGTCATCGCCTTCTCGCCCGTGGTCGAGACCGGCTGGGAGCCCGTCCTGCGCGAGGCCAAGGAGGCCAAGATCCCCGTCATCCTGACCGATCGCGCCGTGGATACGAAGGACGACACCCTCTGGGTCAGCTTCATGGGGTCGGACTTCGTCGAGGAGGGCCGCCGCGCGGCGAAGTGGCTGGTCGAGAAGACGAAGGACCAGAAGGACCCGATCAACATCGTCGAGCTGCAGGGCACCGTCGGCTCGGCCCCCGCGATCGATCGCAAGAAGGGGTTCGAGGAGATCATCAAGGACAAGCCCCAGTTCAAGATCCTCCGCTCCCAGACGGGCGACTTCACGCGCGCCAAGGGCAAGGAGGTCATGGAGGCGTTCCTCAAGGCGGAGGGCAAGAACATCAACGTCCTCTACGCCCACAACGACGACATGGCGATCGGCGCGATCCAGGCCATCGAGGAGGCGGGGCTCAAGCCCGGCAAGGACATCCTCATCATCTCGATCGACGCGGTGAAGGGCGCGTTCGAGGCGATGATGGCCGGCAAGCTGAACGTGACGGTCGAGTGCAGCCCCCTCCTCGGGCCGCAGCTGATGAGCGCTGTGAAGGACCTGGTGGCGGGCAAGCAGCTGCCGAAGCGCATCGTCACCGAGGAGGGCGTCTTCCCGATGGAGACCGCCGCCCAGGAGTTCCCGAAGCGCAAGTACTGAGCGCGCGTGACGGTGGCGCCGCGGAGGCCGCCGGGGAGGACGTGAGCGATGCAGAGCGGAGCGGTGCCCGTGCTCGAGATGAAGCGGATCTCCAAGGGATTTCCTGGCGTACAGGCGCTCTCTTCCGTCGATTTTCGCATGCTGCCCGGGGAGGTGCACACCCTCATGGGGCAGAACGGCGCGGGCAAATCGACGCTGGTCAAGGTCCTGACCGGCGTCCACCCCCCGGATGACGGGCAGATCCTTCTCGAGGGCCGGGAGATCCGGCCCTCGAGCCCCCAGGACGCGCAGGCGCTCGGCATCAGCGCCGTGTTCCAGGAGGTGAACCTCTGCCCCAACCTCTCCGTGGCCGAGAACATCTTCCTCGGGCGCGAGGACGCGGGCGTGTTCGCGATCCGGTGGGGGGAGATGCGCCGGAAGGCGAGCGCCCTGCTCTCGGACCTCAACATCCACGTCGACGTCACCGCGCCGCTCTCGACCTTCTCCATCGCCGTGCAGCAGATCGTCGCGATCGCCCGCGCGCTCTGCGCCCGGGCGAAGATCCTCGTCCTCGACGAGCCGACCTCGAGCCTGGCCGAGGACGAGGTGAAGACGCTCTTCTCGGTCATCCAGCGCCTCAAGGCGCAGGGGATGGCGATCCTGTTCATCTCGCACTTCCTCGATCAGGTGTTCGAGATCTCCGACCGGATCACGGTCCTGAGGAACGGTCAGCTGGTCAGCGAGACTCCGGCCGCCGAGCTGTCGCGCATGGAGCTCGTCACGCGGATGGTCGGGCGCGAGGTCGCGGAGGACGGTCCGGCCCGGGCCGAGCGCGCGCGGGAGGCGACGTCGGCGGGCGGGCAAGCGCCCCTGTTGCGGGCGCGAGGGCTCGGCAAGAAGGGCTCGGTCAGCGACGTCGATCTCGACGTGCAGCGCGGCGAAGCGCTCGGCCTCGCGGGCCTCCTGGGCGCCGGGAAGACGGAGACGGTGCGGCTCCTGTTCGGGCTCGACGGGGCGGACCAGGGATCCATCGAGATCGACGGGGAGCCGGCGCGCATCGGCTCGCCGCTCGACGCGATCGCGCGCGGCCTCGGCTTCTGCCCCGAGGACCGGAAGGTCGAGGGGATCCTCGGCGACCTGTCGCTGCGCGAGAACATCGTCGTCGCCCTCCAGGCCAAGCGCGGCATCTTCCGCAACCTGTCCCGGGACGAGCAGGACGACATCGCCCGCCGCTACATCCAGCGGCTCGGCATCGTGGCCGCCGACGCGGAGGTGCCCATCTCCAAGCTGAGCGGCGGCAACCAGCAGAAGGCGCTCCTGGCCCGCTGGCTGGTGACCGATCCGCGCATGCTCATCCTCGACGAGCCGACCCGCGGCATCGACGTGGCGGCCAAGGGCGAGATCATGGGCCAGGTCATGGATCTCTGCGATCGGGGCATGGCGGTGGTGATCGTCTCCTCGGAGATGGCCGAGGCGCTGCGCTACTCGGACCAGGTCGTCGTCCTGCGCGACCGGCGCAAGGTGGCGGAGCTCGCCACGGCCAAGACCGACGAGCAGGCGGTCTACCAGATCATCGCGGGAGGTCAGCCGTGAGCGCCGCCGCCGCCTCCCTGCGCCGGCTCGCCAGCGGGAACACGTTCTGGCCGCTGGCGATGCTCGGCTTCCTCCTGCTGTTCAACCTCGTCAGCAACCCGCAGTTCTTCGCGATCACGGTCAAGGACGGCCACCTCTACGGCAGCGTCATCGACATCCTGAACCGCGCATCGCCGCTCATGATCATCGCCATGGGGCTCACCCTGGTGATCGCCACCCGCGGCATCGACATCTCCGTCGGCGCGGTCGTGGCCATCTCCGGCGCGGTCGCGGCGGTGCTGATCGGCGGCGAGCTCTCGCCGAGCGGCGGGACCGGCATGGCGGACGCGACGCGTGTTCCGCTGCCGATCGTCATCTGGAGCGCGCTGGGCGTGGCGCTGGCGCTCGGCATGTGGAACGGAGCGCTCGTGTCGCTCTTCGGCATGCAGCCGATCATCGCGACCCTGATCCTCCTCGTCACGGGGCGAGGCATCGCCCAGCTCATCACGGGCGGCCAGATCATCACGATCTACTACAGCCCGTATCACTTCATCGGGAACGGCTTCCTCCTCGGGATCCCGGTCTCGCTGTTCATCGTGGCGGCCGTGAGCGCCGTCGTCTGGCTGCTGACCCGCAAGACCGCGCTCGGCATGTTCATCGAGGCGATCGGCGTGAACCCGGTCGCCTCGCGGCTGGCCGGGATCCGCGCGCGCACGATCACCTTCGCCTGTTACGCCGTGTGCGGCCTGTGCGCCGGCATCGCCGGGCTCATCGTGAGCTCGAACGTCAAGAGCGCCGACGGGAACAACGCGGGCCTCCTCTTCGAGCTGGACGCCATCCTGGCCGTGGTCCTCGGCGGGACGTCGCTCTCCGGGGGCAAGTTCACGCTGGCGGGGAGCGTCATCGGCGCCCTGATCATCCAGACGCTCACCACCACCATCTACTCCGCCGGTGTGCCGCCGGAGGTCAACCTGGTGGTGAAGGCGCTCGTCGTCTTCCTGATCACCATCGTGCAATCGCAGAAGGTCAGGGATCTCATCGCAAAGCAACGGACGAGGAGGGTGGTCACACCATGATCGACACCGCCGCCGTGACCGGACGGAGCGGCACCATCGCCGCGACCGGAGGGAGCGGCACCACCACCGCGACCGGGCGCTCCGTCCGGATCGACCCGAGGCACCTGCCGCTCGCGGTCACCAGCAGCCTGTTCGTGCTCATGTTCTTGGCCGGGTCGTACCTGTTCAAGGGCTTCTTCTCGCTGCAGGTGTTCCTCAACTTCTTCATCGACAATGCGTTTCTCTTGATCAGCGCCATCGGGATGACCTTCGTCATCCTCTCCGGCGGGATCGACCTCTCGGTCGGCTCGGTCATCGCGCTGACCACGATGGTCTCGGCGTCGCTCGTCGAGAAGCACGGCTTGAGCCCTGCGGTGGTCATCCCGCTCGTGCTGGCGATGGGCTCGGGCATCGGCCTCGTCATGGGGGTCGTCATCCAGTACTTCAAGGTGCAGCCCTTCATCGTCACCCTGGCGGGCATGTTCCTTGCGCGCGGGCTCTGTTACCTCATCAGCATCGACTCCATCACGATCCACAACGGTTTCTACGTCGACGCCTCGTCGCACCGCATCCCGTTCCTGTTCGACACCTCGATCACCTGGAACGTGGTCATCGCGCTCGCGCTGTTCGCCGCGGCCATCTACATCGCCCACTACACGAGCTTCGGCCGCACGGTCTATGCGATCGGCGGCAGCGAACAATCCG
This sequence comes from Sorangium aterium, assembly GCF_028368935.1. NCBI lineage: Bacteria > Pseudomonadati > Myxococcota > Polyangiales > Polyangiaceae > Sorangium > Sorangium atrum. Next base: position 825,878 of record NZ_JAQNDK010000003.1, on the reverse strand, counting down.
CCCTGCTCATGGGCCTGCCGGTGCCGCGGACCAAGGTGCTCATCTATACCTGGAGCGGGTTCTGCTCGGCGCTGGCGGGCGTCGCCTTCACGTTCTACATGGTGTCCGGCTACGCGCTGCACGCCGGCGGAATGGAGATGGACGCCATCGCCGCCGTCGTCATCGGCGGGACCCTGCTGACCGGCGGCCATGGTACGGTCGTCGGCACCCTGTTCGGTGTGCTCATCTACGGCACCATCCAGACCCTCATCATGTTCGAGGGCACGCTCAGCTCTTGGTGGACCAAGATCGTCATCGGCCTGCTCCTCCTGGTCGCCTGCCTGCTCCAGCGGATCTTCGAGCGACGCGCCCGTACGGCGTGACAAGAGGGGGATGAAGGGCGTTCCTTCCGCCAGGGTCCGTGTGGCGCCGATAGGCACTTTCGTGCCCGTTCATTGATCATTTCGGCAGCCCTCGGGAATTCAAGGGTCCACAACAAGGAACTGAGAGGTCATCGTGCGCTCTTATGCAGCAGGGATTGTCACTTTCATTGGATTGATCGCGATCGGGTGCGGCTCGGACGAGCCCAATCCCACCCCGGCGGGATCTAGCACCTCGTCCGGGCCAACCTCGACAAGCTCCGCGGGTCAGGGCGGTGACGGCGGTGGAACCGGCGGTGACGGCGGCGGCGGCGGCGACGGCGGCTCCGGGGGCACGGGTGGCTCTCCGAACGCCGGCGGCGGTGGGGCGGGCGGCGACGGCGACGCGGCCTTCGAGGTGACGACCTACCAGAACCCCGTTCTGCCCGGCGATCACCCGGACATGAACATCTACCGGGAAGGCGACGACTTCTACCTGGTCGGATCGAACTTCCACATGATGCCCGCCTTCGAGATCCTGCACTCGACGGATCTCCTCCACTGGGAGCGCATGAACCGGGTGGCCCACTCCACCGCTCCCGCGCTGGAGGCGCAGCTCGGCCCGGGCCAGGGCACCTGGGGCGGCTTCATCGTCAAGGCCGGCGATGTGTACCGGGTCTATTACTCGATCGGGGCCACCCAGCATTTCTCCTCGGCGCCGAGCCTCGAGGGCCCGTGGTCAGAGCCCACCAAGGTCGACATCTTCCCCTACACGCCGCCCGGCAGCGAGACCTCGTACGAACGAGGGACCGGCTCCGACAATTCGGTGTTCGTCGATCCCGACAGCGGCAAGACGTACATGATCATCAAGAATGGTCTGTGCAAGTGGGACGCGGAGCACCCCAACGACTTCGGCATCAACCTGGTCACGGAGATCGATCCCAAGACCGGGATGCTGCTGCCCGAGTCGAGCGTCGACATGAGCTTCGTCAACTGGGACCAGGCGACCGGCGGCTGCGGCGACTTCACCAATGCTGACTGGAGCAAGTGGGCCGAAGGGCCGACGATGGCCAAGCGCGGCGACTGGTACTACTACTTCGTCTCGACGCACACGGCCTGCGGCGGCCAGCTGCACGCCTGGGCTTCGAAGAAGCTCGTCGGCAGCACCCCCGAGGACTGGACGTGGCTCGGCTATGTCCTTACCGGCGAGGAGCCGTACGCCGGCGTCCAGCACATCACGTCGCCCATCGGGCTGAAGGACGACTCGTGGTGGGCCTTTGCCCACTCGTATGACTGCAGCAACGTGGGCACCGACGACACCAAGACCTCAAAGAACGGCGACTGGCAGGGGCTTGGCCGCGAGGGGCTGCTGCTGGAGGTGACCTGGGTCGACCAACAGGTGAACGGGAAGACGATCCCGGTCCCGCGATTCCCGACCAAGAAGGGCGATCTGTCCGCGCCCAAGCTGCCGCAGAGCGGCGTGCCCTTCCTGCTGCCCGTGAACGACGATTTCTCGTCGGCCACGATCAACTCCGCGTGGACCACCTACGGCGCGTCGGAGGACAAGTACTCGGTGGCGGATCGCCCGGGGTGGCTGCGGATCACGCCGGGGACCGGAGGGACCACGTGGGTCGTTCAGAAGGACACGCTGCACTCGAGCAGCATGGTCGCGAAGGTCGAGTTCACGCCCGCGGCCGACGGGGACGCGGCCGGCATCCGCGTGGGCAACGGCTACTGGCAGGACGAGCAGGTGCTTTCCTGCCCGACGTGGATGACCGACAGCGAGAAGTTCAGGCTCCCCGCCATCATGGACGTCTCGGTGGCGCGGGTCATGGAGGGCGAGGAAGACAGGATTCGCTTCTCCTTCCGGTCGCGCTCGGTGCAGGCCCCGGCCGAGGCGGGGGCCGCGTACAGCGAACTCGCCGAGCCGGTCGTGGTGGGCGCTTCGGTCCCCGCACCCGCCGGGAAAGCGGTCTGGCTGAAGCTGGTCCGCTCCGAGCACAAGGCTACGGGCTGGTTCAGCACGGATGGAGTCGAATGGACCCAGGTAGGCGCCGAGATCGACATCTCCACGCTCGACGGGTTCTATGCCATGGCTCACACCTGGATTGGCAACCAGGCCGGCATGTTCGCGACCAACAACCGTGCCTACTTCGACCTGTTCACCTACCGTGACGGATTCACCCCGATCCCGGCGGCGGAGGCGGACCAGCAGTCCGGCGCCCAGGTCGTGTCGAGCACGTCGGCGGGACCGGTGCTCGGTGATCTGGAGAGCGGCGATTGGGCCATGTTCGGGAGCGTCGACCTCGGCAGCGGGGGTGTAAAGTCGAAGGCGATCGCGCTGGAGGCCTCGAGCGCCGGGGCCGGCGGCACCGTGGAGGTCTGGATCGATCCGCTGGCAGGCGGCTCGATGATCGGCACCTGCGCCCTCCCCGGTACCGACGGCTGGGAGAAGTGGAAGACGACGACGTGCAACGTGATGCCCACGTCGGGCACGCACGAGGTCTACTTGAAGGTGAAGGGCGGCCAGGGCGAGCTCGTGCGCCTCGCATCGCTGCGTTTCGTGCCCACCAAGTGACCTGTCCACCACGGGCGGCCCGATGCCGTCGGCGGAGTCGTCGACGGCGGCCCCCTCCCCGGCCGGCATGACGCCACGGGCAGCGAGGGAGCTGCCCCTGGACCTGCACCTCCAAGACGTGTGGCATGACGCCAGGGGGCAGCGAGGGAGCTGCCCCTGGGCAAGAGCCCGCTCGTGGACCAGCGCGAGACGCGGGCGCGCGGGGGTATTGCCCAACCTGGGTCGGGCTCACGGCATTCTTGCCACACTGAGACACTCCGCGACGTCCTCGACGTTCGCACGTTCGCGCACGGCTCGACAGCGCGCTGAGCTGCGCTCGTGGCGCGAGCGTCGGGCCGCACGCCTGGCATACGGCTTGCGATCCTTGCGATCGCGAGCCGGGGCCGACACGATCGAGACCGCTCGACCCATGATGACCAATCGCTTCGACAGTCTGATCGCGCGCCTGCGCAGCGCATGGAAGCGCACCAAGCAGCCCACCGCGCCGCGCGCTTACCGCTGCCAGTGCGAAAGGCCGGTGTTCTTCCGCAACAGCGAATGCCTGGCCTGCAAGACGCCGCTCGGTTACGAGCCCGAGCGCGCCCAGGTCGTGCCGCTCAAGGCCGGTCCGACCGAGGGCGCCTGGCACATCTGGCACGACACCGCGGACCCGCCGCAGCTCTACAGGCGCTGCGGCAACTTCGACCTGGCGTCGGGCTGCAACTGGCTGATCCCGGCGGGGGCGGAGGCGCCCGCGCTCTGCGCCGCGTGCCGGCTCAACCGCACCATTCCAGATCTCTCCGTCGCCGAGCACCAGACGCAGTGGCGCCTGCTCGAGACGGCCAAGCGGCGGCTCGTGTCGCAGCTCCTGGCGCTGAACCTGCCGGTGAAGTCCAAGATCGGCGAGGACCCGGAGCGCGGCCTCTGCTTCGACTTCCTCGCCTCGCCGCCCGACGGGCCCAGGGTGATGACCGGCCACGCCGACGGCGTGATCACGCTGAACATCGAGGAGGCGGACGACGCCACGCGCGAGCGCACCCGCGCCGCGATGCGCGAGCCCTACCGCACGCTGCTCGGGCACTTCCGGCACGAGGTCGGCCATTATTACTGGGACCGCCTGGTGCGCGACACCGGGTGGCTGGCGCCGTTCAGGGAGCTGTTCGGCGACGAGCAGCAGGACTACGCCGCCGCGCTGAAGGCCAACTACGAGCAGGGGCCGCCGGCCGACTGGCCGCAGCGCTTCGTCAGCGCCTACGCCAGCATGCACCCGTGGGAAGACTGGGCCGAGACCTGGGCCCACTATCTCCACATGGTCGACACCGTCGATACGGCGCTCAGCTTCGGCATCGACGCCGACGAGGTGGAGCTCGACGTCGAGCCATGGAGCGCAGACGCGCTGTGGCGCCCGGACGACCGAGGGGCCGAGACCTTCCTGGGCTTCTTGAACGCCTGGGTAGAGCTGACGGCCGTGCTCAACGAGATGTCGCGCAGCATGGGCCAGCACGACTTCTACCCGTTCGTGCTGCCGCGCCCCGCCGTGGCGAAGCTGCAGTTCATCCACCTGGTGGTGAACGGGGCCTCGCCGGCGGAGGACTCACCGGCAGAGCGCTCGCCGGCGCCTACCGTCCGTACAGGCGCTGGAGCCGCTTCACGAACTCCGGCTTGAACACGCCGTCCACGCGGATCGAGTACCGGAAGAACGGGTCCGGCTCGACCCCGTGGTAATCCATGTCGTTGAACCAGTAGATGGGCGCGCGGACGACCGTGCGCTCCTCCCCCTCCCTGTCGCAGAGATAGAACCGCTTGTCGCCGCGCGGGTCGAACGAGATGGACTGCGCCGGGCCGATCGCGCTCCCCGGCTCGGTGTCCCTGTGCGCGGGCGCGTGATCGTTCGCCTCGAGGCCGAAGATCACGCACCGCCCGATCTCGACGAACGGCAGGCCCCGGATGAACTCGACCGTCCGGGGGAACACCGCTCTTGCCTCCGCCGAGAAGTCCTTGCCGGCGCCCGAGTGCTTGTCTTCCCAGCGGTCGTTCTCGAGGAGGTGATAGCAGACCTTCCAGGGAAAATAGACGCCGTAGCGGTACTTCAGGTACAGCACCTGCGCCCGCGTGAGGGGATGATCGGTCTCGTCTCCGAACGTGTACTCGCTCCGCCGGTCGGGATCGAAGGCGGACGGGTCGTCGCCGAGCGCGATGAAATCGCAGAACTCGTCGCGTGAGAAGCCGCCGATGACCTCCCCGTAATCCACGTACGGGTCGTCGTGCACCCAGGGCGCGACCACGCCCATCCATTTCAGGCTGCCGCCGGTGTACGAGGGCTCGACGCGGCAGAGGCCGCGCACGATCTCGCGATCGATCTCGGGGAAGCACGCCGTGTCGAGCAGCGGCGACAGGTCGATGTACGGGCGGCCCCACAGGCCGCAGAGCTTGCTCATGCCGTCCTCGCTCCGAGCGGTACCTGCGCGCGACCATGCCGTCAAACGTGTGGACGCCGTCCACGTCCGCGAACGGGCCGCCAATCCACGGCCGCGGTCGACCGCCGGGCGGCATGGACGCGCAGCGCGGGCGGGACGCCCAGCGCTCGGGCGTGAAGCGCTCCGGACCGAGCGCCGCGGGGGCCTCCCAGGAGGATGGGCTGTGGCGCAGACACCGAGTTCGACTCTCGCCCGAATTGTTCAGTCCACCAACATGAACGTGACGTCTCGCATCGAGGCATAGGCGAGTATGCCTATACATCGAGTCAGCCGGCTTGGGTACGAAGTCGTGGCAGTCACCTGCATCGGGCGAACGCGGCCCCTTCGATGCGCGGATGAGTTGTCAATACAAGGCGACGAGGGCCTTTCGCCGCTTAAAACCTCGGCGCCAAACGGACACTGGAGAAATAAAATGAAGTCGACACGTCGTTACGTCGCTACGAAATTGAGCGTTCTCGGTCTCCTGAGCATCGGCATCTGGGCCTGTGGTGAGGCGAATGACGGCGAGACGTCCTCGACCGGCGGAGGCGGCCCTGACGGGGCCACCAGCGGCGGGGGGGCCACGGTCACGGCCGGCTCGGGCGGTACGGGCACTGGCGGCGCCGCAAGCTCGGCAGCCGTGAGCACCTCGAGCAGCAGCAGCAGCAGCAACAGCAGCAGCAGCAGCAGCGCGAGCACCGGGGAGGCCAGCAGCACGGCCGCCGGCGGAGAGACGGGCGTCACGAGCGGGGGCTCGGACCCGGGTGAGTGCGTCAAGGGCCAGACCAAGGGAAATCAGGTCGCGGTCATCGGAGAATCGTTCATCGCCGCGACTCACGGCATCACGCAGCAGATCGAAAAGCAGGCCAAGGCCAACGGCTCCCTCGGCGCGAACGAGCGCTATATCGACAACTCGGTCAGCGGCACGACGTTGGCCAACGACCAGATTCCCAGCCAGTACCGCAAAGCCGCGGAGAACGGCATGATCAAGTACGTGCTGATGGATGGGGGCGGTAACGACTGCCTGTTGAGAGGGGACGGCGACGCAGCCCTCGCGGCGGCGGAGTCGCTGTTCGAGACCATGGAGAAGGACAGCGTCGAAAAGGTTCTCTATTTCTTCTATCCAGACCCCATCGGAAACCAGTACGCGTCGCTCAAGACCTGCCTCGATGCGCTCCGGCCGAAGATGAAGGCACTGTGCGACGGGCTCACGGCGCCGAAGTGCTACTGGTTGGACCTTCGTCCGACCTGGAACGGACACAACGAGTATACACAAGACGGCATCCACCCCACCGCCGCCGGTAGCGTCGCCACCGGAGATGCAGTCTGGGAAGCGATGAAGACCAGCTGCGTCGCGCAGTGACGAGAGATCGTACGGGCGATCCCCCCAGCCCGCAGAGCCTGCTCATGCCGTCCTCGCGCGGAGCGCCGCGAGGTACCTCCGCGCGACCATGCCGTCGAAGGCGTGGACGCCGTCTTCCACCATGGCGTACGTCGAAGGGGCGTAGCCCGGCGCGCGGATCCCGCGCTGCTGGCGCTCGCAGATGGCGCGGTCTTCCCGGTTCACCGCGTCCCAGAAGGCGAACACGTCGCCCGGATCGAAGCCTGGCGCGAACGCCGCTGGGTGGAAGTGCGTGTCGGCGATCACGAGCGTCCGATCGGGCGCGCGCGGGGCGAGCCGGTACGTGAGCAGGTAGTCGGGCTGGAGGCTCGTGAGCAGGCCCGGAAAGAGCATGGCGTCGCGCACGCGCCGCCGCTCCGCCTCGGGGACGATGAGCGGCCGCGCGCCGGGCGTGGCGCCGACCGAGACCGTGTCGGCGCCGGGCGCGAGGTCCATGATGCCGCCTAGCCACGGGCCGCCCCGGCCCCAGGAAACGGCGTCGTGGCACGGGGTCAGCCGCTCGAGCGCGGGGTGCACGCGCGGGAAATGGTGAGACTCCTGGAAGTTCTCCACGCAGAGCTTCCAGTTCGCGGCGACCTCGTACTCCACCCGCCTGCCCCGCCGGAGCGAGCGCAGCCCGGGGCGCGAGAGCCACGGCGGCGCCTCGCCGATCGCGCTCTCGAGCGGCGGCGCGCCGGGATCGAGCGTCACGAAGAGGAAGCCGAAGAGGGCGCCGGCGCGCGCCGGGAGGAGCCCGTGCGCGCCGCGGTCGAAGCCGGGCGGCGCGTGGGGCGCGGCGCGCAGCGCGCCGGAGAGCTCGTAGGTCCAGCCATGGTACGGGCACTCGAGGTGCGAGAGGCGGCCGCACGGGCCGTCGAGCAGCGTCGCCGCCCGGTGGCGGCAGACGTTGTGGAACGCGCGGATCTCCAGATCGGCGCCGCGGAGGACGACGACCCCCGCCGGCGTGAGGGGGGCGAGCAGCCACTCTCCGGGGCGGGCGATCTCGTCCTCGCGGCCGACGCAGAGCCAGGAGCGTCCGAAGATCTCGGCCTGCTCGAAGGCGAAGACGTCCTCGTCCCAGTACGCGCGCGCGGGCAGCGGCCGGGCGCTGGGGAGCGGCGCGAGCACCGCGTCGAGATCGGCAGGGGCGAGAGGGAGCTCCGGCAAGGCGGGCGATGCTACCAGAACGAGGGCGCGGATCGCGCCGCCCGGGAGCGGCTCAGGGGGGACGGCCGCGCGTCGATGCCGAAGGCCAGACGCGCGGCGCCGAGGTCGACGACGCAGATCTGGCCTTCAGCGTCGACGCGGGGCGGGCGCAGGTCGCCCTCGCACGTCTCGGTGATCCCGCGCGTGGCGACGCCGCTGACCGTCTCATTGCCTCCGCGGCGACGGGACAGATCATGGATTGCACCCGAAGATGCTGGCGTTGCCGCAGGAGTAATAACACTCATTGCAGTTCACGCATCGGTCGTAGTCGGCATACAGACTCCTCCCGTCCGGATGGGCGTCCATGCACGCGCGGAGGCAGGCGTCGTCGTCGTCCGCGCAGGTGACGATGCACCTGATGAACTCGACGCAGTCGTCGTCGAGGATGCATGTGTCGAGCTCATCGGCGCAGCTCCCCGCGTTCGCGCACCCGATACACCCCTTCGAGTCGTCCCCGCACTCGTCGAGGTCGTCACAGGTGAGGGGGGCGCTGCAGTCGGCGGTGTCCGTGCCCGCCTCGCAGAGCCCGGTGCCTCCGGGCTCGTCGCACTCGCCGTTGTCCGTGGTCGCGCACGGCTCGTCCACCGCGCAGTCCGCGACGTCCGTGCCCTCCTCGCAGAGCCCGGTGCCCTCGGGCTCATCGCAGGTGCCGTTGTTCGTCCGGGAGCAGGTCGTGGCCGCGCAGTCCACGACGTCCGTGCCCTCCGCGCACGCGCCCGTGCCCTCGGGCTCATCGCAGGTGCCGTCGCCGGTCGAGGGACAGGAAGAGAGGCAGTCGGCTCGATCGGTCCCAGCAGGGCATTTGCCGGTGCCCTGGGGCTCGTCGCAGATGCCGTCACCCGCGCTGGGACAGCGATCCGTGGAATCGAGACAGTCCAGGAGGGCCTCCTCATGGACGTCGCAGACCTCGGCCAGGTGATGACCGTCCACGCACCGGCCTTCCAGCCGGACACAGTCGATGTACGCCGTATACTCGTCCTGACAGCGCTCCTCGGACCGCTCGGCGATGGCGCCCTGCTCGGCCTCGCACAGGCCCTCTTGGTCGTCGGAGCAGCCCTCGCAGGCGCAGCGGGCCTCGCAGACCGTCCCGTAGACCGGCTCGGTCTTGCCACCGTCGCCCCCCGAGCTGGCGCAGGCCGCGAATAGACCGGCGATCGCTGCTGTGATCATCACGTGTCGGACACGCATGGGGTCTCCTCATCCTCTGGCTGAAACGAGAGGTCGTCCGCCGAGGCGCAGGGCGTCGACGCGACGCAGCAAGAGCGAGATGACATCGCTGGCACGGAAAGCACCAGGGCACCCTTCACTTGCGCACACCGCGCTCGACCGCCTTTCTCTTTGGCTGTGACTGTAAAATTCAATCCCGAAGAAAACGGCTACCTATACCAGCTCCAATGGCGGCCGGTCAATCACATGGCGAGGCGACGCTCGGACCTGCAGCGGGCGGAGCAGCGGCGGCCGCCGCGCTCGAGGCGATAGGGGCGGAACGACAGGAGCCTCGCGAAGCTCGGAGGTGCGCTCAGGCTCGCTGACGAGCTGAGGAGCAGACGCCCGAAACCTCACGGACATCGGGAGGCGCGCTCAGGCGCGGGGAGGTGGTGAGGAGAGGAGAAAGGCGCAGGGTGGCAACGAGGGCTCGCCAAGGGGTGGAACGGGTAGAAACGAGTGGAGAAGAGGGCGTCGCGACCTCCAAAACACGCTCCACAAGCGTGTAGCGGACGCGACAATCGCGCGCGATCGCCCGTCGAAAAGCTGCTGCGTTCGTCGTTGACCCGGGGCGAGGAGGAGCGTGGACGAGGTAGGATGGGGAGAGAGCGCGGGCGCCCCTCTGCCCGAAAGCGCCGAGAAGGAGTAAAGAGGCGTTGGCATCCGCGCCGTTTCGACAGAAGATGCCTGCGCGCGTATCGCGCTGCGGCACCTCGCCTCCGACGGCCGGCGCCGCGTCACTGGACCCCTACCGGCTGGAGAGCAGCGGATGAAGATGCGATCTTTGGTGTGTCTCTTCGTTCTTGGCCTGATGACGACGACGGCGTGCGGCGATGACGAGTCGTCGGTCATCGGGACTGGGGGCGGCGGGGGTGCAGGCAGCGGCACGGGCGGCGAAGACGCCGCCTCGGCCAGCAGCACGACAGGAACCGGCGGCAACAATACAGGCGGCGGCGGTGCGGGCGGCACCGGCGGCAGCGACACGGGCGGCGGCGGTGCAGGCGGCACAGGCGGCAGCGACACGGGCGGCGGCGGTGCAGGCGGCACAGGCGGCGGCGACACGGGCGGCGGCGGTACGGGCGGGGCCACCACCTCGGCCTCGGCCTCATCGAGCAGCGCCTCCTCGACGTCGGCCTCGGCCACCACCGGCGCTGGCGGCGACGGCGGCGGCAGCGCCTCCTCGACCTCGGCCTCGGCCACCACCGGCGCTGGCGGCGACGGCGGCGGCAGCGTCTCCTCGACCTCGGTCAGCGCAGGCGCTGGCGGTGACGGCGGCGGCAGCGTCTCCTCCACGACCTCGGTCAGCGCGGGCGCTGGCGGCGACGGCGGCGGCAGCGTCTCCTCCACGACCTCGGTCACCACGGGCGCTGGCGGCGACGGCGGCGGCAGCGTCTCCTCCACGACCTCGGTCACCACGGGCGTCGGCGGCGGCGGCGTCACCTCCACGACCTCGGTCGCGACCGGCGTCGGCGGCGGCGGCGTCACCTCCACGACTGCGGTCACCACCGGCGCCGGCGGCGGCGAGCTCGGCGGCTCCGGCGCTGCCTGCGCCAGCGATGCGATGTGCGCCAGCGACATCTGCCTCGGGGAGCGAGAGTCTGGCTTGCCTTCCGGCTACTGTACCGCCGCCTGCCTGTCGGACGACGACTGTGGCGACGGCGTCTGCGTCCAGGTGGCCCAGACACTCGCCATCTGCATGTCCGCGTGCTCGACGTCGGCGGACTGCCGCGACGGCTACAGGTGCGACGACGGGTCCTGCTGGATGGGCTGCACCAGCGATGATCAGTGTACCGAGGTGGGCTCGTGCCACGAGGCGTCCGGCGGCTGCTACCTCCCGGACGGCAGCCCGTGCGAGACTGACGCCGAGTGCGGTAGCTATCTCTGCGCCACCGAGTTCGCGGACGGCTATCCGGGTGGCTTCTGCACGGGCGAGTGCGCGACGGACAGCGACTGCGACGGCGGCGTCTGCAGCGGCTCTGGCTACTGCGTCGTCGAGTGCGCGACGGACAGCGACTGCCGCGTCGGCTATGCGTGCAGCGAGGGGCTCTGCGCGGCGGCCTGCACCAGCGACGACCAGTGCACGATCGAGGGCGCTACCTGCGTCGTGGACCTGGGTCGCTGCCTCCCGCCGCCCGGCGATGGGACCGACGGTGACGCTTGCGCCGCGGACGGCGACTGCGCCGGCCTCTTCTGCGTCCTCGAGGCGTGGGGCTGGCCCGGCGGCTACTGCTCGGGCTACTGTGACGAATCGAGTCCCTGCGCCGGCGGCGGGGTCTGCGCATCGGACTACACCTGCAACAGCGCGTGCGCGACGTCGGCCGACTGCCGCGACGGCTATGAGTGCACGCCGGAGGGCTGCCTCCCGACGCCGCCCGATGGCGCCGACGGCGATCCTTGCACGGCCGACGCCGACTGCATCGGCGGCCAGTGCATCACGGAGGAGTGGGGCTGGCCCGGCGGCTCCTGCTGGGGCTTCTGTGACGCGTCGACCCCCTGCGCCGGCGGCGGGGTGTGCGCGTCGGACGAGACCTGCAACCAGGCGTGCGCGACGTCGGCCGATTGCCGCGACGGCTACGTGTGCACGGCGGCGGACGGCTGCGTCCCGGAATGATGACCCGATGACGGGCAGGCTCGCAGGCTGGTCCGTACGACCCGACGACGGACCCCTGCGGCTCCCGTGAAGCGATGAACCTCCGTCGCCATGAGAGGCGACGACGAGGCCTCTCCCACGAAGCGCGGCGCGGCTGCTCCACCACTCCTGGCGCAGCCGGCGCGCGCGCCCTCTCCGTCGCTCTACCCGCTCTCGATAGGCGCCGTTCGGCGCTCAGCCCTGCCCGCGCGAGCGGCGCAGGCGCAGGCCCGCGAGCGCGATGAGCGCAAGCGCTGCTGCCGCCCCGGGGCCCTGGCCGGCGGTGGTCCGGCAGCCGCAGCCGCCGCTCCCGCCGGTGGTCCCGGGCGCGACCCCGCCCGAGCTGGCCGCGGCCTCGGCGCTGCCCGTCGTCGCCGCGCTCGCGGTCGATCCGGCCGTGGCGCCCCTTCCCCCCTCGCCTGCGGTCCCGGCGCTGCCCGCCGCCGTGCTCACGCTCGATCCGGCCGTGGCGCCCCCTCCCGTGGCGCCCTCTCCCGTGGCGCCCCCTCCCCCTGCGGCCGCGCTCCCGGCGCTGCTCGCCGATGACGCGCTGGAGGAGCCCTCCTCGCGGACCAGCGCGAGGTACGCCTCGGCGAAGCGCTCGCCGAGCAGCTGGTACGCGGCCGAGTCGAAGTGATACGCGTCGTCGGGGGCTCGCACGGTGAAGTCGTCCGTGTCGACCCACGCGACCCGCGGGTCCTCCTCGGCCACGGTCACCTGCGCCGCGCGAACGGCGTCGATGTTGGCCTCTCTTCCTGCGGCGATGGGACCGCCGTTCGCGGGGTAGAGGTTGTCGCTGATCCGGCCGAGCACGACAGGGAGCCCGGGGACGCCGAGGTCCTCGCGGATCGCCCGGATGAAGCCGCGCAGCGTGTCGCCGTAGGAGAACGCGGCCGACCACCCCGCCTCGTTCTCGCCCTGCATCCAGACGAGCGCGGCGATCTCGTACGGTTGCCCCTCCGACTCGAGCCGCGCCAGGGCGCCGTCGAGCCGCGTCACCTCCTCGGGGTAACGGAGGGCGCGGTCGCCCTCGTACGTCGCGGAGTCCAGCTTGCCGAGGAGCGCGCGGTAGAGCTGCGATTTGTAGAGCACCTCGGGGTCCGGCGCGAGGCCGCGCCCCCAGTGATCGACGAGGTTGGTGCCCCCCTGCGCCATCTTCACGATCGCGATCCGGTGCTCCGGGTACGCCGCGGCCATCGCGCGGCCGAACGTGATCTCGGGCCCGTAGCGGCGGGCCTCGCCCTTCGGCTCGAGCGGCCCCCAGTCGGCGCTCGTCGCCTCGGCGTACGGCCCTCCCTCGCGCGCGTCCGGGTTGTAGTGGTCGTACCAGATGTCCGGCTGGCTCTGGAGCTCGACAGGGAGCTGGCGGCCCACGCCGTAGCCGACCATGTTCGACTGGCCCGCGAGGACGAACACCTTCACCGGCTGCGCGATCGCGGGAGCGGAGAGGGACAGCACGTAAGCCGCCAGGGCGATGCAAGACCGCTTCATGGCGCTGTCTATCCCCCGCGCGCGGTGGAACGTCAACACGGCGGGATCGCGATCGACCGGAGAGCGCGCGCGGCGCGCCGGCGCCGAGGTGTTCGAGGAGCGAGCGCGGGGAGACCGCGACTCACGAGGATGGAAGCCTCGTTTGGCAGGCGCACGCCTGCCCTCCTCAGGACACGTGTCGGGCGTTTGTGTGCCCGACGGACGCGAGGTCCCGTCGAGCTCGCCTCGCGGTCATGCCCCTTCGGGCGTCGCCTGATAAGCCGCGCTCGACGGCGCGTAGACCCCGTTGGTCGCATACGAGTAGCGGTGCGGCCGGATGTGGTGCTCCGCGTGGCGCGCGCACCAGAGCGCTGCGCCGCCCGTCTCTTGCCGGTGCTTCACGCACTCCGGGCAGGGCGGCTCGATCTCGGGGACCCGGCCGGCGGTCGCGTGATCTTTCGGCCGGACGATCCACACGGGGCAGCGCGCGAGCCGCGAGACGCGCTCGGCGACCGAGCCGAGGAGCAGCCGTTCGAGCCCGCGGTAGCCGTGCGAGCCGACGACCACGAGGTCGGCGTCCAGGTCGGCGGCGAGCTGGGCGATGTTCTCGGCCGCATCGCCGCGGCGGAAGTGGACGACGACGCGCTTCAGCCGCCCGCCGTCGAGCTTGTTGCCCATGGCGCTCACGCGCTCGCTCGCGCGCTGCTGGAGCTGCTGGAGCGCCACGTCGGGCTTGGTGGCCACCACGGGCACCCGCGAGAGCCCGACGCCGACCCAGCTCTCGGGCTCGGCGTAGACCGCGTGCACCTCGGCGTTCTCGCGACAGCAAGCGGACTCGAGCGCCTGATCAAGCGCGCGGTTGCTCGGCTCCGAGAAGTCGATCCCGACGACGACGATGAACCGATTCGTTTCGTTTGCGCTCGACATGACAGCCTCCTCAGCCTCCATGCGAGGCCCGACCAGCGGTCGCCTCGCTCTACCCATCTGCCCTTCTGCTCTTCTGACCATCTGCCCTTCTGCCCTTCTGCCCTTCTGCCCAACGTTCAGCACGCCGCGTGCCAGGCGTTCCGGGCGCCGGAGAGAACCGCTTCGCGCGCGCTGGATCCCTCGCGCGAGCTGGGCTCTTCCCGCGAGCTGGACGCTCCGCGCGAGCCGAGAGCGAGCTCCTCTCGCCGCGAGCGCTGCGGGCGGGCGCCCCGCGAGGCAGCCCGCAGCCATTTGCGCCGCGGCGCAAACGGCGCGCGGAGGCGCAGACATGACCGCGGCGTACCAGGGCCGCCGCCGCCCGCAGGCGACCTCGCGTGCGTGGCACGAACGGTGCTCATCCCACAGCACACCTCGAGCGAAGGACGCAGAGGCGAACGGGAGACGACGATGACAACCCTTGGACCTACCGGCGGAGAGCACCAGCTCCGGCACCACACGATCCGCACCGCGCACATCGTTGGAGACGACGGCGAGGAATCGGTCGTGGCGACCGTCTACTGTCCGTTGCGGGAGCGTTCGACGACGGCGCGACAGTGCGAGTCGTGCCGCCGCTTCCACGCGCTGCATTTCGACAAGAGCTCGCGCACGACGTCGGTCGTCTGCCATGCCAGCCACGCGGCGTCGGGCGCGGTGGAAGCGGATCCGCTGCGCAGCGTGGGCGTGGACGTGCCCGTGAATCCGGAGGCGCCGCTCGCCGAGATCATGACCAAGGACGTCATCTGCATCCGATCGGAGGTCTCCCTCGACGACATCACGGCCCTGCTCGTCCGCCACGAGATCAGCGGGATGCCGGTCGTGGACGCGGCGGGCAGGCCGGTCGGCATGGTGTCGCGGGCCGACGTGCTCCGTGCAGCAGAGGAGCGCGGCGACACCGAGGAGTCGCGGCCGGTGGCCTCGCGGTCGGGCGAGGTCGCGCCGCTCGAGATGAGCCAGGGCTTCCATGTCTACGAGCCCGTCAGGGTCACCGCGCGCGACGTGATGACGCCCGTGGTGGTGCAGCTGCACGAGAGCGCCAGCATCCGGCAGGCCGCGTCGCTCATGGCCTACGAGGGCGTGCACCGGCTGCCGGTCGTCTCGGACGACGGCAAGGTCGTCGGCATCCTGTCGTCGCTCGACGTGCTGCGGTGGTTCGGGCGGTGCTGCGGGTACCTGATCCCGTCGGCGCGCAAGCGGGCCTGAGGAGATGGCTCGCCGATGAAGCGCACGCGCCGCACGCCCGCTGAGCCTCGCAGCGCGAACGCCGATCCCGGCGGCCCGCATCTTGCAAACCCGCCTCGTGGCCCATCGCGGCAAACCGAGCTCGATCGAAGGGCGCCGGTTCGATCAGCTCGAATAGATCATCGCGGACGTCCAGCGCCAGGGGAGGCGTTATGAGCTCTTCCACCATTCGCATCCAGGACTGCATGACCCAGAGCCCCCACTCGATCGGCGCCGATCAGAAGGTCGGCCTCGCCCGCGCGCTCATGCGCGGACATCGCATCCGGCACCTGCCGGTGCTGAGCGGCGGCCGGCTGGTCGGCATCCTCTCCGAGCGGGACATCTACTGGATAGAGACGCTCAAGGAGCAAGAGGGCGATGAGCTCGCCGTCAGCGAGGCCATGTCGCCGTGCCCCTACGCCGTCGCGCCGAGCGCGCCGCTCTCCGAGGTGGTCCGCGAGATGGCCGAGCACAAGTACGGATCGGCGGTGGTGCTGAACGGCGCGCAGGTCGTCGGCGTCTTCACGACGACCGACGCGCTCGCCGTGCTGGCCGCGCTGCTCACCGAGAAAGCGATCTCCTGACGGCGAGCCGGTCGAGCTGGGCGCGGGCTGCCCGTGCGGGGTGAACCCGCATCGCAGCGTGGGGTTGCAGACCCGGACCGCGCAGCGCCGCGGGCCGTGCCCCGTGCCGCGCCCCACATGCCGGCGCCGGGGCGCGCCTCGCCGGGCTCGCGAGGTGCGCCTCCCGATCCTGCCGTGATATAGAGCGCCTCGCCCGTCCATGAGCCCTCTTGATCACAACGATGTCGCCGTGAAGCCCTCCGCCCTCGTGCCCTCGCTCGACGATCCGCTCGACGAGGGAGCCGGGGCGCCGGCCGCGCCTGCGTCGGCGTACGACGCGGCGCTGCGGGAGGCCGAGGAGCTCCGCAGGCGCCCCTATGTCTCCGCGGGCCCCGAGAACATCATCCGGCAGCACGGCAAAGGCCGGATGACGATCTGGGAGCGCATCCGGGTGCTCACGCCCGAGCCGCCGCGGGTCGTCTTCGAGAACTGGGGGCCCAACCTGGACGGCGCCTCGCTGGTCACGGCGATCCTGCGCATCGGCAGCCGCGACGTGGCGCTGTACGGCCACGATTTCACCGTCCGCGCCGGGTCGATGGACGCGACCAACGGCCGCAAGCTCGCGCGGCTGTTCCAGCTCGCGGGAGAGCGGGGGATCCCGCTCATCGGACTCAACGACAGCGCCGGCGCCTACGTCCCCGCGGGCGTGGGCGGGCTCGACGGCTACGCCGAGGCGTTCGCGGCGCTGCGCAAGATCAGCGGCGTGGTCCCGAGCATCATGTGCATGTTCGGGTTCAACGCGGGCGGCGGCTCCTACCTGCCGCGGCAGGGCAGCTTCGTCATCCAGCCGGGCGGCACGTTCTTCGGCCTGACCGGGGCGGCGGTCGTCAAATCGGTCCTCGGGGAGGTGGTGTCGCCCGACGACCTCGGCGGCCCGCGCGTCCACGGCGCCTCCGGGGTGGCCGATCTCACGGTACCAGACGAGGTGGGCGCGCTGCGCACCACCGTCCGGCTGCTCGGTTACCTGCCGAGCAACAACCGCGAGAGCGCGCCTTTCCAGCGGACGAGCGATCCGGTGGGCCGGGAGACGACCGAGATCGACACGCTCCTCCGCAGGACGATCTCGTCGCCGACGGGATACAACACGCCGCTCGATATCAACATCATCATCCAGCGCATCTGCGATCACGGCGACTACTTCGAGGTGCAGCCGCAGCGCGCGCGCAACACGATCACCGCGTTCGGGCGGGTCGGCGGGCGCGTCGTCGGCTTCGTGGCGAACAACAGCGCGGTGGCGTCGGGCCAGATCGACGTGGCGGCCGCGTACAAGAACGCTCGCTTCATCCGCTTCTGCAACCTCTACAACATCCCGCTCCTCTTCATGGAGGACACCACAGGGTTCCTCCCGGGCAGGGAGCAAGAGGCGATGGGCATCGTGCAGGCCGGCCGGGCCATGCTCGACGCGATCATCGACGTGCGCACCCCGCGCATCCTGCTGCTCGTGCGCAACGCGTTCGGCGGCGCCTATGCCTCGTTCAACAACTACGCGACCGGCGCGGACGTCGTGCTCGCGCTCCCCACGACGCGCGTCGCGGTGATGGGCCCTGCCGGCAAGGAGTTCGTCTACAAGGACGAGCTCCGCAAGGTGCGCGCGCAGGCGAGCGCCAGGGAGAAGGCCGGCGTCAAGGAGCGGCTCGGCCGCGGCCTCGACGAGGCGAAGGCGAAGGCCGAGGCCCGCGACGAGGCCGCGGCGTGGCTGAAGGCGAGAGAGGCCGAGTTCGGCGCGCGCTACGAGCGGGAGCTCATGAACCCGCGCGAGGGGCTCAGCCTGGGATCCATCTCGCGGCTCGTGATGCCGCGCGAGCTCCGCTCGGTGATCGCAGAGAACCTCGAGTTCCTGCTGCGGCACTACCAGCCAGGGCCGTTCACCGGTGTTCAGCGGGAGTTCCATTGATCATGGATGGATTCGAGACCAGGCGAGGTTACGACCGCAACCCGAGGGTGGCGCGCGACCGCAGGCTCGGCCGCTCGGGCTCGGCGTGGGCGCGCTCCTTCGCCGCGGACGACGTGCGGCCGCTGATCGTCTGCCGGGGCCCGATCCGGAAAGAGGCGATGGATGTCTTCGCCCAGATGGGGATCGAGCATTACGGCATCCTCCTGTCGGAGAAGGACTCGATCGTCTACACGCACGCCCTGGCGCCGGAGCTGCGCTGCATCCACCCGGCGCACGTGCACAGGGTGAAGGACTATACCGGCGCCACCAAGGACGAGCGCGTCAAGCTGATGCAGGAGATCGTCGCGATCGCCCGGGCCGGCGGCTATACGCACGTGTTCGCTGGCTACGGCTTCATGGCCGAAGACGAGGAGTTCGTGCGCACGCTCGAGGAGGCGGGGCTCGTCTTCATCGGCCCGCGCTCGTCGGTGCAGCGCGCCGCCGGGCTCAAGGACGAGGCGAAGCGGACGGCGCTCGCGACCGCGGTCAGCGTGACGCCCGGCATCGACGACGCGACCCGGCGGATCGTGCTCCGCAGGTGGCCCGATCACGCGGCGCTGCGCGCGGCCGCGGCAGACCGCGGGCTGCTCGGCGAGGGCGCCGCGGGCGCGCGGCTCTCCGACGGGGTCCCGCTCGCCGAGGCAGCGGACGCGCTGCTCGCGGCGGCGTACGCGCGGCGCGTGGATCTCTACACGACCGACGAGCTCTGCGAGGAGCTCGAGCGGGGCGCGGCCGAGCTGCTCGCGCACCACCCGGGGCGACGGATCCGGCTCAAGGCCATCGGCGGCGGCGGCGGCAAGGGGCAGCGGCTCCTCGCCGGCATCGCGCCCGACGCGGCGGCCCCCGAGGCCGCGGCGCGGGCGCGGGCGGCCGAGGTCCCCGCGCTGGCGCGGGAGGTCCTCGCGGAGGTGAAGGCCGCGGGCGTCGGCGACAACAAGAACATCCTGCTCGAGCTCAACGTCGAGGAGACGCGGCACAACGAGATCCAGCTGATCGGCAACGGCGCGTGGTGCGTCGCGCTGGGCGGGCGCGACTGCTCGCTGCAGATGCACGAGCAAAAGCTGCTCGAGGTCGCGATGACGCAGGAGGGGCTGCTCGAGGCGATCGAGCGTGCGCGCGCGGCCGGCGAGGTTCCGCTCGCGGCGTCGCTCGAGCGCGAGCTCGCGTCGCTCGCCCGGATGGAGGCCGAGGCGGAGCGGTTCGGGCAGGCGGTCGGGCTGAACTCGGCCTCGACGTTCGAGTGCATCGTCGAGGGGGATCATCACTACTTCATGGAGGTCAACACCCGGATCCAGGTCGAGCACCGGGTGTCGGAGCTCTGTTATGCTCTCCGCTTCGAGAACCCGGCCGATCCGGCCGACGCGTTCGAGGTGACGTCGCTCGTCGAGTGCATGGTCCTCCTCGCGCGCCACGGGGAGCGGCTGCCCCGGCCGATCCGCGTCCGGCGGGAAGGGTCCGCGGTGGAGGCGCGCCTCAACGCGACGAACGGCGCGCTGGAGCCCCACGCGGCCGGGATCATCGTGTCCTGGAGCGATCCGCACCCGCACGAGATCCGCGACGATCAGGGCATCTGCGTGAAGAACCCCGACACGGGGGTGTTCATGCATTACCGGGTCGCCGGCGCCTACGACAGCAACATCGCGCTCCTCGTGACCTACGGCGCGTCGCGCGAGGAGGCCTACCAGCGGATCTGCGAGATCCTGCGCACGACCACGCTGCGCGGCAGCGATCTCCACACGAACCTCCAGTTTCATTACGGGCTCGTGCACTGGTTCCTCGCGCGGAGCGTGTGGGCGAAGCCGACGACGCGCTTCGTGGTCCCGTACCTCACGCAGGTCGGCCTGCTCGCGGTGGAGCTCGGGGGGCTCGACTTCGACGCGATGTGGGCCGAGCTCGGCGTCCGCCACGAGCGCCGCCTTGCGGCGCGGGCCGGCGCCACGGACGCGAGCGGCGGAGGAGCGTTGAAGAAGGTCTTCACGCTGAAGGACACGCTGGTGCGCCGCCCCGTGGAGAAGATCTGCGCGGAGCCGCACCTCCTGTCGGCGTGGCTCAGCCGGAACATGGGGTCGTTCGAGATCCGGTCTGGGCGGGTGCGCTGGCAAGAACCCGATCGAGGTGCTCGCGGACACGTACTGGCTGCTCAACATGACGCCGCAGCCGCAGGCGCCCGCTGCCCATGTGATCTGGGATCACGACCAGGAGGTGCTCTCGCGGGCGCTCGGCTTCTACCGG
Organism: Sorangium aterium; assembly: GCF_028368935.1. Lineage (NCBI taxonomy): Bacteria > Pseudomonadati > Myxococcota > Polyangiales > Polyangiaceae > Sorangium > Sorangium atrum. The sequence goes on along the minus strand of NZ_JAQNDK010000003.1, from coordinate 805,663 downwards.
CGCGTCGGCGAGCGGATGGGCCAGGCGGGCGGCGCGCCTCCGTGGCCCGAGCTGCGAGCGCATCTGTCCCGGGATACCGCGCCTCACGGCCACGACGCCGAGCTCTGGCGGCGGGTTCGCGGCTCCCACCTCGGCTTCCAGGCGGGCCTGGAGCTCCTCGACGCGCTGGTCCTCGCGGGGGACGCCGCGCGCTTCTTCGAGCTCCGCGCGCGGGAGGACGGCACGGTCGCCATCCCCGAGCGCCTGCTCGATCGCGAGCTCTCGGCCCGCATGCGCAAGGTCCTCGCGCCGCCGCCCGCCATGCGGGCCAACGAGATCGTCGCGGTCACCGGCGGCATGTTCTACGCGCAGGAGGCGCCGGACCGGCCTCCGTTCGTGACCAAGGGCAGCCATTTCGCTGCCGGCGATCCGCTCTACGTGATCGAGGTCATGAAGATGTTCAACAAGGTGCTCGCGCCGTGCTCCGGCACTGTCGAGGAGGTGCTCATCGACGGCGGCGACGGGACGATCGTGCAGAAGGGCCAGCCGCTCTTCCGCGTGAAGCCCGACGAGGTGCTCGTGGAGGAGGACTCGGCCGACCGCGCCCGCCGCCGGCGCGAGGCGACGCTGCGGTACGTCGACGCGACCTTCGACGCCGAGGGCACCTGAGGCCGCTGCGAGCAGGACAGCCTGCTCACGCCGCGGGAGGCGGGGGCAGCGGCCCTGCGCAGGGGAGCTCGACGATGAAGGTGGCTCCGGCGCCGGGCTCGCAGTCGCACCGGATCGAGCCGCCGTGGTCCTCCACAATCTTGCGGCTGATGTACAGGCCGAGGCCCAGCCCGCCGTAGTGCCGCTCCGAGACGGCGCGCTCGAAGCGCTCGAAGATGCGGCTGCACTGCGCCGGATCCACGCCGATGCCGTGGTCCCGGACCGCGAGCCGGGCCACGCCGTCCTCGGCGCCCACGGCGATCTCGATGGGCTTGCCGGCGCCGAACTTGATCGCGTTGCCGAGGAGGTTGGTGACGACCTGGTCGAGGCGTGACCGATCCCAGCGTCCCACGACCGGCACATCGCCGCGGATCGAGATCGAGCAGCGCGCCCTCGCCAGATCGGCCTCGAAGCGCGCAGCCACCGCGCGGACGAGGGCCCCGAGGTCGACGTCGCCGAGCTCCAGCGCGCGCGGGCTCGACTCGATGTGCGAGACGTCGAGCAGATCGTTGATGAGCCGGGTCAGCCGGGTCGTCTGCCGCGAGAGGCGCTCGAGCCGCTGATCCATGACCTGCGGATCCACAGGGCGCCCCGCGCCCGCCGCGCGGCGAAGGGACTGCACCGAGAGCGTGAGCGAGGTCAGCGGCGTATTCAGCTCGTGGGACGCGACGGAGAGGAACTCGCTGCGGGCGCGGACGGCCTCCTGAGAGGCGCGGTAGAGCCGGGCGTTGTCGATCGCGAGCGCCGCGCGGTGCGCGACCTCCTTCGCCAGCTCGAGGTCGGCGCGCCCGTAACGACGCCCCGGCGTGCCCGAGGAGAGCGTGAGCGCCCCGAGCCTCTGCCCGCGCACCACGAGCGGCACCGAGAGCCCGGTCCGCGTGCCGAGCTCCCGGACCAGCCGAAAGTGCTCGTCGTCGTCGCACATCGTCCGCAGGATCTCGTCGGGCAGCTCCGGCATGAGGAGCGGCTCGCCCGTGCGGAGGACCGTGATCGACGCGTGGGGTGAGCCCCAGCGCGGCGGATACCGGAGCTGAAGCTCCTCGAGGACAGGCGCCTTCTCGGGATCTCCATGCGCACAGGCCAGGCGGCGGAGCTCTCCGTCTTCCACGATATCGATCGAGCACCAGTCGGCCAGGGTCTGGACGCAGAACTCGCCGAGGCGGGCGAAGGTCACCTCGTAGTCGAGCGATTCCGACAGGACGACGCCCGCCTCGGCGAGGAACGCGGATCGGCGCTCGGCCTCCTCGGCAGCCGTCCTCGCCGTCCGCTCCTTGGCGAGGAGCCGCGCGTTCTCCAGCGAAATCGCCGCTTGCGTGGCGAGCAGCTCCAGGGCGGCGAGCCGATCCGGGGTGAAGGCACCGTCGAGGAGGTTGTTCTCGAGGTAAAGCAGCCCGACCACCTCGGCCTGCCTGAGGATGGGCATGCAGAGCACCGACCTGGGCCGGCTCCGGGCGAAGTAGCCGTCGCCCGCGAACTTGCGCGCGTGGGCGGCGGCGCCGCTCAGGATGACCCGCTCCTTGGTGCGGTTCGCGTAGTGGACGAGCGACGCGGGGACGCGCAGCGAGCCGTCCAGCGGCTCCGAGCCGAGGAGGGTCGTCGTCGCCCCGCGCTCGCCGAGGCTCGCCTCCGCCTCGATCGAGAGGCCCTGATCCTGGCACAGGAGGAGGCAGGCCCTCTCCGCGCCGCCCTGCTCGAGCACGATCCGGAGCAGCGTGCGCAGGAGCTCGTCGAGCACGATCTCACCGGAGATGGTCTGCGAGGCCTTGGTCACCGAGGAGAGGTCGAGCTGATCGGAGTCCACCGCGACGGTGGCGGTGGGCGGGGGAAACCGCCGCTCGACGAGGTGGGGATTCTGCCGGTCGAGGTGCCTCACCTTGCCGTGGGCGCCCCAGCGGGCGTAACAGGCACGGGCGTTGCGGAGGTACAGATCGGCGAACTCCTCGAGCCCTCGCGCCCGGTAGAACCGGGACGCGACCTCGTAGGCCACGGCTTCGTTGTGCACGAAGCCATTGTCGCGCGCCGAGCGGATGGCCTCCTCGAAGAGGCGCTCGGCGTCGAGATGGCGGCCCTCGATCCGGGCGACCTCGGCCTGGACGAGGGCGTGACGGTCCTGGAAGTTCTCTGCGCAGTGCTCTGCCCAGAAGGACAATTTCCGCGATTGCACCTCGAGGAGCGCTGCGAATTGCCGTTGTTCCGCGGCAGGTGCATCTGCGTACATCGCCGTCAGCGTGAGCGCGTAGTAGAAGTGGTGCGTCGCCTCGTTCGCCAGGGCCATCACCTCGCGCAGCATCGGCGCCGCGCGGGCCGCGGCCTGCCGCGCCTCGGCGTATCGTCCGTCGATGAACGCCGCGACCTGCTTCATGACGTGAAAGAAGGCGACCCCGATCCCGAAGCCAGCCTTTTCCATCGCGAGGACACACTCCACCTCGTCATAGGTATCGTCGTTGAAGCTCGTGGGCGCTCGTGTCGCCCCCTTCAGGCTCGCCGCGAATTGCTCCTCGGTCCTGAGGAGGCGGCGCGCCAGGTCGTGGTGGCTCTTCTCGGCCAACGACGCGTACTTGCGCGACGCCTCGATGATCTGCTCGATCGAGCCGCCGCTCTCCACGACGAGCCACACCAGGTTGAAGGAAGCATAACCAGCAAAGACGAAGTCCCCGACATCGAAGCAAGCGGCCCACGCCTGCTCCATCGTGGGAAGGAGCGTCGCGAAGCGCACGCGCCAGATAGAGACGAGGGCCGCGTGGTGGAAGAGCAGCCTCCCCTTCAGCGCCAGGCCGTTGAACCTCTCGTTCAGCCTGAGCGCCATTTCGGAGAACTGGCACCCCCAGGATATGTCGCCGCACCTCGATACCAGCAGGGCGGCATAACAACTGTAGACGAAGGCGGACTCTTCGCAGTTTCCATACTCCAAGGAGAAGCTCAATGCCTTGGCGATGACCAGGGGCCAGTACGCCGGTCGCGTGCTGTACGTCGGAGCCATCGCCTCGACGAGCAATCCGATGATGGCCCGCACGCGCTCGTCCGTGGTCGTCGGTGCGAGCGCGAGATCGGCGATGGCGCGCCCGCGCAGGAGGACGGGGACCCTCTGGAGCTCGGCCTCCACCGCGGCCTGGATCTCGTCTTCGGACTCCGGGAAGGTCACCCCGAAGAGGCGCACCGCCTCGACCATGGTGCTCACGGCGTCGCCGAGCCGCCCGGCGATCTGATAAAGGCGCAGGCGGAGCCGATGGGCCTTGGCGCGGTCGAGCGGTGAGCGTGCGCGCGCGAGGATGAGGTCGAACCGATCGTCCGCCCGCTGGAAGTCACCGATGAGGCACTCGCATTCGGCGAGATCCAGGTGGATCGCGAGCGTCTCTTCGTACCGCCTGCTCCAGGCGTCCTCGGGCAAGAGGGATGAAGCCTGGGCGAGGTAAATCTGCGCACACGCATAGGCGATCGCGGCCTTCGCCTTCGTCCCTGCCAGGAAGTCGAGCCGGCAGAGCGCCTCCTTTTCGCGCGGATCGGTGATGAGATGGGCGCCGCGGTTCCACTGGTTCGCGACGTCGAAGATCCGCTCCGCGATCGCGTCCTCGGGCAACCGCGACGCGAGGAGCCGGCCGATCCGGAGGTGCTCTGCGGCCCGCTGCTCCTCCGGCACCAGCGAGTAGGCCGCTTCCTGGACCCGGTCGTGGAGGAACTTGCACGTGCCGTCCAGATCGAGGACCAGCCCCGCCCGGATGGCCTCCCAGAGGTCCGCCCGCGTGCCCTCTTCCAGGCCGCCGTGGACCATCGCGAGGAGCGCGATCTCCGCGGTGTTCCCCAGACAGGCGAGCTGTTTCAACGCCTCCTGCGTCGCCGGGGGCAGCCTCCGGAGCTTTGCGACCATCAGGTCGACCACGTTGTCCGTGAAGCCCTTCTCGCGGATCCTCGCGACGTCCCACCGGAACCGGCCGCTCCGCTCGTCGCGCTCGATCAGGCGCTCTTCGTGGAGCTCGGTGAGGAACTGGATGGCAAAGAAGGGATTGCCCGCCGTCTTGTCCTGGATCAGCTCGGCGAGCGGCGCGGCGTCCTCGACGGCGCAGTGGAGGGCCTCGCCGACGAACCTGGCGAGCGCTGCGGGCGGGATGGGACCGAGCACGATGTCCGAGACGCGGGCACCCGCCTGCCGCACCTCGGAGAGGCTCCGCAGGAGCGGGTGAGAGGCGGACACCTCGTTGTCGCGGTACGCGCCGATGACGAGGACGTCCCGCACCTCCGCGTGCGTCAATATCTCCTGGAGCAGCCCGAGGCTGGCCGAGTCGGCCCACTGCAGGTCGTCGAGGAACAGCGCGAGGGGGTGCTCGTGCCGGGCGAACACCCCGATGAAGCGCTGGAACACCCTGCGGAACCGGTTCTGCGCTTCGACCGGCGGCAGCTCCGGGGCAGGCGGCGGCCGCCCGATGGCGAGCGCGACCTCCGGGATCACGTCGACGATGAGCTGGGCGTGGATTCCCAAGGCCTCGATGAGCCGCCGCCTCCAGGCGGCGATCTGCGCCTCGCTCTCCGCGAGGATCCAGCGCACGAGCTCCCGGAAGGCCTGGACGAGCGTGGCATAGGGGATGTCGCGCTTGTACTGGTCGAACTTCCCCGAGATGAAGAAGCCCCCCTCCCGGACGACCGGCGCCTCGATCTCGTGGACGAGCCCGCTCTTGCCGATGCCGGAGTACCCGGAGACGAGCGCGAGCTCCGGTGTACCCGTCGCAGCCACGCGGTCGAACGCCCCCTTCAGGACGGCGATCTCCGCGTCCCGCCCGTAGAGCCTCTGGGGGATCTGGAGCTGATCGGACACGTCGCGCTCCCCCGGCGTGAACGGCTCGATCGTCCCGCTCTGGGTCCACTCGGCGAGGCACCTCTCCAGATCGCGCAGGAGGCCGCGGGCGCTCTGATAGCGGTCCTCGGGCGCCTTGGAGAGGAGCTTGAGGACGATCTGCGCGACGGCGTCGGGCACCTCGGGGACGACCTCCGAGGCGCTCGGCGGGGCGTGCGCGACGTGACAGTGGACCCACTCGACGGGATCGTTCGCCTCGAAGGGGAGCCTCCCGGTGAGCATCTGAAAGAAGGTGACGCCGAGCGAGTAGAGATCGGCGCGGCGGTCGATCGCCCGGTTGGTCCGCCCTGTCCGCTCCGGCGCGAGGTAGGGCAGCGAGCCCTCGATGAGGCGCGCCGGCTGCGTGGGCCGGCGCTCCCGGGGGAGACGGGACGCGAGGCCGAACCCGGTGATCTTCACCTCGCCGCTCGCGGGGATCACGAGGATGTTCTGGGGCTTCAGGTCCTTGTGGAGGATGTCCTTGCCGTGGATCTCCGCGACCGCGCCGGCGATGCGGACGGCGACCGGGAGGAACCGATCCATCGGCATCGGCTCGCCGAGCAGGCGATCGAGGGAGTCAGCCCCTTCGTCCTCGAGGACGAGGGCGGGCATCCCTTGGTACGTCTCGAGGGCAAGCGGCCGGACGACGGCGGGGGTGTCGAACAGCGCTCCGATCTCGTATTCGCGCCTGAGCTGCTCGAGCTCCTTCGGCCCGCTGCGCCGCGGGTCGAGCGCCTTGAGGAGGACCGGGTGGCCGTCGACGTCCCTCCGCGCGCGATGAACGACCGCCCTCCCCCCGCCGGAGAGCGTCTCGAGGATCGTGTACTGTGCGGCTGGAGTCATGGGGGATGACCTGAGGTGGCGACGCTCCACGTCGCTCGGGGCCATGGCTGTGGCTGCCTGCCCCCCATGAACTCCGCTCCAGGGTGGTGGCCCGGTCAGGCGGGGCCATCCAAAAGGCGGGCCGCGGGAAAGCGGCGTGAAAATCGAACGGTTCGGGCTGCTACATGTGGGAGACGATTGTACTCTTCGACGCCGGTGAGAAGGGCAACAATCTGGCCTACCCCCGCGCGTTGCGGTACCCTTATTGCCGAGGGGGCTCGCGCGATCGGATGACCGACGAACCCAGGGTCAAGGGGGTGGCGTTTCGCTCCGTCTATGCGAGCTTTGGCAAGCTGCGCGGCGAGCCTGTCCAGAAGCTCAGCCTCGATGCGATGTGTGAACCGCTGCGCGACGGCATCCGCTATGGCAGCCTCGTCTCCACCGGCTGGTACCCGATCGCCTGGTACAAGGACCTGTTCCAGGCCATCCGGCGCGCCAGCGGCGAAGGCAAAGAGCTCATCCACCAGATTGGCCGCCAGTGTACCCACGACGACATGAGCGGCATCTACAAGGTCATCGCTGGCCTCATCTCCCCTTCCACCCTCTTCTCCCTCGGCCAGCGCGTCTTCTCCAACTACTACTCCGCCGGCCACGTCCGGGTCCTCGAATCCCGCCGCGGCTTCACCCGCGCTCTCTGGATCCACTGCCACGGCTTCGATGAGAACATGTGGACCGAAGTCATCGGCTCCTGCGAGCAGCTCCTCGTGATCGGCGGCGCCAACCATGTCCGCCAGCGCATCATCGCCGGCGGCGGCGACAACGACGATCACCTCGAGTTGACAGCACACTGGAGCTGAGGCTCCGCGGCGAGCGTCCGTGAAGCGATCGCGGCCACGCAGGGCCCCTGCAGGCAGCGCCCCATGAAACGACGCGTTCACGTGGTTTTGCCTGAAGGATCGGCAAGCTCGGCGGCATCCATGCGGCAGGAGACGATCTCGATGAAGCTAGCACAGCCCGCGGCGGCCACCCGCGCGAGCACCCCTCGATTCCTGGCCTTCCTTCTCTCGACGGGCATGGCGCTCGCGGGGTGCACCACCGAGATCGCCGTCATCGGTCGCGACCTCGGCGCCACGACGTCGTCGTCGCCCGCCTCGTCCTCGTCCACCGCCGGCGGTGACGACCCCGGCATCCTCGATCCCGGCGCCGGCGGCGGCTCCGCCCAAGGCAGCGCCGGCGCTGGCGGAGACGAGCGTTGCGAGCCGAAGCTCGCCGGGCTGGTGCGCGACTTCAAGGCCTCCGGCTCTCCCGGCGGGCACCCCGATTTCGAGTCGTTCGTGGGCGACGGCCTGAAAGGGATCGTCAAGCCGGAGCTCGGCCCCGACGACAAGCCGGTCTATGCCCATGAGGGCGGCACGGAGCAGACGACCGGGCCCGAGGCGTTTTATCAATGGTATCACGACGACCCCACGGTCAACGTACGGATCCGGTACGACGTCCCTCTCGAGCTGAGCGACCGCGGCCTCGGAGAATTCGCGGCGCCGCAGTTCTTCCCGATCGACGATCAGGGGTGGGGCAACGAGCAGCGGGAGCACAACTACGGCTTCACCTACGAGCTCCACATGACGTTCGAGTACCGGCCCGGCGGTGTCTTCATGTTCGTCGGTGACGACGATCTCTGGGTGTTCATCAACAGGCGCCTCGCGATCGACCTCGGCGGGCTCCACGTCTCGACCCCGGCGCAGCTCGATCTCGACGCGAACGCCGAGGAGCTCGGCATCGAGCCCGGCAAGCAGTATCCGCTCGACTTCTTCTACGCGGAGCGCCGGGGCGGAGGGTCGAGCTTCACGATCATGACGTCGTTCAAGTTCACGAACTGCGCCCCGATCCTGAGGTAGCGCCGAGCGCGCTCACGTGCGCCTCGAGGCTCAGCCGCGCGAGCGGCCAGAGGGGCCATTGCTCGTCTCACGGCTTGACCTCGCGGCCGACCTTCCGGCAGACTCCCGCGCCTCGATCGCCTATGCCGCACAAAATCTGCGTCGCCGCGCCGTTCGCGCTGGCGTCCGCCTTGCTCCTCCATGCCGAGGCCGTCCGCGCGTCGGGCGCGCTGGAGATCACCGGCGCTCCCACGAGCGCCAACGGGCTGAACGCACGGGCGCTCGCGCGGGGACCCGAGGCCGCGTTCTTCAACCCGGCGCTCCTGCCGTACGCGGCGGCGACGACGCAAGCGGGCTTCTTCGTGCTCGTCACGCACGGCGACATCACCCTCGCCGCGCGCCCTCCGGGCGTCGACGTGCCCGAGTCGGTGTACGATGGCCAGATCCGGAATCCGGACGGCTCGACCTCACGGCTCACCCACCGGCCCATGCCGGGGTCGAAGCTCCCGAGCCCGCGGGCTGACACGCGCGACCGGCAGACCAACACGTACGCGACCCTCGGGTTCGTGAGGCCGCTCTACGAGGACCGCCTCGTCCTGGGCTTCTACGCCCTGCTGCCGCTCAGGAGCTTCCAGGAGCAGCGGGCCTTCTTCGCCGACGAGCGCGCGCAGTACTTCTCGAATCGGCTGGAGTTCGAGCTGCTGGGAGATCGCTTGTCGGTCACCAGCCTGGCCGTGTCGATGGCGGGCCGGATCACCCGCTGGTTATCCGTGGGGGCGGGGGTCGACGTCACGATCGGCACCAGCGCGCGGACCGCCGTCCACGTGCCCGACGCGAGCGACCAGCGGACCGCCCTCATCAACCCCGACGTGGAGGTCGAGAGCGTCTTCGCTCCTTACTTCGCCTTCGCGACCAGCCCAGCCCCCTGGCTGCGCCTCTCGGCCACGCTCCACCTCGCCTCGGCGTCGGACACCGACGGTGAGAACAGGATCCGCTTCTGGAACACCACCTATCCGGAGGGCGAGAGCTCGGTCCCGCAGGCCTATCGCTTGACGCTCGGCCACCAGCCGACGCGCGTCAGCGTCGGGGCCTCGGTCACGGGCCCGCCGAGCGGAGACCGAGGGGGCGAGCGCGCCGCGCGCTCGAAGGGCCCGGCGCTGCCCGCCTGGGAGATCGGCGGGCACGCGCTCCTGACGCGGTGGTCGGAGTACCGCGATCGGCACGCCGAGGCCCCGCCGGACCCGTGGTCGAGCACTGTGTCCGTGGGGCTCGGCGGCGCGGTCGTGCTGGGGAGCCGCAGGCTCTCTGCCGACGTGGCCTTCACGCCGTCTCCGGTGCCGGACCAGACCGGCAGGACCAACCACGTCGACAACGCGCGCCTCGCGGTCGCCGCCTCGTTCGAGACGCCGGTGTCGCTCTTCGGCGCCGACTTCGGGGTGGGAGCGTTCCTGCACGGCCAGCTGCTCGTGCCGCGGGAGGTGTCGAAGAGCCCGTCCGCCAGGAACCCCGTGTTCGACGAGGTCCCCGACAACCTGGTCGACATCGTGAGCGGTGAGCCGCTCGACGGTGTCGAGGGGCTGCAGACGAACAACCCGGGTTATCCCGGCTTCTCGAGCGGCGGATGGCTGGCCGGCGCCGGCTTCGTCCTGCGGCTGCCCGAGTGAGCCACACAGCGAAGCCGGCGTCCTCTTGATGGATCGGTGACCCGGCGGCGCTGGGTCACGCGGCGCGCCGCGACCGCCGGGAGGGGCTTTACTGGAAGAGCGTGTCGGCCCTTTCCTTGATCCAGGCGCAGTCCGCGTCGTCTGGTGTGCGGACCATCACGAAGGTGCTGTTGCACTCCTCCGGATCGGGATACGTCCTCGAGGCGGCCATGGTCGCCTTGAGGCTCGCAGGATCCGTCTCGAGCACGCTCTGCTCCGACACGAACCCGAGTCGACCCTCGATGCGATCGGTCGCGACCGCAACGCCGTCGAGCTCGGTCCGCGCCCGCTCGGCCACATACACCGACCCGTCGATGAGCCCCTGGAGCTGAACCGTCATGCCCGGGTGTCCATCCTCGTCCTGATCGACGACGCGAGCGTCCGCCGGATCCGTGGGTAGCTCGTCCTGCGTCGGGTCGTCGAGCGCCGCGCCGATCACCTCGTGGAGGGGCCCGAGCTCGTAGCGGAGCCCCCCTTCGCCCGCCGCGAACGTGCCCTCGCGGGTCACCGGCGCGAGCGCCCCGCGGAAGCTGTCCGGGATGACGGCGTGCACGATCGCGTCCGGGTCCTCGGTGTAATGGTCGCAATATGTGCCCTGCAAGGAGATGGCGTCTCCATTCTGCTGCTGCGTGATGAGCATCACGCTGACGATGCGCGTCTGGAACGGCGGGAGCCCCTGCGCCTGCGTGAGCTGCGACCCGATGGCGCGGTACGCCCAGGTGCCGGAGACATCCGTGACGTCCGGCGCCGCGGTCGGAGCGCAGCCCGGGGATTCCCCGCCCGCACCACCTCCCGTCCCCGCGGAGCCCGTGCTCGTCGTGGCGCCCGTCGTCGTCGCGCCCGCGTCGTCAGCGTCAGCAGGATCCGATCCGCAACCCAGGAGGGGCAAGGCAAGCAATCCAACGAACAGGTTGTACCTCATCCAAAGCTCCATGCATCGCTGGCCCGCGCGTCGAGGCGGCCGTGAAAATGGCCGCTTCCGGTCGTCCATGGCCAGCTCGCCCACGTTCGGACGACCGGCGCGGTTGTTAGCATAAGCGCGCGCGCTGGAGGTGCGCCGACGCGCCTGCTCCTCATTTTTTCCGCCGCATCCCCATGCGCACGGCGAAGAGCAGCGCGACGAGCGCCGCGTAGCGCAGAGGCCCCGTCGCGTCCTTGTTGCGCAGAGGAAGCCCCGAGCACCTTCACAGCGCGACCCCGCCAGGGCGTCGTGTTTCTGGCAGGGACCGCGCCAGAGCTCCGCTCGCGACACCGACCTGCGCATCCAGCAACTTCCAGCATCTCGCGCATGGCGCCTTGGACGACCTTGTCCTCGAACGCCGAGATTTCACGCGGCGCCGCCGGGCGTCATGGCTCTCCGCCCTCAGCTCTCTTTCCCGATTCCATTCTCCACTTCACGGAGGTCTATCACACGATGAGGGTCGCGACCGACCGGGTGTGTGCGCGGCATGTGGACGGATCGGATCCGGATATTATATGATGAGCGTCGGCGTAGCCTCGCCGGCGCGAGAGGACGCTTGCGTGGTCCTGCGCCCATCTCGACTCGATTGCACCAGTACCACATCGGGGGACGACATGACGTACATCAGGAGACACACGGCGCTGCTGGCGATATTGGCCACGACCGGGATCATGGGCTGCATGACGGCAACCGGATCGAGCGACGAAGCGACGGGGATGAACGAGGAGATCGTCGAAGAGGCCTCGAGCGCCCTCACCCGGGCGCCCATCTATGCGGGGCCGAATGTCTTTGTCCGGCGTGTCTTTCTGCGCTTCACCCCCAACGCCAACGGCCCGGTGGCCATGGCCGTTCAGGTCGGCGCCATGGTCAGCCTCGTCTGCCACACGAGAGGCGATTATGTGAATGGCAACAACCTCTGGTACAAGCTCGACAATGGCTACTACGTCCCCGACGCGGCGGTATGGACGGGTACCAACTACCCTGTCGAAGCGCCCTGTGTAGACTAGAACGGCGTTCCCCAAGTTCGTTCCTGGTCCCCTCGCCTCGAGAAGACCATGGTGCCGTCGTCCACCGGGCCGAGCTTCATCGCGAGCAGATCGAGCACGTAGTTCTGGCGGAAGTACCACGGCGCCTTCGATCCCTGCTTGGGCAGGTGGTCCACCGAGCGCCGCACGTAGCCCGACGTCAGGCCGAGCAGCGGCCGAGGATCGAGGACGGATTCATCAGGGCGCGGCAAGCACTGCCGGTAGCCGTGGCGATCCATGTGGTTGAGCAGCCGGCAGACGTACGTCGAGGCCAGCTCCGCGCGGAGCGTCCACGAGGCGTTCGTGTAGCCGAGGCAGAGCGCGAAGTTCGGGACGCCGCCCAGCATCAACCCCTTGTAGATGAACGACCTGCCGGGATCGAGGACGTCGCCGTCGACGGCGATGCGGATGCCGCCGCAGAGCAGGAGCTCCAGGCCCGTCGCCGTCACGATGATGTCCGCCTGGAGCTCCTTGCCCGACTCGAGCAGGACGCCGTTCTTCGTGAACGTCCGGATGCTGTCGGTGACCACCGAGGCGCGCCCCTCCTTCACCGCACGGAAGAGATCGGCGTCCGGCACCAGGCAGAGGCGCTGATCCCACGGATCGTAGCGAGGGTTGAAGTGTGTATCGATGTCGAAGTCGGGCGGCAGATGCCGGGCGACGCCGCCGCGGAGCATCCGCCTGGCCAGCCGCGGCGCGCGTTGACAGATCTGGTAGATGAGCAGGCTGAGCGCGACGTTCTTCCAGCGGGCGACGCGGTGGGCCATCCGCTCCGGCAGGTGCTCGCGGATCGCGTTCGCTATCGGGTCCTCCGAGGGCAACGAGGCGATGTAGCTCGGTGAGCGCTGGAGCATCGTCACATGCGCTGCGTCGGCGGCCATCGCGGGCACGAGCGTCACGGCCGTGGCGCCGCTGCCGATGACGACGACGCGCTTGCCACGGTAGTCGAGATCCTCCGGCCACTGCTGGGGGTGCACGAGCTGTCCCTGGAAGTCGTCGCGGCCGGGAAAGCTGGGCGTATACCCGCTCTCGTAGCGGTAGTAGCCGCTGCAGATATAAAGGAAGCTGCAGGAGTAGCGGACGAGCTCCTCGCCTGGGCCGACGTCCACCTCGACGGTCCACCGCGCGTGCTCCGAGGACCATGACGCGGATCGAACCCGGTGATTGAACCGGATGTGCCGGTCGATGCCGAGCTCCCGGGCCGTGTCGCGCACGTAGTCGCGGATCGAACTCCCGTCCGCGATCGCCTTGGCCTCCTTCCAGGGGCGGAAGGAGTAGCCGAGCGTGAACATGTCCGAGTCGGAGCGGACTCCAGGGTAACGGAACAGGTCCCAGGTACCGCCGATCGCGCTGCGCCCCTCGAGGATCGCATACCGCTTGCCCGGGCAACGCGTCTGGAGGTGGTAGCCGGCGCCGATGCCGGAGAGGCCGGCGCCTACGATCAGGACGTCGAAGTGCTCGGTGGACATGCTGGGTTCCCGGGGGCGAGCGCCGTGGCGCTCCAGGACCCGAGCATAGCGTGGCGGTTCACGGCTGAGCTCGGCGCCACGAGCACATTTCGGGGCGCCGCGCGGCGGCGAGGAGGCGCGCCAGCGAGCTGACGGGCGCTGGCGCGCGGGTGCATCAGGTCGCCGGCGCGCCGCTCGCCGCGGGCGTGGCCATCCCTGACACCTCGCCGGCCGCCGGCTTCGCCGAGGCTGCGCCCGCGGGCCGCCGGGTGAAGACCCCCGCGACGAACGCCACGAAGGCCGCGACGCCGACGATGAACAGGCTGTCTCCGACGAACCGCATCCAGCGCAGCGCCTCGAGGACCGGCTGCTGCAGGAACTCCGCGCTCCGCGCATACCACAGCCCGCGCTCGACGCTGGCCCACGCCTGCGCGAGCCCGATCGGCAGCAGGCTCAGGAGGATCATGAGGCCGAGGCCGCCATTCATCCCCCAGAACGCCACCCGGAGCCGCGCCTCGTTCCACACCGCGTCGGGGCGCAGGCGGCGGAGCATCACCAGCACGAGGCCGAGGGACAACAGCCCGTAGACGCCGAAGAGCGCGGCGTGCGCGTGCACGGGCGTCGTGTTGAGGCCCTGCATGTAATAGAGGGCGATCGGCGGGTTGATGAGGAAGCCGAACACGCCCGCGCCCACGAAGTTCCAGAACGCGACGGCGACGAAGAACTGGATGGGCCAGCGGTAGGCCTGCATCCACCCGCTCCGGTGCTGCATCTGCCAGGTCTCGTGCGCCTCCATCCCGACGAGGACGAGCGGCACCACCTCGAGGGCGCTGAAGCTCGCGCCGACCGCCATCACCGAGACCGGCGTGCCGCTGAAGTAGAGGTGGTGGAACGTGCCGGGGATGCCCGAGATGAGGAAGATGCAGGTCGACAGGATCGCCGCCCGCGCCGCGCTGTCCGGACGCACGAGGCCGAGCCGGGTGAACAGGAACGCGATCGCCGCGGTGGCGAACACCTCCATGAACCCCTCGACCCAGAGGTGGACGACCCACCAGCGCCAGTACTCCATGACCGACAGGTGCGTCTTCGCGCCGTAGAAGAGCCCCACGCCGTAGAACATCCCGATGGCGACCGTGGCGCCGGTGAAGAGCAGCACGATGTGCCGGCTCATGTCGCGCCGGGCGAGCGCGGGCCAGAGCGCGCGCAGCATCAGGAAGAGCCAGAGCGCGAGCCCGCCGAAGAGCGCTATCTGGAAGGCGCGGCCGAGGTCGACGTACTCGTACCCCTGGTGCCCGAACCAGAACGAGGTCTCGAGCGAGAAGCGCTGCTTGATCGCCAGCCACTCTCCCGCGAGCGAGCCGAAGACCACGAGGACGAGCGCCCCGAAGAGGACGTTCACGCCGAGCCGCTGCCCCGTCGGCTCACGCCCGCCCACCGCCGGCGCGAGGAACAGCCCCGTCGCGAGGAACGCGGTCGCGATCCAGAAGACGCCGAGCTGGACGTGCCAGGTGCGCGTCACCGCGTACGGCAGGATCTCCCCGAGCGGCAGCCCGAAGACCTCGTTCCCCTCGACGGTGTAGTGCGCGGTCAGCACGCCGAGCGTGACCTGGAGCACGAGCAGCGCGACCACCACGACGCAGTACTTCCCGACGGCCCGCATCGACGGGGTGAGCACCCACCCCGCGAGCGGATCGCGCGCCGGCGCAGGGTCGGACGGCTCCTCGCCGCGGCGGAACGCGTGGTACCAGACGAGCGCGCCGATCCCGGCGAGCAGCAGGACGATGCTCACGATCGACCAGATCACGTTGGCGCTCGTGGGGACGTTGCCGACGAGCGGCTCGTGAGGCCAGTTGTTCGTGTAGCTGGCGCCGGTGCCGGGGCGCTCCGCGGCCGCGGCCCACGAGGTCCAGAAGAAGAACGCCGTCAGCTTGTCGCGCCGCCCGGCGTCGGGGACCGCGGCCGTGTGCAGCGCGTAGCTCTCGCGCAGGCCGGCGAGGCTCGGCTCGTCGCCGAAGAGCGCGCGGTAGTGCGCCGCGGTCTCCTCGATGGCCAGCGCGCGATCCTCGGGGACCGTGAGCGCGCCGGTCGCGGCGTCGTAGCCGTTGTGGCGCATCGTCCGCTGGAGCCGCGCCTTGAGCGCGGCCTGCGCCTCGTCCGGGAGCGACGCGAACGGCGCGCCGTGCTCTCGCTGGCTCCAGAGCGCGAGCTGCGCCTCGGCCTCGCGATGGAGCCAGTCCGCCGACCAGTCCGGCGCCTGGTAAGCGCCGTGCCCCCAGACGCTGCCGACCTGCTGTCCGCCGATGCTCTGATAGACCAGCTGCCCGTCCAGGATGTCGTCCTTCGTGAGCAGCACCCGGCCGGACGGCGTCTCCACCCGCTCGGGGATCGGCGGGGCCTTGCGGTACACCTCCCGGCCCGTGAAGCCGAGTATCAAGAATCCAGCGGTGATGACGGCGGCGAGCGCCAGCCAGAGTCGTCGTAGGTTATGCATAGCGACCTCGTTGTTCGCGTGAGCCCCGGCGCGCCCGCGCCTCCGCGGCGCGACATCGGGAGCTCCGGCCGTGACGCCGGCCATGAAGCAGGCGCCGTGCCTCGCGCGTGCCCCCTTGTTTTCGCGGCGCGCGGCCATGCGCCGGAGGCGGGGGGCGCACCGTTTGCACGAAGGCGCACCCGCGGCTCGACCTCCTCTGCCAGAGCGAGGCCAGGACGCGTCGCGCCGGAGACCGCGGCGGCGCGCGCGAGCCCAGCGCCGAGCGGCTCGGCCTGGGCGCCGCCGCTCGCCGGCGGGCGGCGGCGCGGGCGCCGGGCACGAGCCTGGGCCTACCGTCGCGCCGAGGCCTCCGGCTGGGGTATCCTCGGCCACGCGCGCCGCTCCCCTACCCCGGCGCCGTCGCGGAGGCCCTCCCCATGTTCAAACGCATCGCGCACGTCTGTCTCAACGTGAGAGATCTGCAGCGCTCGGTCGACTTCTACGGCAAGCTCGGGTTCGCCACCAAGTTCCACTTCACCCGAGAAGGCGCGCCGTTCGGCGCGTACCTCGAGATCGCCGACGGCAACTATATGGAGATGTTCGAGGACCGGAACCTCGGCGAGGTGGTCAATACCGGGATCGCCCACTTCTGCCTCGAGACCGACGACATGGACGCCGTGACGGCGACGCTGAAGAGCCGCGGCGTCCCGTTCACCGAGAAGAAGCTCGGCTGTGACAACACGTACCAGATCTGGCTGGCGGACCCCGACGGCAACAAGTTCGAGGTGCACCAGTACACGCCGACCAGCACGCAGTACACCGGAGGGGTGATCGAGGCGGACTGGTAGCCGCCGGCCACAGCGCAGCAGCGGGGGTTGGATGGCGGGGCGCTCCATCGCTCGCGCGTGGCGAGGAGCGAGGAGATCGGCGGGCTCATCGGTTTAGAGGCGCGGTGGACAGAGAAGCAGCCGAATGGCAACCAGAGTCCATGGACAACCGAAGATCATGCCGCCGGTGGGCCCGGCACGGGGCGGCGCAGGTGCTCCTGGTCGGCGCCGGCGCGGGCGCGCTGGCCTCCTGCTCGCCCAAGCGCGCCGAGGTCACACCGCAGCCAGCGCCCACCGACAGGATCCTCACGGGCGCCGACGCGCTGGGCGACTGGACGACGGACGCGCCGGGCGTGAAGCGCAAGATCACCGTCGCCGACCTGCCCGCGCCCAACGAGGGCGAGTCGGTGACCAACAGTCCGAGCAAGGCAGATCGTCCAGCCGGTGTGTTCCCCAAAGTCCCGTCGGGATTCACCGTCGCCGAGCTCGCCAGGGGTCTGGAGAAGCCGCGCGTCGTGCAGGTGGCGCCGAACGGCGACGTGTTCGTGGCCGAGAGCGCGGCGGACCGGGTGCTGGTGCTCCGGGACACGGACGGTGACGGCAAGGCCGACCTCCGCAGCGTCTACGCCGAGGACCTCAACCGCCCCTTCGGCATCGCCTTCTATCCGAGCGGCACCGAGGCGCCGACGCACGTCTACATCGCGAACACCGACAGCGTGGTGAGGTTCCCTTACAAGGCGGGCGACACCAGGGCCAGCGGCCCGGCCGAGGCGCTCGTCACCAACATCCCCTCGGGCAAGGAGGCCGTGGGCGGCGGCGGCCACTGGACCCGCGATATCGCCTTCAGCAAGGACAACCAGCGAATGTTCGTGTCCGTGGGCTCCCGCTCCAACGTCGATGACGACGACAGCGAGATCCGGCGCGCGTGCATCCTTTCCTTCACGCCCGACGGCAAGGACGAGGCGCTCCATGCGTCAGGCATCCGCAACCCGGTCGGCCTGGCCATCGAGCCGGCGACGGGCGCGCTCTGGACCAGCGTGAACGAGCGCGACGAGCTGGGCGACAACCTGGTCCCCGACTACGTGACGCGCGTGCAGGAGGGCGGGTTCTACGGCTGGCCCTGGTACTACCTCGGCGCGCACCAGGATCCGCGGCACGAGGGCAAGCACCCCGAGCTCCGGGACAAGGTCATCGTGCCGGACGTGCTGATCCAGTCGCACTCGGCCTCCCTCGACCTGTGCTTCTACACGGGCCAGCAGTTCCCTGCCGACTACCAGGGGCACATCTTCGCCGCGGAGCACGGCTCGTGGAACCGCTCGCGGCGCACCGGATACAAGGTGATCCGCATCCCGGTCAAGGACGGCAAGGCGGCAGGGTACTACGAAGACTTCATGACAGGCTTCGTCACGAGCACCGGCGACGTGTGGGGTCGCCCGGTCGGCGTCGCGGTGGCGAAGGACGGCGCGCTGCTTGTGACCGACGACCAGAGCAACACCGTGTGGCGGGTGGCCTACGGCAAGTGAGACCAGGATGCGGTGCGGCCGGCGGGCCCCTGAAGGGTGAGTGTCGGTCGATCGCCTTCGATCCGTAGCTGCATCCCGGGAGTCTGGTTCAGCGGGTGCGGTGATCGGAATTCACCGCGGGATTGCCGCCCTGGAGCGGCGGAGCCTCCGCCGGAGAGCGGTCGCGGCCACGGCGAGGTAGAAGCCGCTCGCCCCGCCGCCGGACGCCCCTTGCGCCATGGAGCAGCCGGTCTCCGCCGGCGGATCGCCCGCTCCGGGGCCGCTCGACGTGCTCGTCGGGCCCAAGCTTCCATCGCCGCCAGCGCCTGCAGCGGTCTCCATCCCCGAGCCGCCAGCGCCGCTGGACGCGGTCGCCGTCCCCGAGGCGCCCTCGCCGCCACGGCCGCCAGCACCAGCGCCGTCGCCGCCAGCGCCGCCCATGCCACCCGTACCGGACTCGACGCCGCCGGCGCCGCCGACGCTGCCAGTCCCGGATCCACCGCTGCCAGCGCCGCCGGTCACGGACTCCTCGCCCCCCGCGCCGCCAACGCCGCCCGTTCCGGGCTCGCCCCCGCCGGCGCCGCCGGCACCGGACTCACCGCCGCCGGCGCCGCCCTCTCCGCCAGCGCCCGTGCTGCAGCCGTTGTCCCCGGGGCTGTGCCATCGAGGATCGTACAGCTCCGGGTACGAGGACCAGCCGACGAGGAGCACATCGCCGCTCGGCAGGAGCACGGAGGCGAGAGAGCCGTAAGAGAGCAAGGGCGACGGGGCAGGTGTCCAGGAGTTCGTCGCAGGGCTATAGATCTGCGCCGTCGCCCCTCCGATGACCAGCACCTCGCCTGTCGGCATCAGCATGGCAACATGATTGAAGGCCAACATCGGGCTCATGGGCCCTGTGGCAGTCCAGGCGTTCGTCATCGGGTCGTAGACCTCTGCAGCTCCTCCGACGACGAGCACGCGACCGTCCGGGAGCCGCGTCGCCGTGGGCCTGTCCCGAGGCTCCGCCATGGGCGCCACCAGAGACCAGCGCCGGGTCGCAGGATCGTAGATCTCGGCGCTGGCGAGCGGCTCCGCGGTCGAGTACTCCGTGTTGTAGTCGTCGTCTCCCTGGATCCCGCCGACGACCAGCACCCTGCCATCGTCCAGCAGCGTCGCCGCGTGCTCCGCCCGCCGTGCGTTCATCGGCTCGACGGCGACCCAGGTGTCGTCGGCCGGACGATACAGCGCCGCCGATCCGGTCCTGCGGACGAGGTACGGCTCCATGGGGTAGTCCCACACCTCGCCGCCCGCGATGAGCACCTCGCCGCTTCCGAGCAAGGTCGCCGTGTGGTTGTATCGACGCTCCTCGTCGGGCGCGGCCAGCGTCCAGGCATCCGCAGCCGGATCGTAGATCTCGTTGTACAGATCCGCCGCAAAATAGTCGAGGAGGCCCCCGCTGAGCAGCACCCTGCCGTCGGCGAGGCGGGTCAGCTCGGGACGATACCGCTCCAAGTTCGAGGGCGCTGCCACGGAGAACGTCCTGCTCGAGGGGTCGAAGAGCTCGGCGACCTCCGTGGTCGCGACGCCGGTGCCCGCGATCAGGACCTTTCCGTCCGCCAGCTCCACGACCCTCACGAAATACCGCAGGTTGTGCAGGGGGCCGAGCTGCGTCCCCGAGGGCGCGACCGAGGGGTCGTAGATGTCGGCGCCCACGGTGCTCGAATGGCCGCCGACGAAGAGGACCCGTCCATCCGGGAGCAGCGTCGCGGTGGCGTCGCTGCGGCTCACTTCGCTCCTGGGCGCCCTCGAGAAGGTCCGCGTGCTCGGATCGTAAAGGTCGGGCGGCACGTTGTCAGAGACGAGGACCCGACCGTCGCACAGCCGCGTCGCCGTGTTCGAGACGCGAGGAGAGCTCATCTTGTTGCTCGCGAGCGTCCACGCGTTGGCTTCGGGATCGTAGGTCTCGGCCTCGCCTTCCCGGTCATAGCCGATCACCAGCACGTCACCGTCCTCCAGCAAGCTCGCCGTGTGCATCCACCGGGCGCGGAGCATGTCCGGCCCCGGGGTCCACGCGCCCGTCGTGGGGTCGTAGATCTCGACGCTGGACAGCACGCCGGTCTCTATGTTTCTGCCTCCCACGATCAGCACGCGGCCGTCCCGCAAGCGCGCCGCCGCGTGGCCGCTGCGCGCGACCGACGCCGCGGGCGTCGGCGACCAGGTGTCCGACACGGGATCGTAGAGCTCGGCCGTGGCACCCGGAGCGCCGCCAGGCGGAGCGCCCCCGGCGGCGAGCACCCGCCCGTCCGCGAGCAAGGTCGCGGTGTGTGACGAGCGCGCCGAGATCATGGTCGCGGCGGGGGTCCACGCGTCGGTCGCTGGATCGTAGAGCTCTGCGCTGGAGACCCACTCGGCCCCGCCGCTGGCGCCGCCCGTGACAAGCACCCTGCCGTCGGCGAGCAAGGTCGCCGTGTGAACCGACCGCTGCTTGCTCATCGGCGCAGCGGGCAGCCAGGCATCGAGCGCGGGATCATAGATGGCCGCGCTGGCGAGGTGCGAGCGCCTGTCAGCGGCGCTGACCCCGCCCGCGATGAGCACCCTGCCGTCGGGCAGCAAGGTCGCGGTGTGCTGCGCGCGGAGCGTCGCGTCCGAGGCCGCCGTGACGCTCCATGACGGATCCACGAGGAGCGGCGAGCCCGCCTCCTCGACCCAGAGCGAGATCTCATCGCCTTGCACCTCCAGGCGCGTCGGGATGCGCCGGAGCGGCGAGGCATAGGCCTCGGGGGCCGCCACGAGGATCCGCGGCTCCCCTGCCGCGTCGAGGATCTCCACGTTCGCGCCACGGCGGCGGAGGCGCGCCCCCTCGACCTGCCACGAGGCCAGCGGTGCCCCGGCCGGCGCCCCCTCGGGGAACCAGAGCCACTCTTCCGCGCCGTGCCGCTGCGCCGTCCAGAGCGCGAAGCCGCCCGCGCGCGGGTAGGCGATGGCAGCGCCGACCCTCTGGACCTCACCGTGCAGGCCGCGCTCGCGCACCTCGATGCCGAGCCCATCCGGCAGGTCGAACCGCACCGCGCTGCTCCCGTCGGAGGAGAACGCGAGCGCCGCGCCGGCTCGCGACGGGCGCGGCGCGAGCTCGAAGCCCCCAGCGGTCGGCACGAGCGCCTCGTCGCCGCGGAGCACGGCGCGGGCGCGCTGCTCGAACTGCGCCTCCAGCGTGTCGACGTCGAGCGCTTCGCCCGAAGGCGCGGCGCAGCCGAGCCCGCAGGTCAGATGGACGATCAAGAGCAGCGCCACCCATCGCGCGAAGCGCGACTCAGCCCAGGGAATCACGCTTGAGCCCATACCCTCCTCGATTCGCGCGAACGCATCTCCTGCGAACACAGCGCCGGCCGTCCAGCGCGGCCGGTCCTCCCGGGCGCGCGGGCGGTCGGCGCGACGCTCATCCCCGGCTCCATGCCCGGGGTCCACGCCGACCCGCTGCGCCACACGCCCGCTCAGTAGGTCTCCGCGCACACGCCGTAGCCGCACGGATGGACCATGAAGGCGCCGACGACGGCGCTTCGCGAGCCCGGGAAGGTCGCGAGCGCCGCCCCCGTCTCGATGTCGTAGAGGACGCCGTCGTAGCGCGAGTAGAGCGCCGTCGCCGAGACCGGCAGGATCCCGTAGTCGTCGTCCGAATCCCCGGAGTCGGTGCGGATGGGGATCCTCGGCAGCGGCGGCGCGTCGACCGGGTTGCCGAGCTCGTCGTAGATCGCGGAGGCCTGGTACGTCCAGCGGCTGCTTTCGAAATGGCGGATGTACGACTGGACGAGAACGTGGGTGTCGTCGAGCCAGCCGATCGCGCAGCCGGGCACCACGTTGACGAGCGCGCCGTCGTCGTAGAACTGCGTGAACCCGCAGCCTTCGGAGGGGGCGGAGTCCGTGACGACGAAGTGGTGACCGTCGGGGGAGACGAGCGGCGCCGGCCGGTTTCCGGTGTCCTGGAAGAGCGGCGCGCTGCCCGCCCAGTCGCTCACGACGCGCTCCGTCCTGTGCTCGTCGAGGCGGTAGGTGCAGCCGACCGTGCTTCCGTCGAAGGACATCGAGAAGTCTTGAATCACCTGCCCGCGCGAGAGCGAGGCGAGCTGCGCGCCGTCCGGCAGCGAGAAGAGCCGGAGTGATTTGTCCGTGACCAGCGGATCGAAGGCGGCGCGCGCCGCGAGCAGGCTGCCGTCCGCCGAGAGCAGCACCTTGTTGCTGTGGAACGGAACGACCGCCGAGGGCCCGGCGTCGAGCGCAGCCGTATCATAGAGGAGCGTCCTCCCCGAACCCGTCGCGAGGGCCACGTGCCCCGAGGGAGAGCCTGCGACGGAGTGGAGCGCGCCGCAGCCGAGCAGCCCCGAGCCCTCCGGATCGGTGAGGGTGCCCTTGTACGAGATCGCGCCGTACGCGTTCGAGACCACCAAGCGTAGGTCCTTGTCGATGTCGACGCGGGTGTTCTGGACCAGCGGCGGCGCGTGTTCGGTCAGGGTCACCTCGGGGCCGTCGAGATCGATGATGTCGAGCCTCGACGATTGCGTGTGGAGCAAGGCGAGCGCACGCTCGGTCGGCGCGAACGTGTAGCGATAGTCGGCGCGGTCAGGGTACTCGGCGACGGGGACGGCTCCGCCTCCGACGCGATAGACCATGAGCGGAGAGTCCGCTCTGTTGTCCGCGAGCATCCAGAAATAGTCGCGCGTCCCAGCGAGTTGCTTGAGCGACGGCAGGTTGACGATGCCCTCCTGGATCGCCGCCTTCGAGTACACGCGCACCGTCGTGCCGACGGTGGTGAGAAATCGCTCGCCATCCTGAAACCAGGAGTGGAATGTGCCCGAGAGCTCGGGGGTGACCGTGGGAGGCGAGCCATCGGCGGGGAGCACGGCGACGCTATTGTGCAGGGGGCCCAAAGGCGCCGGTGCGATCCGGAGCGCGTCCGGCGCCGCGTAGACGTCGCCGTGGTGGCTCACCGCGGCGGACCAGCGCTCGACCCCCGCGTTGCTCCAGAGCGTGATCGTGCTGGTGGACTGGCGGCGCGTCCAGGCGTAGCTGCCGTCGCTCGCGAGCCCCGCCTGGTCGTACTCGGTCGTCACGGAGGCCAGGACGGAGCCGTCGATGGCGCTGCGCAGCTCGAAGGCGTGCTTGGGGTCCGTCTGGATCAGCACCATGTTGCCGCGGAGGACCACGCCGCCCGGCAGCTCGAACGGCGGGATCCCGAACAGCGGGTCGCCGGGGTCGAGGCCGCCCGGCGCGTGTCCGTCGGCGATCGCAGCGCTGGCGTCGGTATCCCAGAGCATCCAGCGATCGTAGTCCCAGCTCAGCACGCGGCTCCCGGAGACGAAGAGCCGGGTGAGGCCTTTCTGGTGACCGAGATCGAGAAAGGCCTCCGGAGGGCCGAACGAGATGCCTGCAGTGCCGCATGGCCCGAAGGCGGCGCTGCCTCCTTCGCCGCCGCCTCCGCCGGTGCCTGACGTGGAGATCTCGCCGCCCGAGCCCCCGGCACCGCCGGTGCCTGACGTGGAGATCTCGCCGCCCGAGCCCCCGGCGCCGCCGGTGCCCGACGTGGAGATCTCGCCGCCCGAGCCCCCGGCGCCGCCGTAGCCTCCGGAGCCAGAGGTGGAAATCTCGCCGCCGGAGCCTCCGTCTCCTCCGCCTCCGCCCCCGGAGCCGCCCTCCGCACCGGTCGTCGTTCCAGGAGCAGCTCCGCCTCCGCCGAGGTTTCCGCCCCCCGCGTCGGAGCAGCCGAGGAGAGCGACGAACGACACCGCGACAATCTGGGTGGATCTCGTGCGCATAGCGCCTTCGATGCCGCCGATCCCCTGGCCATTCATTGCCAAGGCAGCGCCAGGGGGCGTCGCAGGGCTCGAGTCTGCGCGAGCACCGATGTTCCGCCCGGCTACCCGCCGCATCACGCTACCTGTCTGTCGAGGCTCCGCACGGGCCCTGTGGCGCGCTGACGTAGGCCTGACCGAGCTCGTTGAGCTCGCCGTCGTCGCCGAGCAAGCTCGCGTGCCGGACGTTGTCGGCGCGACCCGAGAACCACGCGTACTTCGCGATCCGAGGCTCGTTCTCCAGAGCAATTTGCGGTTGAGCTTGGTACAAGCTGAGCATGGTCGCGCGGGACGGTGGCACCGCTGATGCTGCTGCCTACCGCATGGGCCCGTACAGCATCGACCTGCGGCAGCGGATCATCGACGCCTACCAGAACCGTGAAGGAAGTATCCGGGAGCTGGCCGAGCGGTTTGAGGTCGCCCCGAACACGGTGCAGAACTATCTCACGCAGCTGCGCGCCACGGGCGACCTCGGTACGGCCGCCAGCCCGAGCAGCTGGCCGATCGCCTCGTGCACGACCCGGGCTGCCTCCGCAAGTGGTCACGCGGGCGACGAGACCATCGAGGGTGGGGGCGTCAATGACATCATCTCCGGCGGCGCCGGCAACGACCGATTGTTCGGCAACGGCGGGGACGACCAGCTCTTCGGCGATGGCGGAGACGACTACCTCGACGGCGTCGCGGGGACGGACACGCTCGATGGCGACCGACTCACCAGCGGCGCCGACAGCGACGTGTGCCTCGTAGAGGCCGCCGACTCCGCCGCCAACTGCGAGCTTTGACGGCGTCGCCCGGCGACCGCCTCCCCATCGTCGTTGCGCCCGACGCAGTCCCCGACTCGAAATCAGAATTGCGTGATGAATTTCCACGCCTCGGGGGCGTTCCAGCTCGTCGATTGCCCGGGGTCCTTCGGCTCCCAGCCGTGCGGGCCGTCGAACACGCAGTACTTGGTGGGGTGACCTGCGGAGCAGCCCTTGTACTCGGTACACGTGTGGGGCTGGCCAGCTGCCGGGAAGGTGGTCGCCGACGGCTCCTCCATGCAGCCGTTGACCTTCGCGAATTGGGCTTGTTTGACGCGACCGCTGGTCGGCATGGGGGGGCCGCTGCTGTCACCGCTGGCTTGCGACGCGTAGTAGGCGATCGGCTTGGTCAACGTCGCCGTGCAGGAGCCCGTGAGATCTGCCCCCGAAAAGAAGGCAACGCCTCGGAACACGTCCGCGCGGGTGCAGGCGAGAGCCAACGACATCGCTCCCCCGAAGCTGAAGCCGGTGGCGAAGATCCGAGTTTTGTCGATGCAGAGATCTCCCTCGAGCTCCTCCAGGATCGCGTCCGTCAGCTCCACGTCCGACTTGCTCCAGGAACCGGCGCCGTTCGCGGCGTCCGGCGCGACGAAGATGGTGGTAGCTCCAGTGTCGAGCGTCGCCATCGTGAAGTAGTTCCGGTTCGCCACCGACATGGCGGAAGAGCCGGACTCCGCGAAGGCGAACACGAGCCGATACGGCGTGTCCTTGTCGTAATCGCTCGGCACGCGAAGGATGTACTTGCGAGAGGCGCCGCCGAACGAGATGTCGATCGTGCCGTTTTGCAGAGTATTCGCTTTGCCGCAGCCAGCGCTCTTGACCGCGTCCGTCCCTGTCGCGCCGCCTGCGCTGCCGCCGGCTTGACCGCCACCTCCGCTCGCTCCCCCCACGCCCGCGCCACTCGCGCTGCCGCCCGCGCCGCCGCTGGTACCGCCGGAATCGGAGCCACCCGCGCCCGCGGAGCCGGGCTGGCCACCGCCCGAGGTGCTGCCCGCGCTCACGGCGTTACCACCGGCGCCCGCCTGCGCTTGGCCGCCCGCGCCTGCGACCCCCGGTTCTTCCGACGGAGGGGTGCTGCTCGACGAACAAGCAACACCCGAGAGTGAGAACAGGGCGAGGACCAGGGAGGAGCAACGGGCACTTGTCATCGGTAACTCCGCGCGCGCGAAGGGCGCGACTAAGACTCGACACTAGCTCATGGCCTCTCGACCAGCAATGGATTGTGGCGCGCCGATTCATTTATGAAGCGACAGCTCAAAATAGGCGCATCACCATACCGGCCGCGAGCGCGCAGGTAAAAGAAGCCGATCGCTGCGCGAGGAAGTGTAGCGCGGCAGAGCGAAAGGGTGGGACCGCGAGCGTCGTGATGGCTCATTGCCAAGGCAGCGCCAGGGGGCGTCGCAGGGATCGAGTCTGCACAATCGAAGTTGTTGTGCATCCCCTCCCCTCGATCGTGGAAGCGGCGACTCCGCGCTTGCCAGCGGCTCATAAACGAACGGTGACCGCCTTCCCGTCGTACGTCACGGTGGAATCGGGCGTGGGCGTGTCCGTCGTCGAGAAGCCGACCGCCTTGCCATCGGTGACGAGCACCACCTGGAACGTTCGCTTCGCCGGCATGCCCTCCCACGCGCCCTGGCGCGCCCCGATGGTCAACGCTCGCGCCGCGTCGTCCCAGGTCAGCTGGATGAGCGAGAATGCACCACGCTCGTAATCGGTGCTCGTCCCCTGGTCCTCGTACAGCGTGAAGGTGCCGCCAGCGCCGCCATAGACCAGCAACGTGATGGGATCGGCCGCCTGCTGATCGACGTATTCCTGGGCCGGTCCGATGGGGACGATCGAGCCCGCGCGCGCGTAGACGGGGATGGCGTCGATGGGCGCGGGGGCGGCGGCGATCGTCGTGCCTCCTGCGTGACGCGTGCCCGTCCAGAAGTCGTACCAGGCCGGCGCCTGCGGCAGGTACACGGACCGGCTGGTGGCGCGGTAGGTGGTCACCGGTGACACGAGCAAGGCCGGCCCGAACATGTACTGATCGGCGATCGCGCGCGCCCGCGTGTCGGCACGAAAGTCCATCACCAGCGGGCGCATGATCGTCCCCCCCCGCTGGGTCGCCATGCCGGCGAGCGCGTAGACGTACGGCAAGAGCCGGTAGCGAAGGCGATCGAACTTGAGCTCCGCGAGGTACGCCGGCGCGTTGGTGTCGGCGCCCATGCTGTAGATCTCGCGCCGGGCGGCCCGCTGAGTGCCGGAGATGAGGGGCGCCTGGCCGTGGACCCGCAGGATCGGCGCGAAGGTCGCCATCTCGAACCAGCGCGCGTTCAGCTCGCGCCACTCGGCGAGATCGGCGGCCGCCGGCGTGCCGGCGGTGAAGCGCGCCGGCGGGGCGTAGCCGCCCGCGTCCATGGTCCAGTAGGGAAGGCCCGAGATCGAGATCCCGAGCCCGGCCGCGATCTGCTTGCGCATCGCCGTCCAGGTAGAGGTGATGTCCCCCGACCAGACGACCGCACCATAGCGCTGCTGCCCCGCGAAGGCGCTGCGGGTGAGGATCAGCGGGCGCTTGTCGGGGGCAGCCGCGCGCTGCCCCTCGTAGATCCCCTGGCTGTGCATCAGCGAATAGGCGTTCAGCACAGCCGCGCCCTGACCGAGCGCCGTCGGGGTCATGCGGCTCTGGGCGCTCGCGAGGTGGGTGGCCGGGCTGGTCTTGCCCTCGACGTCTTCGTCGATGTCAGGCTCGGAGCCGTCGGCCCACCAGCCGTCGACCCCCTTCGAGAACAGGGCGTCGTTCACCTGGGACCAATAGGCGGCGCGCGCCTCCGCGCTGAAGGCGTCGTAGTAGGTGAAGACGTTCCCCTGGAAGTCGCGCTTGCCGTCGGCGATGTTCCGCTTGTAGAGCGCCCCCATGCCGTCGAGCTCGGCGTAGTTCGCCGTGCCGGTCACGAACTTGGGCCACGCGGAGATCAGCAGGTGGGCGTGGTGCTGATCGTGAATCGCGGCTGTCCAGGCGGCGGGATCGGGGAAGCGCGTCCGGTCGAACTGGTGCGACCCCCAGGTGCCGTCCGGCCAGTACTGCCAGTCCTGCACGATCACATCGATGGGGATGTGCCGGGACCGGTACTGCTGGAGGACGTCCAGGCTCTCTTGCTGCGACTGATAGCGATCGCACGACTGCCAGAACCCGAAGGCCCACTTGGGCAAGAGCGCCGCCGGCCCCGTCAGCGTGCGGTAGCCGGCGATCACGCCGTCGAGCTCGGGGCCGTAGACGAAGGTGTAATCGATGCCGTCGCCGACCTCCGACCAGAGCGAGATGTCGCGCGACGCGGGCGGCGGCTTCCAGAGCAGGCTGGCGATGCCGACGTCGATGTCCGCGGTCCACTGCAGGTGCACGGTGACTTTCTGACCGGCGTCGAGGTGCACGCGCGCCACGTCCGTCGACGGCAGCCACCCCTGACGCCAATGGTCGATCACCCGCTGGCCATCGACGTCGAGGCGGATCGCCCCCGATGAATACGTGTAGAACAGGTAATCGCCCGCCGTCGTCGCCTGCACGGTCGTGGTGATGTCGGCGCTCTTGCTGGCGGCGGCGGCGAGCAGGTCGTCGTGATCGGCGTAGGCCACGCCCGGAACGTGCTGGGCGCGGTCGAGGTCGCCGAAGCGCGTGAACGAGGTGTTGTCCCAGAGGATCCCCCAACCGCGGCTCGACACCAGGAAGGGGATGAACACCTCGGTGTTGTACTGGTGGAAGTCGAGGTCGTAGCCCTTGATGTCCACGAGCCCCTGCTGGTGCTGGCCAAGGCCGTGGAGGGACTCGTCCGCCGCCGGCGTCCACCTCTGGTGCACGTTGTGGGTCGCCTGCCCTTGCACGGTCGCGGTCGTCACCGCGCGCCCGTTCGGCACCTCTGCCAGCAGCGACGCGTTCGAGGGATCGGTGAACGACACCGCGCCGGTCGCCTTGTCGACACGGGCCGAGAGGGCGCTGGTGGAGAGGACGGTTTCGACCGCGGTCGACGTCACCTCGACGGCGGTCTTCTCGCAGCGGCGCGGGCCCGTCGCCGGGGTGGACCGCGAGAAGAAGGCGGTGTCGCCCGTGGGGGAGAAGGCCACCCGCACGATGTTCGGCGCGCAGGCCTCGAGCCGCAGAAGCCCAGCGCCCACCGGGACGGTGACCTGCTGCTCGGCGGGCGCGCCGCCA
This sequence comes from Sorangium aterium, assembly GCF_028368935.1. NCBI lineage: Bacteria > Pseudomonadati > Myxococcota > Polyangiales > Polyangiaceae > Sorangium > Sorangium atrum. The sequence goes on along the minus strand of NZ_JAQNDK010000003.1, from coordinate 776,711 downwards.
TCGCCGGCGCCGCCTTCCCCCCCGGCGCCCCCGTCTGAACCCGCGGGACCACCGACGCCGTCGCCGCCCCCCGGCGCCCCGGCGCCGCCACCACCACCACCACCACTACCGCCGCCGCCGCCACTGCTGCTGCTGCTGCTGCTACTGCTGAGGGCGCCGTCCGCGCCGTCCGTGCCGCATCCCGCAGCCCCGGCGCCGAGGAGCACGATGACCGCCGCCACCAGGCAGCGGGGGCGAACGCACCGTGCACGGCGCTCGTCACTCGAGCTGAAGTGCGTAAGAAATTTCATAAATACGCGGGTTGTTTCACGTTTGGCAGCACCCAGCCAACGATGGAGCCGGTTCAGACGCTCTGACGCGCCAGCCGATCGGCGCGTCAGAGGCTCTGGGATCAAGCCCCCGCGGCCGCCCTCGTCGCCCTCCCCGGTGAGGTCGTGGGCCGAATGTGAACGTTCACAAATCGGATGTCAATTCCAAACGGCGCGCCAGCGATCAGCCACGCGCCGATGGCAGACAAGCCTCCTCCGGAGCATCGCGTCAAGAGAGGTGGGCACCGCGCACGCGTGCAGCCAGCGGCAAGCTGCCCATCGGCAACCACAACGGCTGCGGGAAATCGCCACCGACGCAGCGGCCGCGGCCTGCCCGCCGCGTCACTCTCGATTCGTCGAGGCTCCGCACGCGCGCTGCGGCGCGCTGACGTAGGCCTGACCGAGCTCGTTGAGCTCGCCGTCGTCGCCGAGCAGGCTCGCGTGCCGCACGTTGTCGGCGCGGCCCGAGAACCACGCGTACTTCGCGATCCGAGGCTCGTTCTCGAGGTACGCCAGCGCGTCGACGAGGAACTCCTTCTGCTCGGCGAGGGAGCCCGCGCTGTCGCACGCGAACTCCGTGAGCCAGAGGGGCTTGTCGAACCGCGACTTGTACGTCTCGACGTGGTTGATGAGCCACTGGGCCTGATTGTCGCCTTCTCCCTTGCAGCCGGTGTAGATGTGGATGCCGATGTAATCGACCCGGCACCCGCTGCACGCGGCGAAGAAGTCGTCCAGGTACTTGAACGGATCGGTCTCCTGGCAATCGCCGCCGCAGAAGTTCACGGCCGGCGACACGAGCGCGAGGCCGCGCGCGTCGGCCACCGCTTCGACGTGCGGCCAGAGCGCCGCGGCTTCGGCCGCGGAAAGATCGGCCTGAGCCCCGAAGTTCGGCTCGTTGAACCCGAGCAGGAACCTCGCCCCCTCGGGGATCTCGGAGGCGATGCGGCCGGCGGCGGCGCTGTCGAGGTTGCCCCCGCCCCACACCATCGGTACGTACTCGACGCCGAGCGTCCTGTAATAATCGGGCCGGACACCCTCGTCCGGCACATGGGTCCAGTTGTACCACCAGGACACCGCCGGGGAGAGGACATCCATGTCGGCCTTCGAGTGATAGCCATACGCGAGGCCGCGCTTGCAGCCCGTCGGCTGAGCGCCGCCGCTGCCGCTCGAGCTGCCCGCGCCGCTGCTGCTCGCGCTGCCCGCGCCGGCGCCGGCGCCGCTCGAGCTTGCTCCGCCGCTGCCGCCCGAGCTGCCCACGCCGGCGCCGCTCGAGCTTGCTCCACCGCTGCCGCTCGCGCTGCCCACGCCGGCGCCGTTTGACCCCGACGACGCCTGTGTCTCGTCGTCGCTGCCAGAGCACGCCGGCACGCCGGCGAAGGACGCGAGCGCGGCGATGAAGACCCACCGCACCGGAAGCTGACGGAAATTGTGCATGGTGTTCCTCGGTTTCATGGGGGTCACTCCGGCAGGCGCATCGAGAGCATGGCGTCGATCGAGCCGCGTGAGAGCCCGCCCGGCAGATCGGGGAGCATCTCGGCCGCGGCGGAGGGGATCCTCTCGGGGTGAATCACCGCGACCTGGATCGTGCGCTGCGCCTCATCGAGCAGGATCATGAAGTAGCGATCGCCGATGGGCCGGCGCCACGTCGGGCAGCCGTCCGAGGCCCCGCCGGCCTCGATGACGGGCCCCTCGTCGTAGGCCTTCTGCGCGCACGCATCCACGACCTCGACGTCCTCGGCGAACTCGTCGCGATCACAGCCGCTCCCGCAGACGCTGCCGCCGATGTGCCCCTCCTGGTACGAGCGGACACCGGTGCTCATGAACTCGCGATTGCTGTACTCGTTGTTGTCCATCACGACCTCGAACACGTTGATCTCGCCGCAGCCGTCGCCGACCGTGCCCGTCTTCGAGTAGCAGTTGCAGAGCCCGTTCCACTTGCGGCCGCCGTCGCGAATGAGCTCGGACGCCACGAACGCGACCCACGGGCCGGGGTGGCCCTGCCCACCGCCGTCGCATTTCTCGACGCCCGCGTCGTCGAACGTCATCGACGCCAGGAAGACGATGAGCTTCGAGCCCGCCCAGCCGAGGTGCATGATGCCCGGATCGTCGGGACAGTAGTAGTCCTTGCCGTCACCGCACGCGAAGGGCTTGTCCTGCGTGAAGTACGTGACGCAGTCCTTCTTCGTGAGGTCGCCCGTGAAGTCGGCGGACGTGGCCTGCCCTTCCGTGACGAGCAGGTTGGAGCCAACGCCGTCCTTCGCGTCCCACGACGAGATCATCTGCCAGGCGGCCGGGTCGCTGCCGGGCTGGTAGACGGCGAGCTGCTTCACGCGGATGGCCTTCATGATGAGGGTCATCTCTTCATCGAACGGGGCGAGCTTGTCGCTCGTCGCGTGGTGCTCTGTCATGCAGCAGTGCCCGCCCCAGGTGTCGTCGCCGTCCTTGTAGTCGCACGCCGGATCGCCGGGCTCGCGGTCGATGCGGCGGGGCCACCAGCCGGGCGCGCCGATGTTCGTGAACGTCATCGTCCCGCCGCGCGTCGGCGTGCTCGGCTCAGGGACGTGAGGGCCGAGACCTCCGCCGGCGCCCGTCGTGCTGGCGGACGGGCCTGCGCCGGCGCCCGTCGTGCCGGTGGACGGGCCTGCGCCGGCGCCCGTCGTGCCGGTGGACGAACCTCCGCTCGCCTGGCCACCCTGGCCGCCCTGTCCTCCGGCATCGCCTCCGTCACCGCAGGCGCACGCGAGGACGACGAGGGCAGCCTGCACGAACAACGACGAGCGCTTCATGCCCGTGACTGTCTCCGGCGCGCGCGCGTTCCGTGATGGAAAACGGAGGGGTCGGCGCGGATAGGTGATCGAGAGGCCCACATGAGCGCCGTTCGGGCCCGACCTGAGCCGATCGAGCGCGGTCGAGCCATGACCCATCCCGGAGCGAGATCGCCATGACCGTCGAGGGCCCTCAAGGTCTCTGCCCTCGATCCGGCCGCTGAGCTCGGCGTTCCCCAGGTCGAGCGCGCGGAACCCGACGCTGCGCCGCGCGCGCCCTGATGAGCCTCGACGCTGGCGCCCTCGACGAACTCGCGCTCCAGAACCTCGGCGCCGACGCGTTCAGACGCTCGTCGAACTCGCACGCTCGCACACAAGATTGATGAAAAAGAGATCGGCTCCAATCGCCTCTCCCATGCTGGCCCGACGGGCGGCGGAGACAGCAGAGTCGACTCCGAAACAACTCCCGCCAGAGGGGCGACCCGCTCCACCCTTCCCAGTCAATGCGGCCCGGGCGGCGAGGCCTATCGCACCGGGCTCATCCGCAACGCTCATTCGAGGACGCGCGATCGTCGGACTTGTTACCTGCTAGAGTGCGCGCGGGAATATCGGTCTCGCGATCCACCCGGCTCGGGCAGTAGGGGGAAGCGAGGACGGAATTCTTGTGTTGTCGAATTCCTTGCTGAGCAGGAGGCCTATGAACCAGCATGTTCGATGCGCCCTTTCGGCGTTGCTTGCGGCGGTGTCGCTGAGCGTGGCAGTGCCGCTCCGGGCGGAGGTGACCATCTCGGGGGATGTATCGCCCGCAAGCCCGGCGGACCCGTGGGACCTCGGCGATAGCCTTCTGCTGGTCGGCGGCACGATACCGGGGATGCCCCGCTCGGGGAGCGTGCTCGTCTCCAACAAAGGGCGGGTGCTCAGCCCCGGCGCCATCATCGGCGGGCCTTACGAGGGCTCCGGTACGGTCGAGGTGGTCGGGTACGGATCGCGGTGGACCAACAATGGCTCTCTCGCGGTCGGCGCAGGCCACTTCGCCTGGGGCTCGCTCATCGTACGGACCGGCGCCAGGGTCATCACCGACGATCTCCTGGTCAGCGGGCCGTACTTCCACGCGTACGGCGACGTGCTCGTCGAAGGGTACGACGCGACCCTGACGAGCCGAACCAACGCCTACATCGGTGACCTGTGGGGCGGCAGGATCGAGATCCGAAAGGGAGCGAGCTTCTTCTCGCACAACGTCTATTTCGGTGCCAACGCCCTGCCGGACCCTTTCCGCCCGATCGAGGCGCTCGTCACAGGCTCCGCGACGAGGTGGGTGAGCACGGGGGAGTTCGTCGTCGGCGCGGGCAGGGCCGCGCAGCTGTCCATCTACCGGGGGGAGCTCTCCACCGTGAACGCGCAGGTCCTCGGAAACGAGCTCGAGAACAGCGTTGTCAGCGTGAGCGGCTGGGACGGCACCTGGACGAACGCGGGGCTGCTGTCGGTGGGGGGAGACGATGGAATCGGCGGGATCGTCCTCGGAGCGCTGGGGACCCTGGCCACAGAGGAGGTCGAGATCCGCTCGCGAGGCGGCGCGGCGTACATCTACGTGACCGACGTCTATGCGTCGTGGATCAACAGCGGTGACGTCACGATCCTCGCGTCCACGGACTCGTCGGTCTTTCCGGCGCTGCAGATCGACGGCGGAGGATCCGTCCGCATCGACGGCCTCCTCCGGCTCGCGCCGCTGCCCGGCGCTCCCGGCGGCCCGAGGTGGGCGGTGCGGCTCGCGGACGGCGAGCTCACCGCGGGAGAGATCGAGGTCCAGGCCGGCGACAATATCGATTTCTACCGGGGGCGCCTCGAGACCAGCAGCTTCACGGGCGATCTCGCGAACCCCGCGCTTGGCACGCTGGTCGTGGGCGAGGTGTACCCCTCGACGAGCATCGCCGGGAGCTACAGCCAGGGCTTGTTCGCGACGCTGAGCTTGACCGTCGCCGGGCCGAGCGCCGCGCCGCTCCTGTTCGTGGACGGGGACGTGAGCATCGACGGGGCGCTGGAGATCCACGCGGATGATGAGGCCATGCCCTTCCAGGCCGGCGACAGGATCGCCGTGCTCGGCTGGAGCGGCGCCCTCCTGGGGACGTTCTCCGAGGTGACGATCGATGTGCCGCTCGCCCCCGGGCTCGCCTGGGACACCTCCGCGCTGTACACGAGCGGCGAGATCGTCGTCGTGCCTGGTTGATCGCGGCGCGGTTGATCGCGGTCCGAGCTCGCGGGGACGACCTGCGGTGAGACGGAAACCTAGAAGCGCCCTCGGACACCGGCCGACAGAACTCCCACCGTGAACTCCGCGCCCACCCCGGGATCCCTCGGCGGCGGCGCGGCGGGAGCGGCGGAGCCAAGGCCCTTCGGCTCGTCGAACGCGAAGAGCCCGAACCCCGCGGCGGCAGCCAGGAACGACACCCCGCCAGCGACGGCCGCCGCTGCGCCGAGGCTGCCGCGCGCGTCGACCGCGGCGTTGTAGCGATCCCGCTCCGACGGCGTGAGCGAGTCCGCGTCCTTCCTGTCCCGCAGCTCGACCGCCTCGCTCTGGCTCGCGAGGGCGAGGCCACCGAGCACGCCGGTCGCGACGGCGCCCGCCGCGCCGACGCCGAGCGCCGTCCACGCGGCGACGCGGCGGGAGGTCATGCGGAGCTCGGCGTCGAGCGCCACCGCCTGCTCGCGCGTCACGCGGAGCTCCCGCCGGAAGAGCTCGTATCCCGGCAGCGAGACCTCGACGACATGAACCCCCGGCTCGATCGCGATCGCTCCGGCCGTCGGCGCCGTCCCCCTCACCTGCCCGTCCACCGCGATGCGCGCGCCGCCCGTGCCGGTCACCCGCAGCTGCGCGGGCTTCACCCGCAGCACGACGTGCCGCGGCATCAGCTCGCCGGCGACCGCGACGACCGTGAGCTCTTCGTCGTAGTGCCCCGTCGCCTGCACCCGCACGCGGTGCGGGCCAGGAGCGACAGGCGCCACGAGCGGCGCCGCGACGAACGGCTGGCCGTCCACCGACACCCGCGCCCCCTCGGCCGGCGACGACAGCAAGAGCCGCGTCCCGCCCGCCGCCGGCCTCGCGGCTGTCGCGGGGCCGCCGCCCTCTGCCGTCGAGCCCTCGCCGCCCGCAGGCGCCGCGCCCTCGCCGGCGAGCCGCGCCTCCAGCGGCACGAGCGACCCGAGGGCCGTCACCGCCTCCTCGCGGCGCGTCGCCTTCGGATCCTGGCGCAGGTACTCGCGGTAGAGGGCGATCGCGCGGCGCAGCGCGTCCGGCGACGGCTCCGTGAGGTACTGCCGCCGGAAGGCCTGCGCCGCCGAGAACAGGAGCGACGGGCTCGGCACGCGCTCGTGAGCCTCCAGGAACGCCTCCGCTGCGACCTGGTACTGGCCCGCCTCGTACGCCTGCGCGCCGGCGTTGAAGTAGTTCTCCGCCTGCGCCACCTGCTCGGGCGTCGGGCGCGCGTCCGCCTGGGCCGCGGCGGGCGCCGCGGCGAGGCTCAGCGAGGCCCAGAGGAGCAACGGACGGAAGGGGCGAGCCGCCGCCCTCATTGCAGCACCGGCTTGCCGCGGAACACCTTCAGGAACGCGGAGCTCATCGCCACCGCGAGATCGTCGACGCCATCCCCGTCGACGTCGCCCGCGACCAGCGCGACGAAATCGCTGCCAGCCTCCGGCGGAGGGCCGGGAAAGGTGGTCTCGAGACGGCGAAGCGCCCGCGCGCCGGCGTCGAGGTCGTAGAGCTCGAGCCGCCCGGGCCCGGCCACGGCGACCTCGAGCGCGACGTCGGCGTCGGCGTTGAGCAGCGCCACGGCGAGGCCCGCGCAGACCTTGTCGCCCTCGCAGGGCTCCGGGGCGACGAGCGCCGTCTCGTCGAAGCCCCCGCCGGCACGGCCCCAGAGCGCGACGATCTCGCCGCTGTCCGCGCGCGCGAGGAGATCTTGCTGCCCGTCGCCGTCCAGATCCGCGACGAGGGGGCGCGGCGCGTACTTCGGCGGGTTCACGTCCTCGACGATGGCCTTGAACACGTGCGCCGTCTCCTGCCGGGCCGCCTCGACGAGCTTCTCGCCGTCGGCCGCGTAGATCGCGAGCTCGCCGTCGTTCAGCCACACGAGCTCGTCGCGGCGGTCGCCGTCGGTGTCGATCGGCGCGAGCACGCACGCGTCGCACGGCGGCGCTCCCTCGCCGGGCCGGCCGGACGCCTCGGCGCGCAGGTTGTCTCCCTCCGGCGAGACGGAGATCAGCCAGAGCTGCGTGCCTTCGGGCACGGGCCCCGGCCCGCCCTCCACGGCGAGCTCCGTGATCGCGGCAAGGCGCTGCTGGGGTTCGCCGTCGGCCCCGGTCGCGAACATGCCGCCCGCGACCGCGAGGAGCCTCACGGGCAGGATGGAGCTCGACGCGCCGCTACCAGGCGGCATGCCAGGACCAGGCGGCATGCCTCCCGGCGCTCCGGGAGGCGCGGCGAAGTAGAACGGCGCGCGGATGAGGCGATCGCGGCCCCCCTCGATGAGCGCGAGCCCGGAGCCGGAGCCCACAGGCGCGTCGGGCGGCCGCGGGAGGCCGCGCAGCGCGAAGAGCTGCACGCCCGTGGCCTCCTGGAGCACGCGGCCCGCGACGAGGCCGCTGGCGAGATCGAGGCGGCCGTGCCCGGCCGGCGCGGAGGGCGCGGCGAAGGCGTTGCCGTAGGCGATGTCGAGCCGGGTGGAGGGCTGCGGAGACGAAGGCCGCGCCTGCTGATCGAAGTAGGCGATGTCGTTCACCCGATCGCCGTCGAAGTCGCCGACGGCGAGGTAGTGAGGCGGGCACTGCGTCGCGACGCGCTGCGTGTAGAACGTGCCGTCCGAGGCGCCGGTGTAGACCGTGATGTCGGGCAGCTGCGTCTCGGTGGCGACGATATCGAGGTGGCCGTCGGCGTTCACGTCGGCGGCGATCGCCTCGCACCCTCCTCCGATGGAACCGCAGACCGGCGACTGGAACGGCGCGCCGGGGCGGCAGTCGAGCGGCACGAGCTCTGGCCCGGGGCGGTCTGCATCGAAGTCGCCGGCGACGAAGATCCGGTCCGGATCGGCGAGCGCGGCCTCGAGCTCCGCGTCGCCGAGCGAGAGCGCGCCCGTGCGCTGGTCGGGCGAGCCGGAGGACGGGAGGCTCGGGGTCGAATGGAAGCGCCCGTTGCCGAGGCCGTACGCGACGTGGATCTCGCCGAGATCGCCGTGGATGGCGTTCACGACGATGTCGAGGAAGCCGTCGCCGTTCTGATCGTGCACGGCGAGCGACGCGTTGACGTCGCGGATCCTCGCGCCGCCGCCGAGCTGCACCTCGGGCAGCGCCGCGAGCGCGTTCGAGCCCGCGGGGCCGCACACGGCGTAGATGCGGATCCGATCGTCGCCCCGCTTCGCCACGATCGCCTCGTCGCACGGCTCGGCGTCCGCGGCGGCGTCCCCATCCAGATCGGCGGCGACAGCGGCCGCGATGTCGCCGGGGGCCACGACGTCGCCGTCGAGCGTCTGCGGCGTCGCGGCCGGGTCCGACATCACGGCGACACGGCCGGGGCCGGCGCTCGCCGGCGGCTCGCCGCCCGTACCGCCGCCGTTCGCGCCGCCGGTCGCGGCGGCTGCCCCGAGGAAGATCAGCGCGGCGTCGCGGCCGCGCAGCCGCGCCGACAGGAGGCGCGCGGCCTCGCTGTCGAGGCGCGTGGTCGCGTAGAGCGTGGGGGCCATGGCCGCGCTCTCGGAGGCGGAGAACACGAAGAGGCCGTTCGCGGCGCCCCCCTGCGCGGCGACCACGTCCCCGCGCCCTGCGACGATGAGCTCGAGCTGACCGTCGCTCGTGAGATCGCGCAGGATCGGGGCGGGTGACGTCTCCTCGCTCGACGCCGCCCGGGCGATCGGGAGCGCCTGCTCCGCTTGCGCGCACAGGCCAGGGGCCTGGCTCGGGAGCGCCGTGATCGTGGTGCTCTCGAGCGTCGTGTGCACGAGCTCGTCGCAGCCGTCGGCGTTGATATCGCCGGCCGAGAGCTCCATCGCCGTGACCATGGTGCGCGCCGAGAGCTCCTCGAACACGCCCGTGGGCCGCCGGCAGACGCCGTCCGCGCCGCACCCGTAGCCGCCGGGGCACACGAACCCTTCGGCGCCCCCGCAGAGGTAGCGGCACTGGTGCGCGCTCCCGGGCGCGCCGCAGCCTTCCTGCCCGTCGCAGGCCTCGTCAGGCGCCTCGACGACGCGGTTGCCGCAGACGTCCTCCTCGAGCAGCGAGAGGTTCGCGCAGCCGGCCGCCGCGATCGCCAGGACGACCGACGCTCCGTGAGATGCCTTCATGGTCAGGGGGCTCCGCGGAAGCTGCCGAACGCCGGCTTCTCCAGATCGGTGTGGTACTTGCGCGGGTGGCTCGCCCGGACGCCCGACGGCGCCGTGGTCGACGCCGCGCTGGCCGCCCCGGCGGCCGGTGCGGGCGGCGCCGATCCATCCGCGGCTGCGCCCGGAGCCGCCTGGAGACCGGACGCGGCGCCTGCGACGGGCGGCGCGCCCGAAGGATCCGCGGCGCCGGACGGCGCGCCGGTGGCGCCCGCGCCGGCCAGCGGCGCGCCGAGGGGGCCCACGGCGCTGGACGGCGCGCCCGTGACGTCGGCGGCGCCGGGCGGCGCGCCCGTGGTCGCCGTCGGGGCGGCATCGCGGGTCGAGGCACCTTCGCCGCCGGGGCGGAGCCACGCGATCGCCACGGCCATGGCGCCGCCAAGGAGCAGCACCGCGAGCACCCCGGCGCGGCGGGCACGGGTCCTCGGCGCCTGGACGGCTTCGGCGAGCGGTGCGAGCGCCGCCGTCCGGGCGGGCTCGGCGAGCGGGGCGAGCGCCACCGTCCGGCCGACATCGGCAGGCGCCACCGAGCCCGGCGGCATGGGCTGCGTCCGCCCCGCCACGACGGCCCCGCTCCCGCCAGGGCTGCGCAGCGTGCCGGAGGAGCCGCCGTTCCCGGAGGCGCCGCCTCCGGCAGCGCCGCTGCCCTCCTCCGGATCGAGCGCGTCGACCACGGCGGTCGCCGCCTCGGAGCTGACGTCCTGCGACCCGACGGACACCACGCGCGCGCTGCTCCGGGGCCGCGAGGCGCCCGCGCCGTCGAGCCCCTCGAGGCCGAGCTTGCGCACCTGCTCGACGAACGCCTGGACCGCTGCGCCCGCCGACGGCGGGCGATCCTCGGCGCGCTTCGCAAGCATCGCCGTCACCGGGGCGTCGAGCTCGGGCGGGAGATCCGCGCAGGCCTCCGACGCCCGCGGCGGCTCCTGGAGGAGGTGCATCATCATCACGTCCATCATCGACTCGCCCTGGAAGACGAGCGCCCCCGTGAGCACCTCGTGGGCGATCACGCCGAGGGCGTAGATGTCCGAGCGATGGTCGACGCCCTTGCCGCGGACCTGCTCGGGCGACATGTACGCGGGCGTTCCGATGGCGACCCCCGTGGCCGTCTTGTGGGCGAGCGCCTCGTCCGCGAGCTTCGCCACGCCGAAATCGAGCAGCTTGGGGAAGTAGCGACCGCCCTTCTCGATCGCCACGAAGATGTTCTCGGGTTTCAGATCGCGGTGCGTGATCCCCGCCGCGTGCGCGGCGTCGAGCGCGTCGGCGATACCCTCGAGGATCGGGACGGCGCGGCCCGGGGAGAGGCGCCCCTCGCGCCGGATCAGCGCGCCGAGCGTGAGCCCGTCGAGCAGCTCCATGATGAAGTAGTGCCGCCCGTCGACGACGCCGAAGGAGAAGATGTCGATGATGTTGCGGTGCCGGATGCGGTTCACCGCGCGCGCCTCGCCGACGAAGCGCGAGACGACGGTCGGGTCGGACGCGAACCGCCGGTTCAGCACCTTGATCGCGACCCGCTTGCCGATGAGGGGCTGCTCTCCCGCGTAGACATCGCCGAACGTCCCTGCGCCGAGCATCCGCTCGACGCGGTACTCGCCGAGCATCGCGCCCGGCGGGAGCTGCGCGTCCTCGTCGGAGAAGGCCTCGTCCGGCAGCAGCGCGCCGCCGTGCTCGGGGCAGGTCGCCACATCCTCCGGATAGACCGAGCGACACGCGGGGCAGGTGGCCATCGACCGTCACCGCAGTCTAGGCGCCGTCGCCGGCGATGAACAGCGCGGCGAGCGGGGCGGAGGCGCGCGTTCGCGAGCACACCGCGGCGCGGTCAGCGCGGCGACGCGCGAGAGCAGCAGCGCGACCGGCCAACATGGCTCTCGCCCCGATCCCCCTCAGCCTCGATGCGGTGCTTCACCGCGGCGTCGTCCGGAGGCAGCCAGAGCCCTCCGCGATGTCCGAGGGACACGCGGGTTCACCTCGTCGTCAATCGCAACCAGAGACCTCCTCGATGTCCGAGGCGACGCGCGGGTTCACCTCGTAATGATCCAGGAACTGGCCGCTGAACCCCGTGATCTCCACCTCGTCCCCCAGGGCGACGCCGCTCACGTCAATGCCCGTCCCGGTATAGACGAACACGGTCACCTCGCCCGAGCCGTCGTCGACGTGGAATCGATAGCCGTAGGCGCCATCGTCAAACACGTCGTCCACCACCGTGCCCTGGATGCGGACGAGCGTGCCCTCGGAGCCCTCGCCCACGTCGCCCGTGTCGATCGGCTTGGCGGGGTGAACGGGATGCGAGCCGGTGACGGCGATTGCCGTGGGCTGGATGCCGAGGACCTGGCCGTAGCTGTTCGCCACCGCGCCGGTCACGACGACCTTCTGCCCGAGCGCATAGCTCCCGCCCAGCGCATCGTGGATGTAGATCCCCGAGTCCCCTTTCTGGATGGCGAACCCCTCATCGTTTGGAGCGAACGCGCCCGAGGGAACGGACACGACGCCTTGGACCGTGACCACCGTTCCCTCGGCCTGGTCCCGCGCGAATCGAATCGAGTCGCCCGCCGCGAAGAGCGGGCCAGCGGTGATTGAGATCGCGAGGAAAGCGGCGGCACCACGGGAAGCACCACGGAAAAATGAGAGCATGAATTTCTCCTCACGCTGGGGGGAAGGCCGGATAGGCAACCGTCGGCGCCACCGGGTTCGGCCTAGATGTTCAACGCCTGTGCGCTGCGAGAGTGAGCATAATCGCGGATCATGGTGGGCGTCTATACCAATCCATGCTGGAGCGGGCGGGACGATCCCGTTGATCGGGCATAGCGCCGGTGCCCCCGCCGGTCGGAGCGCCCCTGCTCCTCCACGTCATCGCGCGGATTCCCCATGTCACCTCATGGCGGATTCATGACCTTTCAATCCATCGGAGATCTCGCGATCGCAGATCTCCGCCGTCTGCCGGCGAAACTCACCCGCTTCCTCAAGGAGCTGGGTCACGACGATCTCGATGCGCACGAATGTCCCACGCTTCCGAGCGGTTCGATCGCCGGCAGCGCGCAGCGAGCTATCGAGTCCGATCCCCCCCGCGGCTGGTGGCGGGGGTGGCGGGCATTCAGTCGCTATCGCCCGCAGACAGGGAAACGGAGCCCCGTCACGGTATACGAGTTGCGGCGTGCCCTGATCGTGTCCCCGCGGCGAGCTGCCCTACCGCGGCCCCGCGATCCGCCGCATGTCGTCGAGCGCCGGCACGGGCTCATCCGCGATGGCCCACGCCTCGATCACCTGCCTCGCCAGCGCGCGCGCCTCGTCCACCTTGCCTCGTCGCGCGGCCCGGCGCGCGGCGCGCACCGTGGCGAGGCTCGCGCCGCCGAGGTGGCGCTCGCCCCCCGGAACGGCCTTCTCCAGCCGCTCGACGAGCTCCGCCTCGCCCGTCCGCTCGAACGCCGCGGCCATGGCGTCGGCCATCACCGCCGCGAACGGCCCCGGGTCCCGCAGCAGCGGCCGCCACGCCCTCGCCGCCCCGGCGTGGTCCGCCCGCGCGACCCGCTCGGCGCCGTCGATGAACGCGTCGGTGCCCGGCAGGATGCCCCCCGAGAGCCTCGGCCGCAGCGCGCGGAGCCGCGCGAAGCACCGCCGCGACGCCGCCGCCGTGGCGTGGGCGCAGAGGGCCGCGACCCGCAGCGGGACGTCGATGTGGTGGGCGCCGTCGAGCGGCGTCGGCTCCGGATCGAGGAAGCGCTCCACGGCGCGATCGGCGACCTCGCCGGCCCGGCCCAGGATCAGGCCGATCTCCAGCGCGCGCCACGCGATCTCGAGCCGCTGGACGCGCACCCATCCGGCGTCCTCGGCGGAGGGGATCATCGCCCGCGTCGCCCGCGCGAGCGCGGCGCCGAAGCGGGCCTCGCTCGCCTCGACCCGGAGGAGCAGGAGCTCGCTCTCGACCCGCTGGCTCGGGTATCCGCCCGCGGCGAGCGCGAGCGCGATGCCGCGCGCTCCGATCGCGAGCAGACGGCCGGCGAGGACGTCGGCCACGTAGGCGTCGAGCGGCGACAGCGCGTGAGCGCGCCGGGCGAACGCGAGCGCCCGCCCGGCGTCGTCGGGCAGAGGCTCCTCGAGCAGCCATGCATAGCCGTCCCAGGGCGCCCACGCCTGCATCGCGCGCAGCGCGCTCTCCGCGCTCGCGGTGCCCCGCGTGACGGTGGCGAGCTGCACCCAGGGCGCGCAGAACTCTCCGGTCGGGTTCTTCGGCTCGATCTGCACCGAGAGGAGCGAGAGCTCGGCGGCGCGGCCCGCATCGAACGGCTGGAGCAGGCACGACGCGGTCGAGGCCAGCGTCGACCGCCCCCACGACGACGGCTCCTGCTCGAACCGCCGCACGAGCTCCGCGGCGAGCGCCGGGTCGTCCACGCGATGGGCGAGCTGGTCGATGCGCGCCCGCGCCGCGAACGCGCCGGGCGAGGTCGCCTCGGCCGGCGGGAGCGCGATCGCGGACGCGGGCAGGCCGAGGACGAAGGCGCACCGGTAGCGCTCTCCCGGCCCCATCTCCGCGAGCGCGCCGCCCTGCGCCTCGACCCGGGCGCACTCCTCGGCGAGCCCTCCGGCGTTGTGCACCATCGCCATCGAGAGATCGAGCAGGGCGAGGGCCCCGTCGACGTCCCCGGCCCGCGAGAACTCGGCGACCACGGGGTCGAGGCGCGCCGCCCTGGGGAGGTGCCCTGCCTGCACCATCGGGGTCATGGCCTCGCGGACCGCCTCGAACAGGGCCCGTCCGGCGCCCTGCGCGCGGGTGATCTCCGCGCCGTCCGGTCCGTGCAGCCGCAGGGCGACCCGGAAGGCCGCGCCGTCGCGGACGACCTCGCCGTCGATGTGCGCCGCGGCGCGGCGGCGCGCTGCCTCCACCGAGCGCGCGCGGGCCTCCGGCGCCGCGTAGGGATCGACAGGGAACCGATCCACGGGCGGGTGCGGGAGCGAGAGCAGCTCGGCCGGCACCAGGGTGCGCGCCGGGCTGCCGCCGAGGAGGATCCGCGCTCGCTCGCACACGGTCGCCGCCGCGGCGGCGCCGAGCCAGCCCGAGGGTGCGTCGACGCCCGCGGCATCGAGTACTGGGCAAGCGAGCACCGCGTCCGGCGCGTCGAGCGGCGAGCGCGGCGTGGTCCGGGGTGACGCCGCCTCCGGTGGTGCCCCGGGCGGCGCCTCGAGCGCCGCGGCGAGCGCGAAGGCGCCCAGCGCCGCGGCGGCGCCGCCGAGCCCGATCTGCCAACGCGCCCGCCCGCGAGGCCGATGCGGCGTGGCAGGAACGGCTCCCGGAGCGATCGAGGCGGCTCCGGGGGCGATCGGGACGGCTCCGGGCGCGATCGGGATGGCTCCCGGAGCGATCGGGATGGCTCCGGGCGCGATCGGGATGGCTCCGGGCGCGATCGGGATGGCTCCGGGCGCGATCGGGATGGCTCCGGGCGCGACGGAGACGGTCCTGGTCGCGCCGTCGCGCCCCGCCATCGCGCCCTCGCCCTCCCCGATGGTCCTGGTCCCGCCCTCGCGCTCCTCGAGGGTCCTGGTCCCGCCATCGTCTCCCGCGTCAGGCACCGGCGCGCGCTCGCGCCCTTCGGCTGACGCCTGCGGGGCGGACCAGATCGCTTCGAGCGGAAGCGCCGCGCCGGGTTCGCCCAGCGCTCCGGCCAGCGCCTCCACCGCGGCGACCGCGCTCGCGAACCGCGCGGCAGGATCGGCCGCCGTCGCTCGCGCGAACCACGCATCGATCGCGGGCGGCAGCGAGACGCCCCGGCGCGCGGCGCGGGCCGTCGCTGGCTCCACGGGGCCGGAAGACGCGGCCAGCGCGAAGGCGATCGGGTCCTGACTGCGCGCCGCCTCGTCCTGCCAGTAAGCGCTCCCGACGAGCAGCGTGAAGGCGATCATCCCCAGCGCATGGATGTCGGCGGCCGGCGTGAGCTTCCCGCCGCGGAGCTGCTCCGGCGCCATGTAGACCGGCGTGCCCGCCGCGGCCGTCGACTCGAGGCCGGCGCCGGCGTCGAGGACCTTGGCGACGCCGAGATCGAGGATCTTGAGGCGGGGCGCCTCGTGCTCGCGCCGCTCCAGGAAGAGGTTGCTGGGCTTCAGGTCGCGATGGATGATCCCGAGGCGGTGCATCTTGTCGAGCCCGAGCGCCGCCTGCCCGAGCCAGCGGAGCGCGTCGGCGGGCGAGCAGCGCCCCTTGCGCGCGAGCCGCTGGGCCAGCGTCTCGCCCTCCAGGAGCTCCATCACGAGGAAGGGCGTCGACGTCGCCCGGTCGACCCCCGCGTCGACGACGTCGACGAGGAACGGGCTGTCGACCCGGCCCGCGACCCGCGCCTCCAGCGCGAACCGCCGCCGGAGATCGGCGCGCTCGATCGTGTGCGCGTGCATCACCTTGAGCGCGCGCCGGCGGTCGGTCTCGATGTCGACGGCCTCGTACACGGCGCCCATCGCGCCCGCGCCGAGGCGCCGCGCGACGCGGTAGCGATCGGCGATGAGCGTCCCTCGGACCAAAGCGCCCGCACCTCCGGCCGAGACCGCGATCTAGCGCCGGAACTGCTCGGGGTCGATCCGGTATCGCTTCAGCCAGCGCTGGATCTGCATCCGGGCCTTGCCCATGGCGCGCGCCACCGCGGTGACGTTCCCCCGGTGCTCGACGAGCAGCGCCACGAGCTCCGCCCGGCGCGCGTCGCCCTCCCCACCCGCGTCGCCCTCTCCCTGCGCGTCGCTCTCGCCTTCGCCCTCCCCCTCGTCCCCGCTGTCGCCGCCGTCGCGGCCTGCCGCGCGCGCGACCTCGTCGGGCAGGTGCCGGGGCTCGATCGCGCCGCCCTGCGCCAGCACGGCCGCGGTCGTCACGCACTGCGCCAGCTCGCGCACGTTGGCGGGCCACCGGTACATCAGCATCGCGCGCGCCGCGTCCGGGTGGATCTGCATGCCCGCCGCGCGCTCCGCCGCCGCGCGCCCAAGGAGCTCCCCGAGGATCAGACCCAGGTCCTCGCGGCGAGCGCGGAGCGGCGGCAGCTCGATGACGTACCCCGAGAGCCGCGCGAGCAGGTCGGCGCGGAACTCGCCCAGCGCAGCGAGGCGCTGGAGGGGGCGGTGCGTCGCCGCGAGCACGCGCAGGTCCACGCGGACGGGTCGCGTCGCGCCCACGGGGCGCACCTCCTGCTCCTGCAGCACGCGCAGCAGGGCGGCCTGCGCCGCCGCGGGCAGGTCGCCGATCTCGTCGAGGAAGAGCGTCCCGCGGTCGGCGCTGCGCACGAGCCCCGGGCGGTCCTCCGTGGCGCCTGAGAACGCGCCCTTCCGGTGCCCGAACAGCTCCCCTTCGACGAGCTCGCGGGGCAGCGCGCCGCAATTGACGGCCACGAGATCGCCCGCCCGCCCCGACAGCGCGTGGATCGCGCGCGCAATCACCTCCTTGCCCGTGCCCGTCTCCCCCTGGAGCAGGACCGGGATCGCGGAGCGCGCCACGACCGCGAGCTGCTCGAACGCGTCGAGCAGCGCAGGCAGGAGCGAGGCGAGGCCGGGCGCCGGCGCCGCATCGGGCGCGCCCTCGAGGAGCGCCGGAGCGCCGGCCGGGTGCGGCAGGGCGTCGCGAAAGACGAAGAAGGTGCGGCCGAGCTCGATGAGGTCGCCGTCTTCGAGCTGCGCGTGCTGGAGCGGGGCCCCGTTGACGAGGCTGCCGTTCTTCGAGCCGCTGTCCTCGACCACCCAGCGGCCGAGGAGCCGGACGATGCGCGCGTGCCTCGAGGAGAGCCACGGATCGTCGAGGCGGAGGTCGAGCCGCCGGATCGAGCCGTCCCGCGTGGGCTCGATCTTCCGGGCCGCGCCGCGCCCGATCGTCACCTCGTCCACCTCGTGGAGCGCGATGCGCGCCGGCGGCGCGAGCGGCCGGTGGCTCTCCAGGACGAGGAACAGGAACGGGCTGCTGCGCCCTCCAGCCGGGGCCCCCGGCCCCCTGCTCACGGAGAGGGTGCTGCTCTCGAGCCCGCCTGACACGGATCCTGGGTACAGAGCCCGACCGGCGCGGTCAATCCTCGCGCGCGACCCGCGCAGCGCGGATCAAGGCCCGGGGGGCGAGAGCTGCGCGAACGCGTCCTGACAGCGGATCAGGTCGCCGGCGAGATCGCACGGGTGGTTGAGGAACACGGTGATCACGTGGTTCCAGGGCGTCCGTCCCGCAGCGGCGGCGCAGCCGAAATAGCTCCCGTTGCGCTCTCCCTTGCAGACCCGGGCGAGATCGGGCCGGGGCGGCGCCTCGGGGCTGGAGAGGCAGGCGCCGGGCGGGTTCCCGAAGCAGTCGGCGTCCCTGCCGGCGCACAGCCTGTCGGTGAAGTGCGCCATCGGACGGGACCAGACGTTGCTGTAACAAGCGTGCTGGCCGTACGAGAGCATCTCCCCCTTCGGAGCCGGGTTCACGGCCCCGAAGAGGTTTCCGTAGAACGCGCCTTCCCGGAACGTGAACACCTTGTCCTCGGGCGCGGGGTAGATCGCCGCCGCCCCGGCTGCGCTCACGTCCGCCGCCGCGGGGGGAGCCTCCGCGGGATGGGGCGAGGCCACCATCACCGCGAACGACGACGGGCCGGGGACGCCCGCATCAGGACAGATGAAGCCCAGCTCGGGGGTGGTCCCAGAGCGCCCATCCACGCTCAGGACGCCCTCGGCGACGAGGCCCGAGTACCACGGACGCGGCGCCATCGTCCGATGATCGCAGCCGTGGATGCCGTTGCACACGCGCACCATGAAGTAGCGAGTGGATGCGCTGGCGGGGCCGCCCGGCTTCAGCACGACCCGCGCCTTGGGCGTGCACGTGCCGACGTGGCGCCCGGCCCAGCCGCAGTCGCGAGCGGGATCCCCGGCGGTGGCGCCTGCGGCGCAGGGGGCATTGAGGCTCTTGATGGGCGGGTCGCCCGCGTCGCGGTACTCCGTCTCCACGGGCACGACGGGCAGGAGCGGAAAGAGCGCGCTGTCCTCGTTGCTGCGCGTGGAGAGGCGGACCTTCCTCCCGAGGGCGTTCGTGCGCGCGAGGACGCAGGCCGACACGACCTCCTGGCACGACGCGCTCGGCGGGCGCTCGAACCAGTCCCCGTGAGGTGAGGCGGCCCCGCAGAGGCCGAGCTCGCCCTCCCACGCCGAGACGCGCCGGCCTGGATCGAGCGCGCAGGAGACGACGTACTTGAGCAGCGATCTCGCGTTGGCGTTCAACTGGGGAGACGCGAGGTCGTCCGCCAGCGAAGGGTCACCGAGGGCGCTGGAGCGGAGCAGGTCGAGGAGGGGTCGGTCCTCCAGGAGCGCGCCGGCGGCGAGCGCCTGGGCCGGCAGGCTGTTCCGGGGCATGAGCGCTTCGAGCGCCTCGGAGACGAGCTCGGGCGGCGCGTCGCCGCCGGTCCAGTCGGCGCCGGGATCCCAGGAGGCGCAGCCGGCCGCGCCCGCGGCGGCGCACAGCGAAGATAGCCAGACGATGCTCATGCGCGACGTGCAGGTGTTCATTGCGACATCCATTTCATCGGCTTTCTCGGCTCGACGGTGAGCGCGCCGGAGAAGACGCCAGAACAACCCCGGTCACGGCAGGGCAATTCGCAACTGCCGTGCCACCTGCCCCGCCCGGGGCCCTCGAGCGCCGAGCCCTGGAGAGCGGCCTCGGAGCTTCGTCTCTCGCGCCGCTGCGGCTTTTCTACGTGACGGCTGCAGCGCGAGCCTCCGGCGGTCCTGTTGCACCTGTTGCACCTGTTGCACTGCCTGTTGCTCCCGCTCTGTCACCCGGGGAGCCGCGGAGTGCTCCTGGGTTGCTGGCGTCGACCGCGATGGCAGCGCGGATATCGCCTCGGCGAACGGCAGCGACATCGACGTGGAGCGCTCCACCGGGAGCGGCGTCATCCGCGCCGCATGGCCGGTGCCAAGCGCCTGGGTTGGCCCGAACGCTCCCATCCATGGCTTGGAGCCCTCGCGGGCGGTCCCTGACCGCGCCGGAGCGACGCCCCCGCCCCGGCGAGCCCTTTCGCGCTGGATCCGGCCGCCTGAACGGGTATTCTCCCGTGCGGGTGTCGCGGCGGCAGAGCGCCGCGACAGGTCTTCATGGGACGGTCGGGCCGCCTTCCCCCCTCGCGCGACGTCGCTCGCGCCTCGGTGGTCCATTGCGTCGATCCCCCTCTCATGAGCTCGCCCCCGGAACCTGGGCCCCTGCGCGCCGCATCGCCGAGCGCGTCCTCGGCCCGATCGAGCGCTTCTTGCACGTCGAGGCCGCCAGCGGGATCGTCCTGCTGATCGCGTCCGCCGTCGCCCTCGCTTGGGCGAACTCGCCGTGGGGCGACGCCTACGAGCACCTCTGGCACGTCCCGATCACGCTCAGCGCCGGCTCGCTGGCGTTCACGCAGCCCCTCCACTTCTGGATCAACGAAGGGCTGATGACGATCTTCTTCTTCGTCGTCGGCCTGGAGATCCGGCGGGAGATCCACGAGGGCGAGCTCTCGGACGTCAAGCGCGCGGCGCTGCCGGTCGCCGCGGCCGTGGGCGGCATGATCGCGCCCGCGCTCGTCTATCTGTCGCTCAACGCTTCGCCGGCCACGCGGCACGGCTGGGGCGTCCCCACGGCGACCGACATCGCCTTCGCGGTGGGCGTCCTGGCCTTGCTCGGCAAGCGCGTGCCCCCTGCCCTGCGCGTGCTCCTGCTCGCGCTCGCGATCATCGACGACATCGGCGCCATCATCGTCATCGCGCTGTTCTACTCGTCGGGCGTCGCGTGGGGCGGCCTGCTCGTCGCGGGCGGCGGGGTGCTCGCGGTGCTGCTGCTCCAGCGCTTCGGCGTCCGCTCGCCCGCCGCCTACGTGGCCCCAGGCGCCGTCGTCTGGTGGGGCATGCTCCGCGCCGGCGTCCACCCCACGATCGCCGGCGTCGTCATCGGGCTGCTGACGCCGGTGCGCTCCTGGTTCGGCAGCCACGGGTTCGTCGCCGCGGCGCGCGACGCGGTGGACAGGGTCGCCGCGCTCACCGAGCGCGACGACCACCGCGCGGACGAGCTGCTCAAGCCCCTCGGGCGGATCCGGCAGGCCCAGCGCGAGGCGCTGCCGCCCGTGGTCTCGCTCCAGGCGGCGCTCCACCCGTGGGTCGCGTACGGCATCATGCCGCTGTTCGCCCTGGCCAACGCCGGCGTCCGCGTCGACGGCTCCTCGCTCGGCCACGCGGCCTCGGGGACGATCCTGCTCGGGGTCACGCTCGGCCTGGTCGTCGGCAAGCCGCTCGGGGTCTTCCTCGCGAGCTTCGCGATGATCCGGCTCGGCGTCTGCGCCCTGCCGCGCGGCGTCGGCTGGCGCGGGATCGCGGTCGTGGGCTGCGTCGCGGGCATCGGCTTCACGATGGCGATCTTCATCGCGGGCCTCGCGTTCGGCGACTCTGCGATGCTCGCCGCGGCGAAGCTCGGCATCCTGCTCGCCTCGACCGTGGCGGCCGTGGTGGGCCTCCTCGTCGGCAGGCTCGCGCTGTCCGGGGCGCCGGCGCCCGGCGCGGCGCTGACGCTCGAGGAAGCCGAGACGTCGACGGAGCAGTGACCAGCCCTACGGCGCCTTCCGGACGAGCCGACGGGCCCTGTCCGGCGGGCGGCGGTTCAGCGGCCCCACGGGAGCGGGCGCGCCGCGCTTCACCAGCGCGCCGCGGCCTGCTCCGCCGCCTGTCTGGCCTGCGCGACCGCCGGCGCGGCGATGCCGCGAAACCGCTCGACCACCGCCGCGGGCGCGGACTCGGGCGTCCCCGCCTGGAACGGCGGGTCGGGGGCGTACTCGATGGCGAGCTACGCCAGCTGCGCGGCCTCCTCGCCCTGCAGCTTAGCGTCGATCCGGAGGCCGAAATCGATGCCTGACGTCACGCCGCCTCCCGTGATGCGGTTGCGGTCCTCGACATACCGCGCGTCGACGGGCTCGGCCCCCAGGAGGGGCAGCATCTCGCGAAAGGCCCAGTGCGTGGTCGCACGGTAGCCGCGGAGCAGCCCTGCCGCGCCGAGCACGAGCGACCCCGTGCAAACGCTCGTCACGTAGCTCGCCTGCTCCGCGCGCGCCGCGAGGAAATCGAGGACCTCACCGTCCTTCATCACCGCGATCGTGCCCTCGACGCCGCCTGGAACGAAGAGGATCTCGAGCTCCTCGGGGCACGTGTCGAAGCTCGCCGTGGGAAGGAGGGTGATCCCCGCATCCGTCGTCACGGGGTCGAGCGTCTTCCACACGAGGTGTATCTTCGCATCCCTGAACGTACTGAACACGGTCTGAGGACCGATGAGGTCAAGCGCGGTGAAGCCCGGGTAAATCAGCATGGCGAACTGCTTCATCGGCGAGCTCTCTCCTCCAGGTGTCGTGGGCGATCGCCCGGGACCGGCGTCGTCTTGCGCGCACCCTCCGAGCGATTGCAGGGCGGCGAGCGCGGCGCTCACGGCGGCGAAATCCAAGATTTGTCGGCGTCTCATGCGGCCTGTGTACGCGCTGCCATGCGGCGCGACCATGCGACACGTTGTCCTGCGGCGCGGTGTCGCATGAACGTGAACCCGCGGGGGGAGCTGGCGCGCTCGGTAGCCCCCGCGCGTGCTGGGCGTCGACCCGGGCGCCGCGCGGAGCGGCGCTGCGTGCCGAACGCACCTCGAGTCCGGCGAGGGTTCGGATTGCGCCTGGCATGATAGCCATCCATCGACGGACCGCGTCGTCTCGTGGAGACCCACGTTCAGCATCGCTTGACGCTCCGCGCGTCCCCTATCCATACTTGTGGCGACAAGCAGCCATACGGGACCGTCCTGGCTCTCCGGCACGAGCGGGTGTCGCGGGCCTACGGAGTTCGAACAGGGCGCTTCGCTCACGCGACCGCGACGACCACAACGGACTGATCGTCGGCGGCAGATGATCGGTGGGATGCGCTGACCGAGCAGCGCAGGCGCATGGCGTCCTTGCCTTTCGTGATCGCGCGGGCGCGCCGCCGCCGTGCCCGAGCAGCGCGCATTCCACAGCACAACGGAGGCATGGCGATGGAGGAGCGTCAGAGACAGCACGGCGGCACCGCGGAGCCGCCCGCCGGGCAAAGGGTCGCCCCCGCACCGGAGCCCATCTCACAGAGGACTGGACCGGAGGCTCGCGCGCGCAGAGGCGGGCCGGCGGAGCGAAGGAGCGAGCGGGCGCTCCTGTCGCCGTCCGAGGCGTGCGCGCCGCCGCCGTGCCCGACCCCCGAAGAGACGCGGATCCCGCGACGGCTGAATCTGGTCTTCGAGGCGGCTGGCGCCCTGGGCATCGCGGAGGTCGGGGCCGTCGCCGCGCTCTCGGAGGCGCTCGTCAACGAGGAGAAATACAAGGACACGTACATTTCCTATCTTGCAGGGACGTCCGCTGGCGCCATCGTCGCCGCCCTCCTGGGCGCCGGTTATACGCACACAGAGATCACGGATCTGTTCAGCATCGACACCGCAAAGCTCACGAGAACTTCCGGGCTCGCTCGCTTGCCGATCGTGGGCATGTACGCCGGCATGGCCTGGGGGCTCCTTACCCGGCTCGGATTCTTCCGGAGCGACATTTTCCTGCAGCTGCTCCGGGACGCGCTGCGAGCCAGAGGCGTCAGGACCTTCGGCGACCTGATCATGCCCGGATGTGAGAGGGAGAGAGATCCAGCGCGCAGGTACAGGGTCCACGTCGTCGCCTCCGACATCACACGCGGGCGCATGCTGGTGTTGCCCGATGACGTCAACGCCGAGCTGTACGGGGTCGAGCCGGACGACATGGATGTCGCGCAGGCCGTGCTGATGAGCTCGAGCATGCCCCTCTGGTCCCCCCCGGTCCGGGTCACGGGCGCGAACGGGGTCGAGAGCTACATCGTGGACGGTGCGCTGACCAGCGGCTTTCCCATTCACCTGTTCGACGTCGTAGCGCCGGAGACGGAGGACACGTTGACCCTCGGAGTACGGGTGAGCTCCGAGCGGTATCACGCGGTGAAATTCCCCTCGTTCTACCACCTGGCCAGAGCCGCGATATCCACGGCGTTCATGGCTCGCGACGTGAGCGAGATCGCAAAGCGAGTGGACAAGCTGAAGTGGGCGAGGACAATCCAGATCAACACAGGCACTGCCGCGCCCTTCGAAAACCTGTCACCGCTGAGGAGGGAGAGCCTGTACAACGCCGGTTACCTCACCATGAAGCGAGCCGTTGACGGGAACGTCCTGGAGCGACGCGTCCCGGTCCGGGCTGCCGCAGCAGGGAGCACGGGGCAGAGCGCATCGGGACCGACGCAGACATGATCACCACGTGGCCCGGGGAGAGACCCATGGACGAGCAGCACATGGAGAAGGAAGAGCCGCGCGCGGTCGCATGCGCGGAAGGGCCCGAGCGGAGCGAGCGGGATCTCTTGTCCCGCCACGAGCCGTGCGAGCCCGACGAGCCGGCGGGGGACACCGCTGAAGAGCAGTATCCTCCCAAGCGGTTGAACCTGGTCCTCGAAGGCGGCGGCCTCCGAGGGGTCGCGCTCGTCGGCGCGGTCGCTGCGCTCGCAGAGGCGCTCACCCAGAAGTACAAGGACACGTATATCTCGTACCTGGCAGGGACCTCGGCAGGCGCGCTCGTGGCCACCTTCCTGGGAGCCGGCTATACGCCCGCGGAGATCGCCAGCATCCTCGGTGGCCCTGAGTTCGCGAAAGTCGCGGATCCAGCCGGGCCGAGCTTCATCCCGGTCGTGGGCAGGCCCATCGCGATGGCCTGGGGGGCCATCACGCAGCTCGGGATGCTCAAGGGCGATGCCCTCCTCTCGCTCTTCCGGGAGAAGCTCGACCAGAAGGGCATCAGGACCTTCCGCGACCTCATCATGCCCGGGTGCGAGAACGAACGAAACCCGGCCCGCAAGTACCGGGTACACCTCATCGCCTCCGACATCACGAGGGGCCGCATGCTCGTCCTCCCGGACGACATCAGCGCCAAGCTCTACGGGGTCGAGCCCGACGATCTGGAGGTGGCCCTCGCCATGCGGATGAGCATGAGCTTCCCCTTCGTGTTCAGGCCGGTCCAGCTCACGGGGCGCGACAAGGTGACGAGCTACATCGTTGATGGCGGGCTCTTGAGCAACTTCCCCGTACACCTGTTCGACACGGGCGCGCCGGCGCCGGAGGAGACGCTCACGCTCGGCATTCGCGTCCTCCAGGCTCGGTATCACTCGATTCACACTCCTTTCATCGCTGCCCGTGCGCTCTGGGCCCTCGGCTCCACGGTGCAGGAGGCGCGCGATGTCGGCGATACAGCAAAGCTGGTCGACAAGCTGAAGTGGGCGAGGGTGATCGAAGTCAACTCGGAAGCGGCGCCGATCTTCAAAATCAGCACGAATCCGCTCGCGCTGTCGCCTGTCGAGAGAGAGCTCCTCTACAATGGGGGTTACTACGTCATGAAGCGAGCCCTCGGCGCCGACTTCCTGGAGCGCGGGCGCGCGGTGCACGCTGCCGCAGCCAGGGCCGAACGCGGAGCGCGAGGAACGCCGGGGGCGGCGGTGGTCCGTCCGCGGCACGGCGCGGGAGGGACCGAGGAGCCAGGAGGCCGATGAGCCTGCGGAACACCGCCCGTCCCCCCGCCGCACGACCGACCGCCGCCTGGGCTCACTCCTTCGATAGATAGGCGATCATGAAGCACATCTCCTGATTCGTCCCTTCCCCCCAGGGCACGTCCTGCGGCGGGAGGGAGAACTGCCCCTCGCTGTCCACCGTGTTGTCCCATGTGCACTCGGTGACGAAGCGATCTCCAGACCCCCAGCGAATCGGCTCGTCGAACATGTAGAGCGCCTGGTGGTGGAACTCGAACTCGCCGCGCGCGGCGCACTCGCTCGCCCCGCCGTCGCGCTCGATCCAGGCCCGGTAGGAGCGGCCGAGCACGTGCATGTGCGGCATGACGCCGTACACGAGCAGCGGCGGGCCCTCGTTCGGCGCGGCGCTCCGCTCGGTGTGCGACTCGGCGCCCGCGGGGATCGTGAAGGGGACCGGGCCGAACACATCCATGTAAACCTCGGCGCGAGGCGCCTCGCGCGAGAGCTCCAGGCGGTAGCCGGACCGGTCGCGCGCGTCCGAGTTCCTGCGCCCGAAATAGTGCATCTGCATCACGAGCTGCTCGCCGGGCTCGACGCGGACCCCGGCGCCCTCCGGCAGCCGCGTCACCCCGACGCCGGGCGCCCAGCTGTGGAGCAGCTGCCAGTCGAGCTCGATGACCGGATCGCGGCACGGGAATGCGCGCGTCCCCGGCGGGACGCCGTAGCCGATGCCCGCGTCGCCGCCGAGATCCCGGTACACGGCCATGTGGTGCACCACGGCCGGATTGCCGACCTCCGCCTCGAACGCCGTGATCCAGGCCGGCTCGGAGAAGGGGTTGTCGACGATCGTGCAGAAGTACTCGTTGCCGTCGTCGTCGAGGGAGACGTCGTGTTCCTCGGGCATCTCGAGCGCGGCGTCGGGCACCTCGATGGTGTCCGCCCGGCCCCGCGGCGGCGGCGCATCGACCGGATCGCCGAGCGGAGCGCCGCCGCGCGCCCACGCATCGAAGAGGAGGCGCTCCTCCTGGCTGAGGCTCATCCTCTCCGCGCCTTCGTAGCTGCGGCAGCTCGGGTCCAGCACCGGCGGCGGCATGTCCCCCGCGCTCACCCGCAGCGACATGAGCGCGGCCAGCCGCTGCGCCGTCGCCGCGTCCGTCAGCGCCACCCCGCCGACGCCCGCGCCGTCGTGGCAGGAGGCGCACGAGCGCTCCACGAGCGGCTGGATGTCCCGGAACCACGTCACCTCCGGCCCCGGCGACGCGGGCGCCTCCCCATCGCCCCCACACCCCGTCGCCCCCACCGCCCCGAGCACGAACACCACAACGCTCCGCGCCGTGCGCACAGCTTCGCCCCTCGTCATCCCACGCCTCCTGTCGTCGGCCGGCTCAGGAGCCGCATCTCCGCGAGAGCTCCTATCAATCGACAGTTTGAAACACTTGTTTAATAGCCAGTCGGCGATGTGTCAAGGACCGAGCTCGACGACCGCGGCGTCGACGTGAGGACGGAGCGGCGCGTGTCGGCGCGCGGGCGGATGCCGGCGCACATCCAGGACGGGGGGGCCGCGCCGCGCGCGCTCGGCTAGGATTGCCGCCATGCGCAACCCCCGCCCTCTCCTGCCGCTGGCGACGGCCCTGGTCCTCGGATCCTTGCAAGGTGCCGGCTGCTCCGGCGAGTCGCCCGCCGACGCGGGCGCGACCGCCGGCGGGTCGTCGGGCCCCGAGGGGCCGCGCTGCGAGCCTTCGGGCGGCGGACCGCACTGGCTCCTCGAGGGCGAGACCGTGACGTTCCCCGTGACGTGCGCGACCGGCCTCGCGCTCCCCGACGGCGCGATCGAGGTCGGCCCGCTCCCCGACGGCGCCACCTACGACGCGGTCGCGCGCGAGGTGACGTTCTCACCCGGGCTCGACCAGGCCGCCGTCTACGAGATCGAGATCCGCGTCGCGCAGACGTCCGAGGTCGGGCGCGTCAAGATCGGCGTCGCCGACGACTGGGCCGATCCGTCGAACGTGCCTGTCGTCGATCCGGCCCGCTATCCCGAGGAGTACGGCCTTCCGGTGCTCTTCCTCTCGCCGACCCCCGAGGCGAAGGAGTACGCGCCGGCCACGGTCGTCTACCGCGGCCACACGTACGCCGCCGAGGCGGAGCTCCGCGGCGAGAGCTCGCTCTCGTATCCGAAGAACAGCTTCACCCTCAAGTTCCCCAAGGAAGACAAGTTCAACGAGCCCGACGAGGCCGGCGGGTTCACCGATCGCCGCAAGGTCGTGCTCGTCAGCACGTTCGACGACAACTCCTATGTCCGGCAGCGCCTTGCGTACGACCTCTGGAACCGCCTCGATCCGGAGCACATCCAGATCAAGACCTACAGCGCGGTTGTGTACCTCGAGGGGCAGTACGTGGGGCTCTACACCGTCGCCGATCACGTCGACGGCTACCTCATGGAGGACCACGGGTATTCGCAGGACGGCAACCTCTACAAGGCGGTCAGCCACGCCGCGAACTTCGCGCTGACCGCGCGCGACGAGCCGAAGGAGACGCTGCACGACGGCTTCGAGAAGAAAGAAGGGACGCCGGAGGAAGGTGAGCCGGAGGCGTTCGCGGACCTGGAGGACCTCGTGAGCTTCGTCGCCACGTCCGAGAAGGACACGTTCGCCGCCGAGATCGGGTCGCGGATCGATCTGCGTGATTACGAGGACTGGTGGATCTTCGCCACGTTCATCGTGGCCGACGACTCCGCCGGAAAGAACAGCTACCACTACCACGATCCGGCCGGAGGCGGCGTCTTCCGCTATGCGCCGTGGGACTTCAACGCGAGCTTCGGCCAGACATGGGAGACGGAGCGCCAGCCGGCCTCGGATCGCGTCGAGTACTTCAACGTGAACCTCCTCTTCCAGCGCCTCCTGGAGGAGCCCTCGATCGGCGATCCGCTGCGCGCCCGGTACGGAGAGGTCCTGCGCGGCGCGCTCGACGACGCCGAGATCCAGGCGATCGTGGACGGCTACGTGGCGCGCATCGACGCGAGCGCGCGCCGGGACGAGGCGCGGTGGGGCGAGGCGTACCGGAGCTACGAGGGCTGGAGCTGGCGCGACGACTTCACGACGTACGAGGAGGAGATCGCGTACCTGAAGGCGTGGATCTCGGAGCGCTGGCAGCACCAGGACGCGCTCTACTGAGCGCCGGCGGCGCGCCTCGGCCCTGGCTGCGAACGACGGGTGGCTGAGCCGCGAACCACGTTACCCGGAGCGCGCCCGGCGATCACGGCGCGCGCTCGCCCCGGCGCCTCGTGGAGCCGATGCACGCACATGGCGGGAGCACACTCCCGTCCCGGATGCATATTTCTCTCTTCGTCCGCATCATGCGAGAGTGCGCGCGCATGCCTTCCACAGCGCCCTCTGCGATGCGCCTCGCTGTTTCGGAAGCGCTGCTGCTCGCGGTCGCGATGACCGCCAGCGCAGCGCGCGCGCAGCCCGCCGACGCGCCGCCGCCCGAGCCTCCGCCCGAGGGAGACGTGGGCGGGGCCTCCGTTCCTCGCGGCGGGGCCGGCGCGGTCGTCGTCCCCCAGCCGGGCACGGCCCAGCCGGCGCCGCCCACCGCCGTCAGCCCGCCGAAGCTGATCACGTACGCCCCGCCGGCGTATCCGGTCGAAGCCCAGCAGGCCGGCGTCGAGGGGAGCGTCATCCTCAAGCTCGACATCGACAAGACCGGGCGCGTCACCAAGGCCGAGGTCCAGACGCCGGGCGGACACGGCTTCGACGAGGCCGCGCTCGCCGCCGCGCCCGGCCTCGTGTTCGAGCCGGCGCGGCGCCCGGACGGCACGCCGGCGCCGGCGCGCATCCTCTACCGGTACGCGTTCACGCTCACCCCCAAGCCCGCCGACAAGGCGGCGCCGGCCCCGCCCGCCGACGTCGAGACCGTCGTCGGGACGGTCCTGTCGGCGAGCACCGGCGAGGGGCTCCCGGACATCTCGGTCAGCCTCCTCCGGCCCGACGGCGGCCGCGAGGACGTGAAGACCGACCAGCGCGGCAAGTTCCGCTTCAAGAACCTCCCCCCCGGCAAGTACCGCGTCGAGGTCACCGCCGCGGGGTTCGAGCCGTTCACGGCCGAGGAGGACATCGCGGAGGGCGAGGCGATCGAGGTGCGCTACCGCATCTCGCTCGCGAAGCCCAAGGACGGCGCGGCGCAGGGCATCGAGGTGACCGTGCAGGGCGAGCGCCCGCCGCGCGAGGTGACCCGGAGGACGCTCGAGCGCCGCGAGATCGACCGCATCCCCGGGACCGGGGGCGACGCGCTGCGCTCGCTGCAGAGCCTGCCCGGCGTCGCGCGCAGCGGGTTCGGGCTGCTCATCGTGCGCGGGTCCGCGCCGCAGGACACGCTCACGTTCATCGATCGCACCCCGGTGCCGATCATCTACCACTTCGGCGGCCTCTCCTCGGTCGTGCCGACCGAGATGCTCGAGAAGATCGACTTCTACCCGGGCAATTTCAGCGCCGTGTACGGCCGCGCCATGGGTGGCATCGTCGACGTCGGGCTCCGCTCGCCGAAGCAGGACGGCAAGTACCACGGCGTCGTCCAGCTCGATCTGATCGATGGGCGCGTGCTCCTCGAGGGGCCCGTCCCGTACCTCAAGGACTGGAAGTTCATCGCGGCGGGCCGGCGGAGCTGGGTCGACGCGTGGCTCGGGCCCGTGCTCAAGGAGGCGGGCTCCAGCGTGACGCAGGCGCCCGTCTACTACGACTACCAGTTCGTCCTCGAGGGCCGCCCCTCCGCCAGCGAGCGCGTGCGCGCGAGCTTCTACGGATCGGACGACGCCTTCAAGATCACCCTGGACAAGCCGCCGGAGGACGAGCCGGCGCTGACGGGCGACTTCGGGCTGCACACCGCCTTCCAGCGCTTCCAGCTCAGCTACGAGAACCGCCTGGGGAACCGGGACAGGATCCTCTGGTCGCTGGCCCTCGGCAGGGACGTCTTCGATTTCGGGGTCGCTCCCCTCGCCTTCAACATCACCACGGCCTCGCTCGACCTGCGGCTGGAGTACTCGCACCGGTTCGCCAGGTTCCTCACGATGAACGTCGGGACCGACCTCTCGAGCGGCGTCGCGACGGTCAACCTCCACGCGCCGACGAGGCTGCCTGCAGGCCACCCGTCGAACCAGCCGTTCTCGACGCTCCCCGCGCAGGACCAGTCGTTCGACGGCCCCTACTCCCGGCCGGCCGCCTACGCCGAGTTCGAGGTGGTCCCCTCGCCGCGCGCGCGGATCGTCCCCGGGGTGCGCGTCGACTACGCGCTCGACACGCACACGCTCGACGTGAGCCCGCGGATCAACGCGCGCTACGACATCCGGAGCGGCTTCCCGCGGACGACGGCGAAGGGCGGCGTGGGCCTCTACTACCAGGCGCCGCAGTTCCAGGAGAGCGTCGAGCCGTTCGGAACGCCGGATATCAAGTCGAACCGATCCATCCACTACGGCCTCGGGGTGGAGCAGGAGATCACGCCGCAGATCGACGTGACGTTGGACGGGTTCTACAAGCAGCTCGATCGGCAGGTCGTCTTCTCGGCCGAGAAGGACGGATATGCCAACGACGGCACCGGGTACGCGGTGGGCGGCGAGGTGCTCTTGAAGTACAAGCCGGACGACCGCTTCTTCGGCTGGGCGGCCTACACCCTCTCGCGGTCGGTGCGCACGGACGGCCCCGGCGAGGAGGAGCACCCCACGCCGTGGGACCAGACGCACGTGCTGACCGTGCTCGGGAATATGCAGCTCGGCCGGGGCTGGGAGGTCGGCGCGCGCTTCCGCCTCGTGTCGGGCAACCTGCAGACACCCTATGTCTGCGATCCGGAGCAGAAGGGGTGTGATCCGAACCGGGTGAACGCGATCTACCATGCTTCCTCGGGCAAGTACTCGCCCTTCCCGCTCGGGGGCGACTACAGCGAGAGGATGCCGCTGTTCCATCAGCTCGACGTCCGCGTCGACAAGACGTGGCGATTCAAGAGGTGGCAGCTCGGGCTCTACCTGGACGTGCAGAACGTCTACAACTACCAGGCTGCGGAGGGCATCAGCTACAACTTCAACTACACGAAGCGGGAGTACGTGACGGGGCTCCCCTTCCTGCCCACGCTCGGGCTGCGAGGAGACTTCTGATGAAACGGACCCGACTGCCCGCTCGCCGCGCGCTGCTCGCCGCGCTCTCGACCCTGGCCCTCGGCATCCCCTGCTGCGCAGGGAGCGACCTGGCGCCGTCGTCCGAGGTGGAGGCGCTCCGCGTCCTGACCGTGACGGCGGACAAGCCGTACGCGGCGCCGGGCGAGCGCGTGACATTTCAGATGACGTACGCCGACGCGCTGGGCGACGCCGACGGCAAACCGCGCAAGGTCGAGGTCGCGTGGATCGGGGGCTGCGTGAACCCGCCTGTCGGGGTGGATGAGCATCTCGGGTGCCTCCCGCAGTGGCTGGGCACCTACATCGCGGGGATGAGCCCGCAGCCGGGAGGAGCAGGCGGCGGCACCAACGACGGCGGCGGCGGTGGCGACACCAACGACGGCGGCAGCGGCGGCGACGGTGGTGGCGGCGGCACCAACGACGGCGGCAGCGGCGGTATCGGTGGTGGCGGCGGCAACGGCGGCCAGGAGGAGCCGACCTCTCTCTTCGAGCGGCAGGAGATCGACCCGGAGCTGAGCGGCAAGCCCAACGCGGTCTCGTTCACGTGGGCGCTGCCCGACGACATCCTCAGGCGCAAGGACGCAGGGCGCACCGCGACCGGCACGAGGTACTCGTCGGCCTACGTGCTGTTCGCCTTGTGCGCCGGCAAGACGCGGCCGTCCCCGGCGCTGTCCGCAGCGCTGGCGGCGGTGCTGTCAGGCGCCGAGCCGTCCGCGGCGCTGCTGGACGACCTGTCGGTTCCACTGGAGTGCGTCGACGAGGACGGGAAGGTGCTCGGTCCGGACAGCTTCGTCGTGGGCTACACGCAGGTGTATGTCTTCCAGGACCAGCGACCCAACACGAACCCGCCCCTCGACGGCTTCACGCTGAAGCTGGGCGACAAGGAGGTCGCGCTCGGCGAGAGCGGCCTGCCCCTCGTGGAGCCGTGCGTCCGGCCGGAAGCGAAGGCCCAGGGATGCAGCCCGGCAGAGCCGGACGCCGACGACTGCACGAGCTACGACATCGACGTGATCGTGCCGCCGGGCGCCGCCGACGAGGACGTGGAGGCCACGGGGCTCGGCGGACCGCCGGCGCGCGAGGCGATCTGGGTCGACTACTACACGGACGGGGGCGAGTTCGACGGGGCGCGGCGCCTCGTGAGCGACGCGGTGACGGGCCCCGGCCAGCGCCACGGGACCACCTGGACGCCGCCCTCGAAGCCGGGGCGCGTGTCGCTGTGGGCGGTCGTCCACGACGGCCGGGGCGGCTCGAGCGTGAAGCAGGTGGAAGTCGAGGTGAAGGAGAAGAAGTAGTCATGGCGCCGCTCGATCTGCACGTCGCCCTGTTCGGCGCCTCCGGCGCAGGCAAGACGGTCCTCCTGGCGGCCTTCTACCGGGCGCAGACGCAGCCCTCGTTTCAGCAGGAGCACGCGTACAAGATCCAGGCGGTCAACAAGGCGCAGGGCAACCAGCTCCTCGGGCGCTTCTACCGCCTCGAAGAGGGCAGGTTCCCGGACGGCAGCACGCGCTTCGACGCGTACGAGTTCGATTTCTTCCCGAGGGACCTGCCGGACGCGGCGGTCCGCATCCACTGGTACGACTACCCCGGGCGCTGGTGGGAGGACGAGCCGATCGACGCGGAAGAGCGGGAGGCGATGCGCCAGGGCCTGCTCAAGCTCGGCATGAGCCACGTCGGGATCCTCCTTGCGGACGGCGCGAAGTACCGCAGCGAGGGGACCGGCTACATCCGCTGGCTCTTCGAGCACTTCGCCGACGAGTGCGACCGGCTGCGCCGGACCAGCGCCGCCGCGGGCGACGAGGTGAGCTTCCCGCGCGAGTGGATCCTCGCCCTCAGCAAGGCCGACCTGTTCCCGCCGGCGTACAGCGCGAGCGACTTCGAGCGCGAGGTCTGCCGCGACGCCGACGATCAGCTCGCGAAGCTCTGCGCCGTGCTCCGCGCCGAAAGCGCGTTCGGCCACCGCTTCATGCTGCTCTCGTCGGTCGCCGCGCCGGTCGACGCCGACGCGCAGGTCGACCCAGGCACCTCGCTCGGCGTGCGCACGCTCGCGCCCGCGATCCTGGTGAGCACCGTCGAGGGCGCGGTCCGCGAGGCGCAGGCCACAAGGAAGGAGAGGTCGGCCGGAGAGACGTTCTTCCAGGGCCTGCGCGATCTGGTGACGTTCGTCGACTCCCTCGACGACTTCCTCCCGAAGCGATACCAGATCGTGAGCAAGATCCTGCGGTTCGTCTCGATCAAGGACTTCGCGACCACGCGGCTCGACAGGCTCCAGAAGACCCGCGAGGGCGCGATCCGGAGGGGCGACGCGTTCACGGCGGTCCTGACCGCGATGGCCGCGGCCCTGCGCAACGACGAGGGAGCGCGGGCCTACCACCAGAACCAGTAGCATAGCCATGCTCGCGCCCGCGCCAGCGTCCGTCGTCGAGACATCGCGCCTCCTCTGGAGGACGCGCGGCGAGCACTGGGACTACGAGTTCATCTGCGTGCCCGAGATCCCGGCGCTCCCCGCCTGGCTCACGACGCTCGAGGCCATGATCGGCGACGCCGACGCGAGCGCGGGAGAGCTCCGTTATGGCCTGCTCGAGATCGACGAGCCCGGGCCGAGAGGGTCTCTCGTGTTTCCCTACGTGGCGACGCGGTTCCTCGATCCGGCGCGGAAGGACTGGACCGGAAGGCGGGTCCAGCACTTCGCCGTCTGGTTCCCGCCGATCCCGGAGGAGGCGATCGAGGGGCTGCCCGGGGCGATCCCCGCCGACTGGCACCTTCGCGTGCTCGCCGGCCTCGCTGGGACGTACGGCTCCGGCGAGGTGTTCGGGCTGCCCGAGGCGGCGATCCGCGCGTCGAGGCGGGGTGATCGGGAGAGCCGGGCGGCGCGCGCGATGGCGATCGTGAAGCGCACGCCCCCGGTGGCGCTGCTCGAGGGCGAAGCCGCGCCGGCGCGGTGGAGGCGGTTGCCCACGCTAAAAAAAAAGCGCCTGGATCCTCCGGGCGCGGTGAGCCTGCAGGTGGCGGGAGCAGGCGATAACGGCAAGCGCCCGGGACTCGGCTGCTTCGCGGCCTGTCTGCTGGTGCTCGTCGCCGTCGGTCGACTGATGATCGGATGGGTGGGGGGTTGAGGCTGAGGTATCCCTCAGGTTCTCCGGAAAATTCAATCGCTCATCGCGCACCTGCGCGGCTGTCCGCCAGCGCGCATGGCATGGTAGGAGCGGCTGCGGTGACACGCAAGCCATCCCTGGACGTCGCCACTCACGCCGGATGTCGGATGATCGTGGCTCGCCCCGCCGGCGCCTACTATGCTCGCCCCGATCGCCGCGCCAAAGGCGGCGCGCCATCAACGCATGACGGAGATCCGCAGTGAATGACCATCCCGCATTGACACCTGGCCGTGCCGCCGTCGTGACCGGCGCCGCCAGCGGCATCGGCCTCGCGGCCGCCGAGCGCTTCGCGCGCATGGGCCTGAAGGTCTGTCTCGCCGACCTGGACGGACCGGCGCTGCACGAGGCCGCCGGGCGCGTCGCCGCCGCCGCGCCCGGCGGCGAGGCCGACGTGCGCGCGGTGCCGACCGACGTCGCCAGGCTCGAGGACGTGCAACGGTTGAAGCAGGTCGCCTACGACGCGTTCGGCGAGGTGGCGGTCCTGATGAACAACGCCGGAGTCGGCGGCGGCGGCAAGCCGTGGAAGGACGTCGAGCGCTGGCGGCGGCTCATCGAGGTCAATCTGTGGGGCGTGCTCCACGGCGTGCAGGCGTTCACCGAGGCGATGCTCGCGCAGGGCACCCCCTGCGCCATCGTGAACACGGGCTCGAAGCAGGGCATCACCACCCCGCCCGGCGACGCTGCCTACAACGTCTCGAAGGCCGGCGTGAAGGTGCTGACAGAGCAGCTCGCCCACGAGCTGCGCAACGTGGCGGGCTGCAAGATCACCGCCCATCTCCTGATCCCGGGCTACACATTCACCGGGATGACCGCGAGAGGCCCGGAGAAGCCCGCGGAGGCCTGGACCGCGGATCAGGTGGTCGATCGGATGATCGACGGCATGGCCCGCGGCGACTTCTATCTGCTCTGTCCCGACAACGCGGTGACGCGCGAGATGGACGAGCGCCGCGTGCAGTGGGCGGCGGACGACCTGATCCGGAACCGACCTGCGCTGTCTCGCTGGCATCCAGAGTACGCCGAGGCGTTCGCCGCGTTCATGGCGGGCGCGGCGAAGCCCTGACGGGGCAGGCTGCCCGGAGCGCGCGCCGAGCGCATCTCGGGCGGGCGCGGCCCCGGGCAGCATAAAGATCCGTCGCTATAACAGGAGAACTGCACAGGTTGTTTTCAGCCGCCCGAATTGAATGTTTCACTTCGTGTGATGGTCGGGCCCCTCACAACACGACACGGCAGAGATCCTGGCGTGTCGCGCGGCTCCTCATGGTGATGCAGATCGTACGACGAGGTCCTCGACGAACGGTCGCCCGCGGCCCAGGCTACCCGCCAGCCGTATGGTCTCGCTCCCTGCCCGCCCGCTTCAGACCCACTGGTGCAACGAGGGCACGGTAAATATCTGGTGTCCTGCGCCGGCGCTGATGGTCACGTGTGTCACCGGGGTGCTGGTGGAGGCGGGCGCAGCGGCGATCGAGGAGGTGATGTTGCGGCGGGTCGCCGAGGAGGGCCGAGTGCTGGTCTTCAACGACTGGGAGGCGATGACCGATTACGAGCACGTGACGCGCACGCGGCTGACCGAGGCGGCGGTCTCCGTCCTCCATGCGATCGAGGGAGGTCACTTTCTGCTCCAATCCAGGGTGGTCATCTTCGGGGTTCAGATCGCGAATACAGCCATCCGGAAGCTGACCGTCCATCCGTCCCGCGCGGTGTTCCAGCGCGCGCTGGAGGACGCGCTCCGCCAGCGCGCGCCGGAGGGCACGGGGTAGTGCTTGGGTCGGCCCGCACGGCTGGCGGGGAGCTACGATCCGGATGGATGCTTGTCTGTCAGCGTCCACGCGCTCCAGTGGGCGTAACGCGCGGAGGCGTGCACGCGCCGCCACCCGCGTTCGGCGAGCGCCTGCGCCAGCACCTCGCGGAGCCAGGCGTGGGTGACCGCGAGCACGCTGCCGCGCTGGGCCGCGAGCTCGATCAACCACTCGGCCGCCTCCCCCGCGCGGCGCTGCACTGCAGCGGGCGGCGCCTCGCCGCGGAGCGCCCCGTAGGCCTTCCTGAGCCCGATCGCGAGCGCCCAGACCGCGAGCGGCGCCCGCGCGTCGCCGAACGGCGGCGCCGGCTGTTCCACCTCGCGCAGGAGCGCCGACGTGGCGATCTCGGCGCCGGGGACGAGCAGCTCGGCCGAGGCGCGGGCGCGCGGTAGATCGCTCGCGACCACCGCGCCCGCCTGCGTCGCCAGGCGCTGGAGCGCCGGCGGCGGGAGCTCCCCGGGCGCCAGGCCCGCGGCGTCGTAGGTGTCGCGCCAGCGCTGGAACCCGGCGGCGTCGATCCAGCCGGTGTGGACGTGCCCCGAGCGGCCGTGACGGACCAGGATGATGCGCGCGCTCAACGTCGGTCCTCGCGAGGTCCGTCCAGGGGAATCGCAGAGCCCCTCCTGGCTGTCAAGACGCGGACCGCCGAGCTCTCGCCGCGTGGAGCCCCCCTCAGTCTCGGGCGTGTTTTTTGGCATCCCGACGGATCGGTAATAGGGTGTCTCGTCATTCCCAGCCCACAACAGAATTATCGATTCATTGAAAACCACGTTGCGCGGACCGTGCTCTCGGGAGACCCACGTGAACACCCAGATGACAAGTGGCGTGGTCGACGGCGGCGCCGATGCAGCCCTCGTGGATGTCGGAACGTGAACCCGCGTGTCCGATTCACCGCCGGAGGAGATTGATCATGAGCACTTGGAAGACGCCCAGCGCAACCCTCGTCGTCTCTCTCTCGCTGGCCGGAGTCGCTGCGCCGGCCACGAGCATCGCGCAGCCGGCGGAGCCGGCTCAGCAGGCTGCGCCGGGCGCGGCCGCGCCGCCGCCCGTGGAGGAGCCCCGTCCTGCGCCTCCTCCGCCGGTCGAGCAGAAGAAGGCCGATGACAAGCCTCTCGTGCGTGTCTACGGGATCGTCAAGCCCACGGTCGTCGTGGGGAACGGCCTCGAGTCGTTCGGCAACCCGAACTACACCGCCCCGACGGCCGCGGTGAACCCGCTGTTCCTCGCCGATCCAGACGCCGTCGGCCTCACCTTTCAGGCGCAGCAGACGCGCCTCGGCGTGGCCGTCGGGGAGGGCACGCCCGTGAAGGGGCAGGTCGAGGTCGATTTCGTCGATTTCGGCAAGTCCTCGCCGGCCCAGGGGACGAGCCTTCGCGTGCGTCAGGCGTTCCTGGAATGGACTCCCGGCGACGGGCACAAGCTCACGCTCGGCCAGACCTGGGATCTGTTCTCGCCGCTGAACACGCACACGTACAACCTCGTGGGTGGGATGTTTCAGTCCGGGAACTCGGGCTTCGTGCGCCACCAGTTCATCTACCTGGCGAACCTCGGCAGCGTCGAGGTGGGCGCCGCGCTCGGCCTGGTCAGCCAGAACGTCACGGCCATCCTCAACAACGTCGAGTACTCGCGCACGCCGACCGTCGCGCTGCGCGCGAGCTATCGCGCCGAGAAGACCGCGTGGGTGGGCGCCTCGGTGATCGGCACGCGGCTCGCCTTCGACGCGAACCTGCCGACCGAAGAGGGGCGGCTGGCGCTCGGCGGCAACCTGTTCGGCGAGATCACGACCGGTTCGCTGAACGTGCGGGCCGAAGCGTACGGCGGGAAGAACCTCGCCAACCTGGGTCTCCTGACCCTCGGGCAGGGCTATCGCACGAACGACGTCGCCGAGGTGGGCGGCTGGGTGTCGGGGAAGGTCACGTTCCTGGACAAGCACTCTTTGCACCTCGTCGCCGGGACCGCGGTGGTGCTCAGCACCGACGAGATGCAGCTCGGCTACACGCCCGGAACCCCTGCGACGGGCGCCACGCCGGCCACCGCTCCCGCGCGCGTGGGCGCCAATGGTCCCGGCATCGAGCGCAACGTGACCCTGCGCGCGGGTTATGCCTTCGCGCCCATGAAGGGGCTCTCGATCGTGCTCGAGCCTTCCCTGTTGCTCACGCGCCACAAGCTCGATCCGGCGGCCGCAGCGCAGCAGGACGCCGATCGCACGGGCTGGGGCGTCGAGGCGGGCGGGCTCTACCAGTTCTGACGGCGCCGGCGGCCCCCGCGAGGGAGCGCTCAACGCCGCTCGCTCCGCCGGCGCTCGCCCTGGCGCTGGGGCGAGGGTGGAGCGATGATCTCCGCGAGAAAATCGACGAACACGCGCACCTTCGGCAAGAGGTGGCGATTCTTCGGATACAGCGCGTGGATCGGCCAGGTCGTCGTCGGATACTCGTCGAGCACGGTCACGAGCGTCCCCTCGGCCAGCGCGTCCTTCGCGAGGAAGTCGAACATCGCGATGATCCCGCTCCCGGCGATCGCGAGGTGCCTGAGGACATCGACGTCGTTCGCGTGGAACGGCCCGGAGATGGGCACCTCGAGCACGGCGTCGCCGTCTCCGGTCAGGAAGCGGAACCCTGCGGGCCGCCCGTCGCGCAGGTACCCGACGCAGTCGTGGCCCGCGAGCTCGGCCGGCGTCGCGGGCGCGCCGCGACGCGCGATGTACGACGGCGCCGCGCAGTGGACGATGCGGCTCGCCCCGAGCCGGCGCGCGACGAGGCTCGAGTCGCCGAGCGGGCCGATGCGCACGAGCAGGTCGAGCCCCTCGGCCACCGGGTCGACGTGCTGATCACGCAGCGTCAGGTTGACCCGCACGTCGGGGTAGCGCGCCGCGAAGCGCGGCAGGCCCGGCGCGATCACGCCCCGTCCGAGCGCCACCGGCGCGTCGACGCGCAGGAGCCCGACCGGCTTCTTGCTCGCGCGCGCGATTGCCTCGGTCGCCTCCCCGAGCTCCTCGACGATGCGGACGCAGCGCGCGTAGAAGGCCTGCCCGTCGTCCGTCAGGCGGAGCGAGCGCGTCGTGCGCGCCAGCAGCGCCACGCCGAGCTCCTGCTCGAGGCGCATCACGCGCCGGCTCACCGCGGACGGCGTGACGCCGAGCCGGCGCGCGGCGCGCGAGAAGCTCCCGGTCTCGACGGTGGCGACGAGCAGCTCGATCGCGGCGAGCGAGATCATGATCTGTGCTGAAATAGCACAGGTGACGTTCCCTCGCGCGGACTACTGCGCCCGGAGGAACGGATCTACGGATGGGGTGTCCAGGCAAGATTGGAGGACACGCCATGAAGACTGTCATCATTCGGAAGAACGCTTCGGAGTCGGACGCATGGACGCTCGCCGAGCGCCCCGCGCCCAAGCCCGGTCCGGGGCAGGTGCTCGTGCGCGTCCGCGCCGCGTCGATCAACTACCGTGACCTCATGGTCGTGCGCGGCCGGTACGGCGGGGAGCGCAAGGAGGACCTCGTCCCGCTGGGCGACGCGGCGGGCGAGGTGGTCGCGATCGGGGCCGGGGTGCGGCGCTGGAAGGAGGGCGATCGCGTGATCTCGACGTTCTTCCCGACGTGGGCTTCGGGGCCGTTCCGCGGGGAGTACCGTGCCACGGCGCTCGGTGCGGGCGGGAACGACGGGGTGCTCGCGGAGCTGGTGGTGTTCGGGGAGGACGCGATCGTCCGCGCGCCGGCGCACCTCGGGTTCAACGAGGCGTCGACGCTGACGTGCGCCGGGGTGACCGCGTGGACGGCGCTGTTCGAGTCGGGGCCGCGGCCGGCGCCTGGGGCGACGGTGCTCGTGCAGGGGACCGGCGGGGTGTCGCTGTTCGCGGCGCAGCTCGCGCGCGCGGCGGGGCTGCGCGTGATCGCCACGTCGTCCAGCGCGGCGAAGATCGAGCGGCTGCGCGCGCTCGGCGTGACCGAGGCGATCGACTACCGGAAGCAGCCGGAGTGGCACGAGGAGGTGCTGCGGCTGACGGGGGGCGAAGGGGTGGACCGGGTGATCGAGGTGGGCGGCGCGGGGACGCTGCCGCGATCGCTGCAGGCGGTGAAGACGGGCGGCGTGGTGAGCTTGATCGGGCTGCTGAGCGGGGTCGGGAGCCAGATCGATCCGATGCCGATCCTGTTCCGCGCGATCCGCGTCGAGGGGGCGGTGGTCGGGTCGCGGCAGGCGACCGTGGAGCTCGTGGCGGCGCTCGAGCTGCACGGGATCCGGCCGGTGGTCGATGAGGTCTTTCCGATCGAGCGGGCGAACGAGGCGCTCGCGAAGCTGGCGGCGGGCAAGCACTTCGGGAAGGTGGTGATCGGGCTCGAGTGAGGCGAAGCGGGGGCGTTCCCCGCGAGAGCGGTTGGAGCGGTCGGGCCCGCGCCCGCCGCTGGCGCCTACGCTCGGACGGCGCCACCTCCCATAGCGAGAATGAGCTTCGCCAGATCGAGGTCCGGCGGCTCCCCCGGCGTCAGCCGCCAGGCCCCGATTCCGAACCGCTCGCGGAAATCGCCCGCGAACCATGGCTGACATGCCGACTCGATTGCCGGAACGAGCAGCAACCCGGCACGGCATGGACCGCCAAACGTCTCCCACCGGAGCGCGTCACGGTAGATGTGGAGCGAGGTGAAGGAATCTGCGAGCGCATCACGCCGTACCCGGTACTTGGCGTCGAGACAGATCCACGAACGCGGGCCGCCGGGTGGATCGAACGAGATCACGATGTCGGGTCGACGCTCACCGGAGATGCTGTATCGGTCCGAGGCGCCCCTGGCGAGGTACCCGGGGAATGTCACGTTGTACCGAATGTCGATCCGCGCCCCGTCCTTCGGATGCCTCGCGGTGAACGCGGCCCCCGTCCCGAAGCCGGCGAGCAGATCGTTCTCCCTCCCCTGCTTCCAGGTCCACGTCCACCCGTCGAGGATCCCGGCGAGCGCCCGCTGCACGGCGAGCAGCGTCCACAGCTCGTAAAGCTCGAAGCTCGGGCGCACCGGGGCTTCACTGCCGCTCAGCGATTCGCGCAGGCGGAATCGCGGCGACAGGAAGGGCCGAGCCAGCGCGTGGGCGCGGGCGTAGACAGGATCGTCCTGCACCGCAAGGAGCGCGGCCTCGGTGGCGGGCATGGGCGTCAGCGACCCGAGAAACGTCCGTCGCAGCGTGGTCGACAGCTCGTCCGCCGCGCCTGCAGCCGCGCGAGCCTGTGCACGGCACCATTGCGCGGTGTCCGGCTGCAGGCGTCGTTTCACCGCGGCGTCGCCGAGCACGACGCTCAGGTCACCGAGCACGCGAGCGACCCGCCCGACGAGCCAGGCAACGTAGCGGTTCACCGGGTGATCGATGGTCTCGTGCGTTACATCCTGCGGCACGTACGGGTCCTGCTGCCCAGCGCGAGCGGCCAACCAGGGATCCACCGCACGTGCAGCCGCCGGATGTCTCGCCAGCCAGTGGAGCGTCTCCCGATCCGCGCGCCGCACGGCTCGCAACGGGACGTCCTCGCGCGTGGACGCCGCGAGCTCCCGCGGCGCCGCGGCGATGGCGCGAATGGCACGGACGAGCGCCGGAATCAGTGGCAACAGGGCTATGGCTAAGACAGTGGCCGTGGTGCCCTCCGACTGGACGGCGCCGACGCCGCCTCCCTCGAGGCCGATGGCCAGGCCCGGCGACCACGCCTCCAGGTCCGCGAGGAGCGCGAGCCATGCCCCGTCGGAGAGCTTCTCATCGCGCGGGGCCACCTGGACGGCGACCTCCGTCTCCTGGGCGTCGTGCGCCACCTTGAGCACCGCCGAGCCGACCCAGTGGCCCACCTCGAGCGTGAACGACCCGCGCTCCTGGCTCCAGGGCAGCTCCAGCGGTCCGAGCCACGCCCGCGGCGCGCCGGCACCAGGAGGCGCATCGACGTGGTAGGTCCTGGCCTCTTCGAGGTGCAGGACGCCGTCGACGATGTGCTGGTCCAGGCCGTCCGCGTCGCGGACTTGAAGGCTCATGCCCAGAACCGGGTCACGCCCGTGCGCTTGAGCAGATCCATCATCGTCGTGAGCTTGGCCTCGCACATGGTGAGGCCGCGCCGCTTGCAGATCCCCAGGAGCGTCTCGAGCGCGCCCTTGAACGCCGGTGTGTCCTCGCCCCGCAGGCGCGGCAGCACCTTCGAGAACACGGCCTGGTCGAGGAACGTCTCCTGCGCCGCGCCGCCCAGCTCCGGGAC
The DNA here is from genome assembly GCF_028368935.1 of Sorangium aterium. Taxonomy (NCBI): domain Bacteria; kingdom Pseudomonadati; phylum Myxococcota; order Polyangiales; family Polyangiaceae; genus Sorangium; species Sorangium atrum. The sequence goes on along the minus strand of NZ_JAQNDK010000003.1, from coordinate 734,460 downwards.
GGCGTGCATGAACGCGAGCACCTCGCCGGCCGTGCGGTAGCCGAAGTGACGACGGACCGCGCGCATGGCATCGTGCAGTTCGTTCAGCACCGCCTCCACGTCCGGGAGCCGCTTGCCCGGGCTCCTGGCCGCGGCGCGCTCGAAGAAGAGCTTGAGATCGACGTCCCAAAACTCGAGCGTGAAGGCCCGGTCCAGCACCTTGTCGCTGAAGGGATGGGTCGTCTCGTCCATGTTGACGGTGCCCGCGATGTAGAGGTTCGTCGGCCAGGGGACGCGCGGCGGAACGTCATTGACCTCGGCGCCATTGGCGTGGAGCACGAGCTCTTTGCCCGTCTCCATGGCCGAGAGGAACGGCGCGAAATAGCGCTCGACGCGGGCGAGGTTCATCTCGTCGAGGACGAGGAAATAGGGGCGCCCCGGATCGGCGGCGGCGCGCAGGATGAGGCGGAGCGCCGGCTCGGCCTGGAAGGTGGGGTTGGCGTGCAGGGCGTTGAAGTAGCCGAGCAACCCCGAGGGGTCCCGCCAGTCGGGCGAGACCGGCACGATCTCCCGGTGCGCGGTGTGCGAGAGCCCCATCAGGTCGCAGACCGCACGTGAGTAGCAGAGCGTGACGGCGGTCTTGCCGGTGCCCGAGAGGCCGGAGAGGAGCACGAAGCGCTTTCGTGGATTGCTGCGCCAGGCGGCGTGGAGGCTGGCGAGCTGGCGGTCATCGAAGACGAAGTCGGCGATCTCCGGATCGGACTTGAAGCGCGCGAGGATATCGTCGAAGCCGGGATACGGGATCTCCTTCGATGCGACGGCGGCCGTGCCCTCGGTCGGGTTGGTATCGATGATCTCCTCGGCCGGAGGCTTCGGAAGCTCCTTCGGAAGCCGGGCGGCCCACGCGGCGCCATACTCCGTCAGGTGGAGGCCGCCGCGCTCGTCGCGCTTGAGCAAGCCGAAATATTGGCTCCAGTTCCGGAGATCGTTGGGGACCCCAGCGGTGGTCCAGGTTGGATAGATCTTTTGCAGAGCGTCGACAACAGCTGCGTCCGTCGCCCCTCGGTGCTCCTCGACGTACCGGAGGAGATGGGCGAAGCCGAAGACGCGCTGGAGGAAGCGTTCGATGAGGATGTCCGGCTGCTCACTCCCCAACAGCTCGTCGCCGTCCTTCGTGGCGTAGAGCAGGCCGTCGCGCTGCTCGATGAACCCGAGGCCCTTGGCGCGGATGATGAGCTGGCGCAGCGTCGGCGTCGGGACTTTGTCGAAGCTGCCGCTCGCCTGAAGCACGCCCACGAGATCGTCTTGCGAGAGCCCCGGGAGCGCCGCTTGCACCACGGCGTGGTACGCGCCCGCGAAGTTGCGCACCGCGAGATAGCCCACGTACTGCTTGGCGAAGGGCCAGACCACGAGCGGACGCAGCTTGGCGTCGGGCGGGGGCGTCGCTGCGGCCTCGCCAGGCCCATTGCTTTTCCACGGCGGCATCTGCCCAGCCGAAAGCCGCTCGTAGTTCTCGTGGAGCCACCAGCAGAAGGTCGAGCGCTGCACGTGCTCGGCCAGGGTCTTCTCCTCCCCGAGCACGGCCCGGAGCCGCGCGCGCATCTTCACCTGGGCCACGAGCGGGGGATCGCTCGCGTCACCCAGAAGGAGCTTCGCGATGTGCCGGACGGCATCGTAGCTGAGCACGCAGCTCAGCTCGGCTGGCAAGAGCGCGCCGACCAGCCGCTGGAGCTTGGCGTGCGGCCTGGGCCTGACCTCGCGCGCCACGGCCATTCCGAGGATGCGCTCGTACTCGCCCTGGATCTCGGCGGCCCGGACCGCGACGTCGGACGAAAAGGCGCGCCCACGGAGTCCGACGATGGTGTCGACGAACTCGGCGTCGGCGAGGAGTGCGTCGATGTTGATGGCGTCGCCATAGCCGGCGGGGGTGATCGCGCGGGCGTTCCAGAGCTTCTTCTGCGCAGCTTCGGTCCGCAGCTCGGCCTCGGAGGCGTTGCGCACCCAGGAGAGAAAGTCGAGGTAGTCTCTTTGCCACTTCGCCCACCCGGCAGGTGGGGTGAAGCCCTTCCAGACGGTGGTGAGCTGTTCGTCGGTCAGCATGGCGATGCGCTGCGATGGTAGCGGACCGTGGAAAGGTCACGCAAGATCCCGGACGTGTCCGAGACGCTGGCGCCTGCCGAGATCGATCACACCCCCAGCCGCCACCTGTCGAGCGGGAGGAGCAGCTTCTCCTTGATGGCCCCCTCGTCCCCGAGCGTGGAGAGATTCAGATCGAAGTAAGGATACGCGTATTCATCTCCGCCGACCCTGACCTTGTGCTCGGCCCCATTCTTCCTGTTGGCAGAGCGCGAGAGCTGGCTCCAGGCGGAGCTCCAATCGGGCTCCTTGAACGGTTGCCACTCTACTGTACGCGCCACCCAGATTGAGCTCGTCCAAACGGGGGCGCCGGCATCCCGTCGTGCGGGTTCACGCTCGTCAATGACCGACGACGGAGAGAGCCATCACCACGCAAGCGAGAATGAGCGCCGAGCAAATGGGCAACACGATCCAGAAACCGAGGTACGGCGTGGAAGGGCGACGGACGCGAACGAGACTGACGACAAGGACGTAGAGCGCAGAGGTCAGCGTGAACGTAAACGCCAACGGTTTGAGCATTTTCGTTCCTTCAATCGAAAAGACATAGAGGGAGAACAGAGTTGGCAGCGCAAGCAAAAGGACGATGAGGATCTTGAGGAACATGCCGAACGCTCGTCTTGGCGGTCAGGGTGTCAGGTTCGCAGCAACGGCAACTTTGCGCGGGATCCGAGTCTCAAGGTGGGCCGTCGACGCGTCCGCGCTCCGGCGGACAGGGAGCCCCACCGACTTCCCGAAGTGAAGAGGGAATTTCGCCGTCCATCCGGGAGGCCGGGTCGTCCGGGTCGCGGATCCGGGAGCGCGGCGAGGTCGGCTCGGCCGGCAGGCCGAGGTGTTCCAGGATCGTCCTGGCGGTCGCCTTCTCGGTGATGGCGGCGAGGAGGCGCAGGCGGCCGGCGCAATACGCGCAACGGAGGGCGTCGAGCCCGAACGCTCGACGGAGCAAGCCGCGGGCATCACGGCGGGCCCGGCGGGTGCTGCTGCGAGCGAAACGTGCGAGCCCCAACGGCCGGCCCGCGGGGGGGCCCAGCGCAGAAGAATTCAGCGCCGCAATTCATCGAGGAAACGGGCGGCCACCGCGGCCGGCGAGCCCTTCTTCTGGTCCACGGCCACGTTCATCTGGCGCATCTTCTGCGCGTCGATCGTCCCCGACAGCCCGCGCAGCGCCTCCAGCACCTCCGGGCGGGTGCGCGCGAGCCGATCGCTCACCAGCACGAGCGCGTCGTACGGCGGGATGGCCCGGCGATCGTCCTCCAGCAGCACCAGATCGTCGACGATGATCCGCCCGTCGGTCGAGAAGGCGGTGATCACGTCCACCTGCTCCGCCCGCAGCGCCTCGTAGAGCAGCGACGGATCCATGCTCCGCGCCTCGCGGAACGCGAGGCCGTACACGCGCTCGATGGCGCGCCACTCCGGCCGCTGGAAGATCTCGTAATCGCCCCCCACCCGCAGCGATCGCGCGCGCGCCCCGAGATCGCTGATGCGCCGGATCCCCAGCCGCTCGGCCTCGGCCCGCCGCATGGCGAGCGCGTAGGTGTTCTCGAACCCGAGCGCGGCGGCCACGTGGAGGTTGTACCGATCGAGCAGCTCCCTCTCCACTGTGGCCAGTACCGACGCGCGGTCCGCGCTCTCCGTGCTCCGTCTCAGGACGTTCGCCCAGAGGGTGCCCGAGTAGTCGACGTAGACGTCGATCTCGCCGTTCTTCAGCGCGTCGAACACCACCGTCGATCCGAGCGATCCCAGCGTCCGCGCCGGCACGCCGGTGACGCGCTCGATCCTCCCGGCGACGATGCCGGCGAGGATGTACTGCTCGGTGAAGGTCTTGGCGCCGACGGTGATGGACACCTGATCGCGCGCGAGGAGGGCGCGCACGACCGGGTGGCCGCGAAGACCGCGAGCCCGGCGAAGCCGCCGAGACACAGCAGCACGAGGCGCCGGCTGCGGCGCGTGACGCCGGCGAGCAGGCCACGCACCAGGCCGTCCAGCACCAGCGCGAGCCCGGCCGAGGCCACACAGCCGATCAGCACGGCCGTGTAGTTGCGCGTCTGCAGCCCGCTGAAGATGTAGTCACCAAGGCTCGGCGCCCCGACCGGCGTGGAGAGCGTGGCGGTGCCCACCGTCAGCACCGCCGCCGTGCGCACGCCGGCCACGATCACGGGGAGCGCCAGCGGCAGCTCGACGCGGCGGAGCTGCTCGCGGGGCGTCATCCCCACGCCGCGCGCGGCCTCGATCACCGCCGGATCGAGGCCCGAGAGGCCGGCCGCCGTGTTCCTGAGGACCGGCAAGAGGCTGTAGAGGAAGAGGCCGATCAGCGCCGGCAGATAACCGATGCTGCGCGCGCCCAGGGCCGCGAGCACGGGCACCATGAAGGCCAGGAGCGCCAGGCTCGGGATGGTCTGGACGACGCTCGCAACGCCCAGCACCGGCCCCTCCAGGCGGCGCGATCGCGTGACCAGCACGCCCAGCGGGACGCTCACGGCCACGCCCAGCGCCAGGGCGACCAGCGTGAGCCCGAGGTGGGCGGCGAGGTAGCGCGGGAGGAGGGCGAGCTGCTCCTTCACGAAGCGTCGCCTCCAGCGATCGTTCGCGCGGGCGCGCCCGCGATCAGCGACTCGACGGCGCGCGCCTGATCGAGCGGGCCGCGCACCAGATCGGCCACGTAGTCGTCGGCCGGCGCGCGCACCAGCTCGCGGCCGGGCGCGAGCTGCAGGAGGCGCCCGCCGCGCATGACGCCCACGCGATCGCCGAGGAGCAGCGCCTCGACGACGTCGTGCGTGACGAAGATCGCCGAGAACCCCAGGCTCCGGCGCACCCGCGCGAACGATCGCTGGAGGCGCCCGCGCGTGATCGGATCGAGCGCGCCGAACGGCTCGTCGAGCAGCAGCACGCCCGGCTCGGCCGCCAGCGCCCGCGCCACGGCCACGCGCTGCGCCTGGCCGCCGGAGAGCGCGTCGGGCCGCCGATCGCGGACCTCGGCTGGATCCAGCTCGACCAGCTCCAGCAGCGTGTCCACCCGACCACGGATGCGCCTCGCGTCCCAGCCGAGGAGCGCCGGCGTGATGCCCACGTTCTCGGCGACCGTCAGGTGCGGGAAGAGCCCGAGCCGCTGGAACACGTAGCCGATGCGGCGCCGGAGCGCGTGCGGGGGCACGGTGGTCACGTCCTCGCCCTCGACGCGGATGCGACCCGAGCTCGGCTCGATGAGCCGGTTCGTCATCTTCAGCGTCGTGGTCTTCCCCGATCCCGACCCGCCCAGCAGGACCACCAGCTCGCCCGGCTCGACGCGCAGGGAGACGCTGTCGACAGCGACGATTCCATCGTAGCGCTTGGTCACCCGATCGAGCTCGATCATCGCCGCCGAGAGCGTGGCTCCTCGCGCACGACCCGGAAGCTCGAAAAGACATAGGGATAGTCCCGGCGATACCAGTTGCGGAAGCTCGGCCGGAGGAACCCCTCGTCGGTCGCCCACGAGGCGCCGAAGACGACGTCGTGCTCCCCGTCGAAGAAATCCGCCGAGTACCCGGGGTACGTGCGGGCGTACGCGACGAAGCCGGGCAAGGGCGCGAAGGGCGTGGACGTCCACTCCCAGCCATTGCCCACCAGCTCCTCGACGCCGAACGCGCTGGCGCCGTCCGGGTGGCTGCCCGTCGGCACCGGCGACCATCCGCGAAAGCCGAACTGGCCATGACGCGGCTCGCCCGGCGCGTGCCCCCACGGACGCGCGCGCACACCGCCGCTCGGCTCGCCGAACGCGGCGCGGCGCAGCTCGGCCTCGGTCGCCAGGCGCCCACCGCGCCAGACTGCATAGGCGCGCGCCTGCTCGCCCGAGACCTGCGCCGGCCAGCCCGACGCGACCTCGAAGGAGACCGGCCCGAAGATCGTCTTCACCGCCAGCCCACCTCCGCGGCGCACGAACGTACGGGGCGTGAGCGCGGCCCGCGCGCCGTCTTCCATCGCCTCGAGGAAGGCCAGGTAATCGCCGTTCCGCACCGGCAACGAGTCGATGGTGAAGCCCGGGACATCGATCTCCGCACGCCCGAACTCGTTGTCCCAGCCGAACGGGATCGCCTCGAAGTCCGCGCCGATCACGACGCGGCCCGCCGGGACGCGCCGGGGCTCGGCCGCGCGCCCCCCGCCGCCCACGAACGCGGGCGCGCCGTCGGGGCGCCGCGCGGCGCCGTGCTCCTGGAGCATGTACATCAGCGTCTCGTGGTGCATCCGCTCGTGCTCGATCACGAGCTGGAGGATCCGCCCCCGCGCGCCGAGCACGTCCTCGGCGCGCGCCAGCACGTCGGGGATGCGCGCCCGCACGGCGCGGCGGACCTCGTCGCGGTACGCGATCACCTCGGCGATCGCCGGCCACGCGTCCCTCGACGCGGCGCGGGCGCCGTCCTCGCCGGCCGGATCGATGCCGCGCTCGAACAGCACGTCGAAATCGCTCCGCATGGGCCCGAGCCCGAGGACGCCTCGGCCGATCTGGTTCCACGCGAAGGCCGGGAGGTGCCCCATGTAGAACGAGAAGGGGTGTCGCTGCGCGATGGGCCGACGCCCCATCGACGCCTCCGGGATGAGCGCGAACAGATCGTCGCTGCGGCGCCACGCGGCGGCGAGGAGCGCCTCGAACGAGGCCTCCGTCACGCGTCGCTCCGCCGGAGCAGGGCCAGCGCGAAGAGCTGGTCGGGATCGGTGTGCCACGAAGACACAACGAGCCCTCCGGCCCGGGCCGAGGCCTGGAGCGAGTCGCGCGTGAACTTGCAGCTCACCTCGGTGCGGATCTCGGCGCCGCGCTCGAGATCGAGCCGCAGATCGAGCGCCGGGATCTGCACGCGCATCCGCCGCGAGGCCACGAGGCGCATCTCGATCCACGCCCGCGCCGCGTCGTAGAAGGCGCGGTGCGCGAACGCGTCGGGCGCGAAATTCGCCCCGAAGCGCCGGTTGATCACGCGGAGCGCGTTGCGGTTGAAGGCCGCCGTCACGCCCTCCGGATCGTCGTACGCGGCCTCCAGCCGGGCCGTGTCCTTGACCAGATCGGCGCCGACGAGGAGCGCGTCCGACGGCTCCATGACGCGCGCGACCTCGCGGAAGAAGGCGCGCCGCTCGTCGGGGTAGAGGTTGCCGATGGTGCCCGCGAGGAAGAGCACGAGGCGCCCCCCGCCCCGGCCGAGCCGCGGCAGGTCGGTGGTGAAATCACCGATCACGCCGCGGAACGTGTACTCCGGGTAGTCGGTGCGGAGGCGGCTGATCGACGTCTCCAGGAAGAGCCCGTTCACGTCCAGCATCGTGCACGTCTCGCCGCCGCCCACCCACCGCCAGGCGTCGAGCAGGATGCGGATCTTGCGGCCCGCGCCGCTGCCCAGCTCGACGAGGCGCCGCGGCCGGACGGCGCGCAGAATGTCTCCGGCGCGCTGCTCGAGGATGCCGATCTCCGTGCGCGTCGGGTAGTAGACCCCGAGGTGGGTGATCTGCTCGAACAGCTCGCTCCCGAGATCGTCGTAAAGGTAGACGGGAGGGATCTCGGGCAGCGATCGTGTGAGGCTCTCGCGCAATCGAGCGCGCTCATCGGGTGAAGGGTACGCGTCCTCCGCGAATGTGGAGCTCAACAGGACCTCCTTGAGGGAGCGCTGGGCAGCACGTCCATTGGGAGGAGAGCGGCGGACGTCAAGCATGGCTCCCGGCGTGCCGCCGTGGACGATGCTCGGTGAAACCCGAGCAGCGCGGACGTACTCAAGGGGTGTGCAGGAAACGGGGGCCGGATGTCCACCGCGAGACGACGTCAAAGCGGATGGGGGTAGCGCTCATGGGAGTCTCCGGGAGTCATTGAGGGGCAGGGCATCCCGGTCGGCGGCCAGCGGTGCCGTGACCCGGTCGATCCCCGCACGGGCGCCGGCGCCATGGTCGGAGGCCAGGTAGCCGAGGCCGGCGACGTTCAGCGCCAGCGTCAGCCAGAACACGACGCGGAAGGAGCGCTTGCTGGATTTGTGGCGCAGCAACTGCTGCGCATACAGCGCGCCTGGCCAACCGCCGACCAGCGCCAGCAGGTGCAGGGTCTGCTCCGGCGTGCGCCAGGCGCCGCGCGCGGCGGCGCGCTTGTCCTTGTAATAGACCAGCAGCGTCACCAGGCTGGCGCCGAGGTAGAGCCAGGGCAGCACACGCGGCACGCGCCCCAGGGCGGCCAGCGCTGTCACCAGCGCGAGGAAGGGCAGCGCCACCAGCAGGGCGCGGCTCGCCGGGCCCAGGCTGGCGCTGGCGCCGGCCAATTCGACGTCCTCGGCGCGGACGCGGCCCTGCGCGTCGCGAGCCGCACGATAGCGGACCGTGGCGCCCACCGCGGGGCGCTGGCCGCGCGGCAGCGACTTGATGTGCACAAAGGCCTCGGGGCCGCCGTCGGCCGGCGCGATAAAGCCAAAGCCCTTGTCGTCCAGCCAGCGGACGATTTTTCCGGTGTTGCGCATGGGGTCTCTCGAAGTACGGGCGCCGGGTCAGCTCGGTGCGGCGGGGCCGTCAGCGGCCCCACCGGGGTCACCGGATGGGGCCGTGTTCCGTGCACCATCATAACGCGGCCAGCGGGGGCGGCGGCACATCAAGCGGAAAGTCGAGGGTCTGAGCCCTGTCGGCGCCCTCGATTCCGGCGGCCCGAGCGGCCGTTCGGGGTGGCGCGCGGATCGAAGAGACCCTCGAAGGCGCCCGGCGGCGCGCGCTGTGCTCCTGTTCGCCAGGCTTACGAGCGCTCTCACCGAACGGCGCGCGCCTCCGCTTGGGCACAGGCCGCGCGTCTTTCACGAGCTGGTCTATTTTGTCGTCACACAGGACACGTCGTCCGCCGGAGAAGTCCAGTCCCCCACCGTTGACTCTAGCTCTTGAGACGGATAGTACATCACGAAATTATAACACATCTCATCCAGCGTCCGGTCCCCGAATTCCACGGCACTGTTGCCCGGGTTGTCCCACGCGCAACGCGTCCTCACGGTGTCGCCGCCTCGAAGGATGGTATCGTTATCGTACCAGATCTGGTTGTCGAAGTTCCACGGATCGGCGAGCCCCAGGTTGCTCGGCTCGCTGCCGTCCGTGGGCACCGTGTTGCTCGACAGGTGCTTGCCGAGGGTGTGCATGTGCGGCATAACACTGATTACCGAGAGCGCCCCCATATCCGGCGGGAACTGGTAATCGCAGCTCACGTCGAGCGAGCCGTGAGGCGGGATGTTGATGTCTTCTGTGCCGAACATGAAGATGCCGGCGTCGTTGGGGCGGAGCTCCGTCGTCGTGCAGACGTCGAAGCCGGTGCTGTCTTGCTGCCCGTCGAGGCCCTTGATGTTGCTGTAGTGCACCTGGATTGTGAAGTGTGCCGTGCCTTCCAGCGGGAAGCCCGCCTCTAGCGGCAGCTCCGTGGCCTTGCCGCCGGGCGCCCAGACGGCCAAAAGAGCCCCCATGATGTCGCCCCCATTGCACGGCGTGGGCGTCGAGGGAGACGCCTCATCCGCCTTGAAGAGCAGGATATGGTGTACAATGGTGCTGTTGTCGATGTGGGGCACGACCCCGACGAGGTGTCGTTTCTGGCCGATCTCTACATCGACCCCATAACACATATACTGGTCCTGGACGCCCTTCGGCATGACGTAAGGCGCGGACGGCGCTAGCAGGACATCCGGTGTGCAGCTCAGGGTCGGAGGGTCGATCGTTCCGCCGCCGCCCGGGTCGACGCACGTGTCTTTACCGGCCGGCATGCCGGCGGCGATCCATTGATCGAAGATCGCGAGCTCCGCGGCGGTCAGGCGCTCGGTTGGGGGCGGAGGCATGGGGCGCGCGTTGTCGCGGGCGCGTGCGGCGACGAGCTCGTAGACCTTCTTGTTGGGATCGCTCACCGCGGGCGCGACCAGATCGCTCCGGTCGACCAGCGGGAACGGCGCGCCGAACTTCGGGGACGCCCCGTGACAGGTCTGGCACTTCGTGGAGAGGATCTTGTCGACGTCGCACGGCAGCGCTTCCGGGTTGCCGTTCTCCGGACCGGAGCCGGATGAGCCGCTGCTGCCCTTCTCGGCGTCGCTGCACGCGACGACCACGAGAGCGGATAGGAAGGACAGCGCCGAGAACAAATAACGACTACGATTCATGCGAGCTCCTCGGGGAAAAGTGCGACCTGAACCGGCGTTCGAGGGTATCGAGCGCTGATCTGCGGCTTTTCGGAAGGGCGGTCGAAGACCGAGATTCCGAAAAACGCCGTCGAATTGGGTGGAAGCAGAACGCGCGCCGCGAGCTCCCGAGAACAGCGGGAGATTTGGCGCGTGAGAGCACCGGCGACCCAGGTCTACGGACGGGCCGGCGACCTGGCGTCGGTGCTCCTTCGGTGAGTGCCCGCCCGCTCTGAGATCGTTCAACGGTGCGCTCACGCGGAAGGTATCGAGGCGCTCACGCGCCAGGAGGCGCGGTGCCGTCTGGTCAAAGCTCGGCTGCGGACTAGGGTCGCGCGCGGGGATCCATCTACGGGGCGTGCTCGGGCCGAACGCGCCGTGGCGCGCCGCCGTCGTGGTGTACGGCCGCGGAGGCGTTGCGGCGGCGAAGGCAGCCCACGACGCCCCGAAGCGGAAGAGGCGCAAGGGCAAGGAGAAGGAGGACGGCAACGCGGCGGCGACCCTCGTCGATGGGGGCGCGAGGCGTGACGAGGTGCCCGAGGAGGGCGACGTGCCGCGCTCGAGCCCAGGCAGGACCAGCCTCGGCAGCGGCGTGGCGCAGGTCGTCGGCGCGCGTATCGACTGGGCCCGTTTGCTTCGCCGCGTGTACCTCGAAGGTGTCGTCGCCTGCCCTTGTGGCGGTCGGCGTCGGGTGATCGCGGACCTTCACGATCCCGAGGTGGTGACCGCTATCTTGGTCCACTTGGCTGCCGACCGAGGGGCCGGCCGTGGCCCGAGCGCGCGACCCAGCGGGGTGCGAGGCGGCGTGACGCGAGCGCGAGGAAGGGGGGCGACGGGGACGTGTGCCCGCCGGAGGCCACACGCCGCCAGCGCTGCGCCTGGAGCGGGCGAGCTGCCGCGGAAGTCTTGGAGGCATGTCCACCGCGAGATGAGTGCTACTCGTCTTTTCTTGGAGGCACGTCCATCGCGAGACGAGCGCCACTCGTCTTTTCTTGGAGCCACGTCCACCGCGAGACGAGTGCCACTCGTCTTTTCTTGGAGCCACGTCCACCGGGAGACGAGTGCCACTCGTCTCCCGCGTGGAGGAGCCGGCTCACCCGGATGGGTTCACGGCGTGCTGCCCGCCCCGAGCGGTGGCGCCGGGACGGCTTCGGGCTTTGTGGCGGGGGCTCTTCGACGGGGCTTCGCGAGGTCGTCGACCATCTCGACGTACGGCGCCAGCAGGAACGCGGCCAGCGCCTCGCTCCCCGGGATCTCCGGGTCGGCGTGGCTCTCGATCTTCTGGATCAGGCTCCGCAGCGCATCCCGGGCGGCGCTCCACTGCGGCCGGCCGTCGGTCGGCCCGCCCTCCTTGGCGAGGACCACGGTCGTGAAGCCGTAGGCCTCGCCGAAGCGCGCGTGGGCGGCGACGAGCTGCCGGTAGTGCCGGGTCCCGCCGAACTGCTCGATCACCGCCTGCGCGCGCTCCTCCTCCAGCGTCTTCATCCGCTGCACCATCGCAGCCCACTGGACCCGGGGCCGGCGCGTGATGAAGCGAAGCCCCTCGGGCGCGGGAAAGAGCTGCCCGTACAGCCAGCGCGCATCGGCAGGCGATGGCGTCTGCCCATCCTCGGAGAGCCCGGCGGCGCCCGCGTTCCACTGCTCGAGCGCGCGCCATCGGTCGTCGCTGTCGGTGTTCGCCGCGCTCCGCTCGGCCTCGCTCGTCCCGGAATGGCGCTGGTCGGCCTGCGCGCTCGCCCGCACGCCGCGGAAATCCTGAAGCTCTGTCGCGGCCGCGTCGAAGCGCTTCCACGGCCTGTCGATGTGCGGCGGCAGCGCCGCGATGGGCTCGATCCCCCTGGGCAGCGGCGCGTCGCCCTCCTTGCGCTTGCCGCCCTTGGGCCGGAGCAGCGCCGCGATGCGCGCGCTCATCTGATCTCGGAGACCGATCACGTCGTCCGCGACGAGCTCCTGGGGGAGGACCATGGTCGAAAACATCGGTGATTCACTCACGGGGGAAACCTCCTGTGATGTCTGATGGGTTCTGGCCTGCCGCCGCGGCGACACGCCGTGGTTTCGTTGCGGCGTGGCTGCACGGCAACCCACGTGCCGGCGCGAGATGCGTGGAGGTCTCGGCGAAACGCTTCAGACAGCGAGGAGCTGAGCGCAATGCCCTGTCATGATCCGCAACGGATTGCGCTGTTGCGCAACGCTCCCGTCGGCGCGTCACGACCGCTCGTGTGGGGGACTCGCGACGCACAGGGTTCGCCGATCCGCATGAAGTCGCGTTTCACGTCGCCGGGCTCAACGCCGGCTGCTGTCCGGCCCGCTCTCCTCGGTCAGCTCCGCCTTCTGCGCGCGCGCCGGCGGCACCTCGAGCCCTGCCGCGCGCGCCAGACCCATCACCCCCTCCACGGCCGCCGCGATGTATCCGAACGGGTTCGCCCCATCGACGGCCGTGATGTGCACCTCTCCCATCCGCTGCTGGAACGCGGCGGCGAGCGCCGGCATCTGCTGCGCGACCGTCAACCGGATGATCTCCGGCGACACGGTGTTCTCGATCTCCCGGAGCGCCCGCGCGCGGTCGAGCTCGAGCTCCTGCGTGAGCCGCGCCTTTCTCGCCTCAATCTCGGCGATGGAGAGCTCGGCCTCGGCCACGAGCCGGCGCGCGCCCGCGATCGCCGCGCGCTGCCTGAGCAGGTCGATCTCATGGGCGCTCGCGGCCATCTTCGCCGCGTGGCGCGCCGCGGCCGCCTCCGCCTCGAGCGTCGTCTTCTCGATCTCGGCCCTCAGCGTGAGCGCCGCGATCTGCTGCTCGTGGGCCAGCCGCGTCTCCTTCAGCCGCGCCTCGGCCGCGAGCTCCTCGAGCTTGCCCTGCTCGCTCGTCGCCTGTCGCTGCTGCTTGAGGCTGACGTCGGCCGCGAGCTTCCTGAGCTCGATCTCGCTGTCGAGCGTGATCTGCCGCTCCCGGGCCGCCCGCTCGGACACGAGCTTCGCCTCCGACACCCGCGCCTCGGAGGCGAGCTCCTCGAGCCGGGCCTTCTCGCTGGTCTCCTGGCGTCGCGTGCGCAGCTCGACCTCGGCGGAGAGCTTGGTCAGCTCGATCGCGCGCTGCGCCTCGGCCTCGCCCTGCCGGACCGCGCGCTCGGTGAGCAGCGACGCCTCCCTGGCCTTCCGCTCCTGCTCCTGGCGATAGTGCGCCTGCAGGTTGCCGAACACCGCCGGAGAGAGGATGCGGACGTCCTGGATCTCGATGGTATCGATGAGGACGCCCCACCCCTTGTCGGTGGCGTCCTCGGTGCTGCCGCGCCCGGAGACGACGGGCACGATCTCTCGTATCAGCTCGCTGGCGAGCCCTTCCTTCCGCCGCGTCAGGCATTCCTCGACGGAGAGGTTCGCGACCAGCCGGCGCACGGCGCCGGCAAACATGTCGACGAGGAGCGCCTCGAGCTTCTCCTGCGCGCGCTCCGGGAACGAGAAGTTCAGCATCCGGAACGCGATGAGCGGCTCCACGATGCGGTAAACGGCGAGCCCAGTGACCTCGACACCGACCTTCTCGAGGGTGACCTGGTCCGCCGTGAACTGGAGCTTCTGGACCGTGGTCGGCACGACGGCGACGCTGTCGCCCGGGAGCTTGAAGCACGAGGCGCCCTGACCGGAGGTGGGCCGGAGGCTACCCCGCCGCATGTGAATCAGGTACTCGCTCGGCTTCGCGCTGATACGGCCCCACTTCTTGAGCTTCTCTGGATCTTCGGCCGGCTTGCCGGCGCGCCAGCCCTGATCGTACCGCCCGCGACCGGCCGCCCCGTTCCCGTGATCGTCCGCGTGGAGGACCGCCGCGGCGCCGCCCGGCACGCCGCCCTCGTGGATGATGACCCTGCGCTGCTCGATGTGCGTCATGACCTCTACCTCGCGAGTCCGGCTTTCGCAGGAAGCGGGCCACTCAGGGGGCATGGCGAAGGAGGCGTTTCGGGGCCGCGCCGCGCGCCGGCGACCCGCGACAGGCGCGGCGCCGATCCAGAATGGAGCGCAGCGCCGATCCAGGATGGAGCGCTGTCGCCCGACCGCCCGGCCGCCCGGCCGCGGCGGTGGCCGCCTCCTCCTGCCGCGAGGCATCACGCCGATCTCGGCCACCCGCCACCAGGGTCCGGCCCGCCAGGTAGCGGCGAACAGTCCGGGCGATTTTCGTGACCCGATCGGCGTCGCGCGCTTCGCGCGGCGGATCGACCGCCGCGTCACAACCAGGGAATTACCCGGCGGTGCTGTACGAGCTCACCATGAACCACGCGCGCCGACTCGGCGGGTTCCGTGCAGATCCAGAGGACGTTCTTTGCGGCATCCGCCGGCGACTGGGCCGACGACATGTCGTCGAACCACGGGCGCGACGCGTCGGTGTCCACGAGCCCGGGGCAGAGCGCGGCGATGGTGAGCCCGCGCTCTGTGGCCTCGGCCTGTCGCTGGCGCGCATAGATCTTCATCGAGGCGACCTGCGCGACCTTGGACGGGATATTGATCCACGCTGGCCAGTGGTGGAGCTCTGCTTCGCCGCGCTCGACAAGCTCGACGTACTCGTCCATGACGCGCTCGATGTCCTCGAGAGATCGCGTGGCGGGGTCGAAGCGGTCGTGCAGCCGCGAATCCAGCTTGCCGAGGGAGCCGAAGGAGCTCGCGACCACGAGGAACCGCCCGCCGTCGCGCAGCAGGTGCCCGAAGGCGCGGATCATCCGGTAGGTGCCGTGGTTGTTCGTGTCGATGAAGGTGCGGACCTGGACCGCCTGGGGCACGTCCTTCCCGATGCGCGCGGCCGCGTTCGAGAGCACGATATCTATGCCGCCGTGACGGCGCGCCACCGTCTCCGCCAGGGCCTGGACGCTGGTGTCGTCGGTCACGTCCAGCCGGGCCAGGGACGGCTGCAGGCCTTGCTCGCGCAGGCGCGCCACGGCCGCCTCGCCGCGCTCCGGATCCCGCGCCCCCAGGTACACGGTGCTGCCCGGCGGCAGCTCCTGGCACAGACGGGCCACCATCGCGTAACCGAGGCCCTGGTTCGCGCCTGTAACGAGTGCGATTTTCGACATCGATCCCTCCTCACCCTCGCGCCGCGAAGACGTGGTGTTCGAGGAGTGTTACCCCAGCCTGGCTCGGGGCGCGACGAGCGTCGTTCGGCGTCCTCGCGGGCTTGCCACGCGCCCTCCCGGGATTAGGAAACCGGAGATGAGCACGCAAAAAGACCAGCAGGCCGCCGATCCCAGGGCTGCGGGGCAAGCAGGCGAACAGCGGCCGTCGAACGTCCAGAAGGATCCGCGCGACTGGAAGACGGGCGACGAGCCGATGACGGGCGCGCAGGCGTCGTACCTGCACACGCTCGCGGAGCAGCAGGGCGAAGAGGTCCCCGAGGACCTGACCAAGGCGGAGGCGTCCGAGAAGATCGACGAATTGCGGGACGCCGTGGGCGTCGCCGGCGGCGCGGAAGGGCCCGCCGGCGTCGAGAACACGCGCAAGGACCCCGAGCAGTGGAAGACGGGCGACGAGCCGATGACAGGCGCGCAGGCCTCGTATCTCCAGACGCTCTCCCAGGAGGCGGGCGTGGACTTCGAGGCGAACCTGACCAAGGCGGAGGCGTCGAAGCGCATCGACGAGCTGCAGGCGAGGACCGGGCGCGGGCAGATGCTGCGGGAGTGACCGACAGGGCGCTTCAGCTCGCCGCCCCGGAGGCGTGGGGTCTCCGCTGAACGCCGCGCCCCCGTTCGCCTTCTATTGCTGCGAGCGCTGATAGGTATTCCCGAAGCCGTCTTGCACCACGACGGCGAGCCCGTCCACCGCCTCCACCTCGAGCTTTTCGTCGATCACCCGCGTTCGAAAGGCCCAGCCGGCGGGGAGCGTCAACGTCTCGCCGAGCTTCGCGAGCGACGCCTCGTCCTGCTGCACCTCCTGCACGCTGTACGACTGCATGTCGTAGACCGCGCCCTCCGGATCGACGAGCTCGTAGACGGTCTTGCCCGCGTCGTAGCCCCACGTCGTGTCGCGTCGCACGGTGCGTGTCTCGTAGGGCTTCGCCTTGCTCGAGGCCTCGGCGAGCGCGACGGTGAGCGTGCCCGTCTTGCGCATCTCGATGCCGCCGAGCCTGCGTACCTCCGGATCGAGCACCTTCGAGCCCTCGAAGCTGTCGATCATCCAGTGGCGCGGGCCGTTCATGACCACCACGTCCGCCATCGTCTCGGCCTTCACCTCGGCCTCATCGACCGC